>NZ_JBEXJF010000033.1:0-57660 GCF_040608935.1 Nocardioides sp. NPDC004968
GCGCCGAGTCGGCTCGTTGTCCCGAGCCGACTCGGCGCTGGGTTTGGTCAGGACGCGCCGACTCGGCGCGGGTTGGTCAGTCGCGGGTGAGGCGACGGTGGGTGACGCGGTGGGGGCGCGCGGCCTCCTGGCCGAGGCGCTCGATCTTGTTGGCCTCGTAGGACTCGAAGTTGCCCTCGAACCAGAACCACTCGCCCTCCTTCTCCTCGGTGCCCTCCCAGGCGAGGATGTGGGTGGCGATGCGGTCGAGGAACCACCGGTCGTGGGAGGTGACCACGGCGCAGCCGGGGAAGTCGAGCAGCGCGTCCTCGAGCGAGGAGAGCGTCTCGACGTCGAGGTCGTTGGTGGGCTCGTCGAGCAGCAGCATGTTGCCGCCCTGCTTCAGGGTGAGCGCGAGGTTGAGGCGGTTGCGCTCACCACCGGAGAGCACGCCGGCCTTCTTCTGCTGGTCGGGACCCTTGAAGCCGAAGGAGGCGACGTAGGCGCGCGAGTTCATCTCGAAGTTGGCCACCTTGATGAAGTCCAGGCCGTCGGAGACGACCTCCCAGACGTTCTTGTTGGGGTCGATGCCACCGCGGCTCTGGTCGACGTAGGAGATCTTCACCGTCTGGCCGACGTTGAGCTCACCCGCGTCGGGCTTCTCGGAGCCGGTGATCATCCGGAACAGCGTGGTCTTGCCGACACCGTTGGGGCCGACGATGCCGACGATGCCCGCACGCGGGAGCGAGAACGAGATGTCGTCCCACAGCGTGCGGCCCTCGAAGCCCTTGACCAGGCCCTTGGCCTCCATCACCACGTCGCCCAGGCGCGGGCCCGGCGGGATGTTGATGTCGGCGGTGTCGATCTTGCGGGCCTTGTCGGCCTCGGCGGCGAGCTCCTCGTAGCGGGCCAGACGCGACTTCGACTTGGTCTGGCGGGCCTTGGCGTTGGAGCGGACCCACTCCAGCTCCTTCTCGAGCATCCGGGCGCGCTTGGCGTCCTTCTGCCCCTCGACCTTGAGACGGTCCTTCTTGGTCTCCAGGTAGGTGGAGTAGTTGCCCTCGTAGCCGTGGATCGCGCCGCGGTCGACCTCGGCGATCCACTCGGCGACGTTGTCGAGGAAGTAGCGGTCGTGGGTGACGGCGAGGACGGCACCCTTGTAGGACTTGAGGTGACCCTCCAGCCACTGCACCGACTCGGCGTCGAGGTGGTTGGTGGGCTCGTCGAGCAGCAGCAGGTCGGGCTCCTGCAGGAGAAGCTTGCACAGCGCGACCCGGCGGCGCTCACCACCGGAGAGGTTGTCGACGATCGCGTCGCCCGGAGGGCAGCGCAGCGCGTCCATGGCCTGCTCGAGCTTGGAGTCGATGTCCCAGGCGTTGATGTTGTCCAGGTAGGTCTGGAGGTCACCGGTCTCGGCCATCAGGGCGTCCTGATCGGCGTCGGGGTCACCCATCTCCATGTAGGCGTCCTCGAGGCGCTTCATCTTCGTCTTGATCTCGCTGACCGCCTCCTCGACGTTCTCGAGGACGGTCTTGCCCTCGGTCAGCGGCGGCTCCTGCTGGAGCATCCCGACGGTCGCGTCCTGGTCGCGGACGATGTCGCCGTTGTTGGGATGGTCCAGCCCCGCCATCAGCTTGAGCAGCGAGGACTTACCCATGCCGTTCGGGCCGACGACGCCGATCTTGGCACCGTGCAGGAACGAGAGGGTGACGTTGTCGAGGACGACCTTGTCGCCATGGGCCTTGCGCACATTGCGCAGGGAGAGGATGTAGTCGGCCATGGTGCCCACCCTAATGAGGGAGAGGCACGCCGGTACAACCGGCGCACCCCGCCGCAGGCCCGGCTCACCTCAGGCCGCCACAGACGGCTCCGTCTCATCAGTCGCCTCGCCCTCATCCGGGGTGATCGGCTTCTGGTCCCACGGGTCCGCGCCCAGCGCCCGCCAGTCGGAGAGCGGGTCGCGCTCGGGGTCGTCGTCGCGGGGTTCGGGGGCGGGGGCGGCGACCGCGGCCAGGGAGCGCGGATTGCGCGAGAGGCTGCTCATGCCACGGTTGAGGTCGTGGCCGACGACGGTCGCCTCGACCTCGAAGGTGTTGACCTCGAGCCCGTCCTTGTTGACGTAGCTGCGGGTGGACAGCCGTCCCTGGACGACCACGGGGTCGCCCTTGCGAAGCGAGCGCCCGACGTTCTCCCCCAGCTGACGCCAGGCACTCACCGAGAACCACTGCGTCACGCCGTCGCTCCACTCGCCGGTGGACCGGTTGAGCTTCCGCGGTGTGCACGCCATCCGGAAGTTCGCGACCGAGAACTCACCGACGCTCCGCACGACGGGGTCGGCGCCGACGTTGCCGCGCAGGGTGATGATCGAGTCGTTCATCGTTGTCTCCTCAGAGTTCGCGCCCGCCTGATGCGGGCCTCGGAGACAACCCTGCGCTCGACCACCGACAGTTCCGGGCGGCGTACGTCCGCCTGTGGACAACCCCGGATCGAACCGTGCCTGTGGACAGTGATCGGCCCGCTGCCGGTCAGCGCAGCGCTTTGGCCACCCCGTGCCGAAGGGCGGTGTAGGCCGCCAGCTCAGTCTCGATCGGGTCGACGACGAGCTCACGGGACACGTCGGCGACCGCCGTACGCAGCCGCGCATCGGCCGACCGCGCGCGCCGTCGAGCGGTGCTGATCACCAGCAGATGGCACACCGCCCACAGCACCAGCCCGAGCCCGACACCCCCGATGAAGAGGACGTACGGCAGCTCGACCCCGGCAACTGAGGGCGTCACGTCGCCGAGCTGAGCGGCTCCGGAGAGAAGCAGCGCCACCGACCACACCAGCCCGACGGTGGCGAGGATGATGAGGAGCCACTGGAGCGCCTTGACCAGCCCGGTCCACAGCGGCAGCCGCTCGGCGTTCAGATCGACACCGCCGACCGATGCGTCGAGCCTGTCGGCGAGGTCATCCATCCGCGAGACCGATGCCCGTCGGATCGCGTCGCGCCACGGCGAGGCGAGCCCGGCGCCGGCCTCGTCGGCCAGCTGACGCACCTCGGTGTCGACCCGCGCGCGCTCGACGGCAGTGGTCTGCGGCAACGAGGTCCGGGCGCGCCCGGCCAGCTGGGTCGCCTCCTCCCCCAGCGCCAGGTGAAGCCGCTTCAACGGATCCGGCCTCAACCGGGAGACCCACGAGACCAGCGGCCAGCCCGTGGCCGCCCTGGCCCGGGTGCGTACGGATCGCTCGACCGCGTCCACCACGGTCGGCACCCCGGCGGCCTCGGAGATGGCGTCCTCGAGGGCCTCCACCCGGGGCTTGGCCAGGGAACGCGGCTTGGCGTCACCGGACGCCTTGGCAAGCTTCACGGCGGCGGTCTTGATGTCGGCGGAGAGCCGGGACTTGTTGGCCCGCTTCGCCGCGGCCCGCTGGGCGATCTCGGTCTTGAGCTGCGGGATCCCCCAGCCGAGCTTGGCCGAGACCGGGATCACCGGCACGTTGCGCAGCCCGTCCTGGTCGAGCAGGCGGCGTACGTCACCCAGCATCGACTCACGACGGTCCTCGGGAACGCGGTCGATGTGGTTGAGCACCACGACCATGATCTCGGAGTGGGTCCGGAGCGGCTGCAGGTAGCGGTCGTGGATGGCCGCGTCGGCGTACTTCTGCGGGTCCAGCACCCACACCAGCATGTCGGCGAGCTCGACCAGCCGGTCGACCTCGAGATGGTGAGAGACCTCGGTGGAGTCGTGGTCGGGCAGGTCGAGCAGCACCACGCCGTCGAGCTCGTGCCCCTCACGGCGGGTGTCGAGCATCGAGTCGCGGGTGGTCTGGTGACGCTCGGGGATGCCCAGCCACTCGAGCAGCTCCTGAGCGCCCTCCGAACCCCACACGCAGGCGGTCGCCCAGGAGGTGGTCGGCCGCCGGACACCGACGGCGGAGAGCTCCAGCCCGGTCAGGGCGTTGAACGTGGACGACTTGCCCGACCCGGTCGCCCCCGCGACCCCGACGACCGTGTGGTCGGCGGAGAGCTTGAGGCGTCCCTGAGCCTTGTTGACCACAGCGCGCGCGTCCTCGACGAGTCCGTCGTCGAGGCGCCCCGTCGCCGCCACGGTCGCAGCGGTCAGTCCGTCCAGCCGATCACCGAGATCTCCACCTCGGCTGACCAGGTTCTTCGCACCTTCGAGCAGGCCGCTCAATGATCCCCCTTCCCTTCCCGAAAAGTCTCAGTCTGACAAGTCTCAGTCATCGC
Source organism: Nocardioides sp. NPDC004968 (assembly GCF_040608935.1). Classification (NCBI taxonomy): domain Bacteria; kingdom Bacillati; phylum Actinomycetota; class Actinomycetes; order Propionibacteriales; family Nocardioidaceae; genus Nocardioides; species Nocardioides sp. NPDC004968. Next base: position 4,211 of record NZ_JBEXJF010000033.1, read on the forward strand.
CGCGCTGGCTGGCGAAACGAGCGTCGCCGACCTTCCGCGCAGCGTGCCGCAGTCGCTCCGGTGCACCATGGTCGATCTGCAGCGCGTCGACCTGACCCGTGTAGCGCGCACGCTCCTCGTCGACGAGCCCCACGATGCGTACCTCCAGCGCCTTGCGCGCTCTGGACGCGAGCCCACGCACGGCCTGGTCGCCGAAGACCGCCTCCAGGAGCTTCTGGCCGAGCAGGAGGGTGCCGCCGGCGATGCCCACTTCGGCACCGACGAGCGCTCCGCCGGTCGAGGCGAAGACGACCACCATCAGCGCGACGCCGAGGCCGTTGACCCCGTAGGAGAGGAACTTCGCGGTCGTACGTTTGTCCTGACCCTCGCTGCGCACCATGTCGAGCACGTCCTGCTGCCAGTCGCGCACCGCACGTTCGGCCTTGGGCCGCAGCGCACGCGAGGCTCGGCCGAGGTCGGCGGGGCCGGCGGCGAGCAGCCCGCGGCCCGCGGGACTCATCTGCCAGGCCGCCTCTGCCCTCTCGGCAGCCGCCTCGCACTGCTCCAGGATCAGCATCTCCAGGCCGCCCTGTACGGCCGCGGTCACCCGTTCTGCCTGCTGGGGCTTGCCCTTGATCGAGCCAAGGATCTTGTCGCGGAGCATCCCCACCTTCGTCTCGAGCGCCTTGAGGATCTCGCCGCTGCCGACGAACTCCTGCCAGCGCGCGAGCACCTCGCCACGCAGCAGCGTCCCGTCGGCGGTCGCCGCCATGATCGACTTGAGCGCCTCGTCGTAGGCCATGTCCGCATCGGTACGCAGCCGCTGCGCAGCCTCTCCCTGACCGTCCGCGGTGTCGGCGATCGGGTGGACCTCCAGGGTCAGCGCCCGCACCGCACCGTCGAGGGTCTGGGTGACGACCTGGTGTCGCGCGGTGGCGTCGTCGGCGAGCATGTCGAGCCAGGCGCGTACCTCGGCGACGTGTTCGGCCGGCAGCAGCCCGTGCTCGGAGACCTCGCCCTCGTGGACGATGAAGAGCGGTGAGTCCTTGAGCCCGCGCGAGGCGAGCATCCGGGCCAGGTGGCCGGCGACGGTTTGGACGGCCTCGGTCGGAGTGCGGTCGAGCACCACCGCCACCGCGGTGGAGCGGTTGGCGGCGAGCTGGAGGAACTCCCAGGGCACCTGGTCGGCGTAGCGTGCGGCCGAGGTGACGAAGACCCACAGGTCGGCCGCGGCGAGCAGCTCGGCCGCGAGCACCCGGTTGGCCTCCTCGACCGAGTCGACGTCGGGCGCGTCCAGGATCGCCAGGCCGGGGTGGAGCCGGTCGCTCGCGACCAGCTGCAGTGCGCCGGGGTCGTTGGTCGGGTGGTGGACCCGCTCCAGCTCGGGAAGCAGGCGGTCCTGGCCGAACCAGCGGCCGTCTTCGGGGTTGTGCACCAGCACCGGCGAACGGGTCGTCGGCCGCAGCAGCCCCGGCGTGGTCACCTTGGTGCCGACCAGCGAGTTCACCAGCGTCGACTTGCCGGCTCCCGTGGAGCCGCCGACGACCGCGAGGAGCGGCGCGTCGATGGTCATCATCCGCGGGATGACGTAGTCCTCGAGCTGCTCGACCATGTTCTGCCTGGCGGCCCGCTGCTCGTCGGCGCCGGGCAGGTCCAGCGGCAGGGTGACCTCGGTCAGCGCCTGGTGGAGCTGGATGAGCGAGGTCACCATCCGGTTGCTCTCGCCGCCGGACGCCTCGATCTCGGCCCGGGCCGCCTCGAACTCGGTGGTCGGCTTCTCCGCGAGCATCCCCGCGGTCAGCGCCTCGTAGGGCTCCGGCCGCGTCTCGGGGGCATGTTCCGGAGCAGGCTCCGGCGCGTTGTCGTCGTGTCTGTTCTCGTCAGTCATCCGGCCATCACCTGCCCGCTCGGGAACGCGATGTGTGGACGTACCTCACTGATGCGGTCAACGTATGCCCTCCCCCGGGCGGCGAAGTCTGGCGGCGGGTTGCCGCGCAGGAATCGCCAGTGCAAGTATCCGAGCTCGATGGCAGCCTGCTGGTATTCACGCATGGCCGCAACCCCCTGAGCCCCTCCGTGGGTCGACGCGAACCTCCGCGCCTGCTCCCGGCGCCGCAGATCGACCACCCAGTCGATGTCGGTGTAGGGAATCAGCCCCCGTTGGGCGGCGTCGGTCAGCGACCGGGTCAGCACGATCCGCTCGGACTTTCGCCGCCAGACCGCGAAGACCACCAAAGACACGAACGCGGGCACCATCACCACGACGTACGCCAGCAGGAACCCGGCCCCGTCATAGAGCAGTGTCGAGCCGTTCCAGGTGGCGTGGGCGAGCACCGCGATGGCGTAGCCCAGCAGCGGCGCCACGACCTTCAGCCAGCGCTTGCGCGTGACCACCGCGACACCGATGCCTATGCCGAGGAAGGCGGTGAAGAACGGGTGGGCGAAGGGGCTGAACAGGCAGCGCATCACGAAGACGGCGGTGAACTCACCGATGTGTCCTGTGGAGCTGTCGCCCATGCCGGGCGTGCCGTTGTAGGTGCCGCCCAGGTAGAGGATGTTCTCGGTGAAGGCGAAGCCGATGCCGACCATGCCTGCGTAGACGATGCCGTCGAGCACCCCGTCGAGGAGGTGTCGACGCCAGACCAGCAGCACCAGGAGGAACAGCCCCTTGGCCGCCTCTTCGGTGACCGGAGCCACGATCGCGAGCTGGGTCGGCTGGCTCCACCCGGCGAGCAGCGCCCCGACGCTCTGGACGATCAGCGCGGCGGCGACCGCGACGAAGGCGCCCCACCCCAGACCGAGCGCGAGCAGCGACTTCGGCTCAGGTTCGTAGCGGTCCAGCCACAGGAAGGCGTAGACCAGCGGCACCACCGGGATGGCCGCGAAGAGCACTCCCAGGATCGCGCCGGTCGGGGCAAGATGGTCGTTGACGACGCTGGTGCTGAGCAGAACGATGCCGAGCACCGGCAAAGAGGTCAGCACGACAAGCACGCCCACCACGATGGTGAACGTGCGGTTGCTTCTCGTCGGATCCTTCGGGATCGCCCCCATGCGCGCCAGACTATCGGGCGTGCGGACCGCACGTGCGACCCGACACCGATCGAGACGTCCCCGCCACCCGCGTGGCCTGGGAACTCACGAGCGTTGTGGATCCGGCGCGGCGTACGATTCCGGTATGACGGACAAAGGCGCCCCCACTCCTGCAGACGACCACACCGAGAGCCACGACCAGACGGTTCCGGAGGCGTGGTCCACGTTCATGAGGGAGGGCTGGGACGACCGCGAGGTCGAGGTTCCCGAGCATCCGATCACGCCGTGGGCGGCCGCCCGCCGGGAGCGCCTCTCGGGCATCTTCCCCGGTGAGCGCCTGATCGTCCCGGCCGGCACCTACAAGGTCCGCGCCAACGACACCGACTACCGCTTCCGCGCCGACACGGCCCACGTACACCTGACCGGCAACCAGACCTCCGACGCCGTCGTCGTGATCGAGCCCGACGGCACCTCGGTCCTGTACGCCCGCCCGCGCAGCGGCCGCGACACCGACGAGTTCTTCCGCGACCGTCAGTACGGTGCGCTCTGGGCCGGTGCGCGTCCCTCGGCCCGGGAGCTCTCCGACTCGCTGGGCATCGAGGTACGCCACGTCGACCAGCTCGAGTCCGACCTCTCCGGCAACACCCCGACCCGCGTCCTCCGCGGAGTCTCGGCCGACGTCGACAAGCTGGTCGCCCCGGCCGAGGCCGCCCGCGACGAGGAGTTCGCCAAGGCGCTCTCGGAGCTGCGCCTGATCAAGGACGAGTGGGAGCTCGGCGAGCTCAAGGAGGCCTGCGACATCACCGTGCGGGGCTTCACCGACGCGGTGCGCGAGTGGGACCAGGTCCTCAAGCACGGCGAGCGCTGGATCGAGGGCACCTTCTTCCGCCGCGCCCGCGCGGAGGGCAACGACCTCGGCTACGACTCGATCGTCGGCGGCGGGTCCCACGCCACCACGCTGCACTGGATCGACAACGACGGCCCGATCGTGCCCGGTGAGCTGGTGCTGCTCGACATGGGCGTCGAGGGCCACAACCTCTACACCGCCGACATCACCCGCACCCTGCCCATCTCCGGGACGTTCACGCCGCTGCAGCGCAACCTCTACGAGCTCGTCTACAAGGCCCAGCAGGCCGGCATCGAGGCGATCCGCCCGGGCGTGACCTTCCGCGCCGGCCACTTCGCCGCGATGGAGATCCTCGCCCACGGCCTGGACGACCTCGGTCTGCTGCCGGTCTCGGTCGACGAGGCGCTCTCCGAGGACAACAAGACCTACTCCCGCTGGACCCTCCACGGCGTCTCCCACATGCTCGGCCTCGACGTCCACGACTGCGCCTCCGCGTCGAAGGAGTCCTACATCGAGGGACCGCTGCAGGAGGGCATGGTCCTCACCGTCGAGCCGGGCCTCTACTTCCAGAAGGAGGACAAGCTCGTCCCCGAGGAGCTGCGCGGCATCGGCATCCGCATCGAGGACGACATCGTCGTCACCAAGGACGGCTCCGTGAACCTCTCCGCCGGCCTGCCGCGTACGGCCGACGACGTCGAGGCGTGGATGGGTCAGCATCTGTGACGTGAATGCTGACCGAGGCAACTCAGTCGAGTCGCGCTTCCCTCGTGGAGTTCCACGAGGGAAGTGGCTGCCCACCGAGGTAACTCGGTCAGCGGCCGCCGTGGCCGGCTGCCTCGCTCTGACGGCGACCCTGGCGGCCTGCAGCCCAGGAAGTACGCCACGGCAGCAGCCCGCCGCATCGCCATCAGGGACGGCGTCCCCGTCCGCGCCCGCGTCGAGCAGTTCAGACGACGTCTTCGAGGGAGCCGTGGTCGGGATCGACCCGGGCCACAACGGCGGCAACGCGGGCGCGCCCGAGGTGATCAACGAGCCGGTGTGGAACGGGCGGTCGCAGAGCCCGTGCAACACGACGGGCACCGCGACCGACGACGGCTACCCGGAGACCGACTTCACCTGGGCCGTGGCCACGAAGCTCGCGGCCGATCTGCGCGAGTCCGGCGCGAAGGTGGTCATGACCCGCGACAGCAACGACGGGGTCGGGCCGTGCATCGATAAGCGGGCGAAGATCATCAACGATGCGAAGGCCGACGTCGCGATCGACATCCACGCCGACGGGGCAGCCGCGTCCGAGCGGGGCTACTCGCTGCTGATCCCGGTGCCCTCGGGCACCAACGACGAGGTCGTCGAGCCCTCGCGACGCTACGCCCAGATGCTCCGCACCGAGATGCGGAAGACCGGGATGCCGCTGGCCAGCTACCTCGGTGAGGGCGGGTTCGTCGAGCGCGACGACCTGGCCGGCCTCAACCTCACCACGGTGCCGCAGGTGCTGCTCGAGACCGGCAACATGCGCAACGCCGAGGACGCACGCCTGCTGAAGTCCGACCGGTTCCAGGCGCGGACGGCCGCCGCCATCAAACGGGCGATGGCGGCGTACCTCCGCTCACGCTGAGCTCCGCGCTTCGCGCGGTCACTCCTTCGCTCGGCCTCGCTCCAGTCGTCTCAGAGCTTCTTCCACTCGACGGGCTCGAGGCCGTACTCCTCCGCGATCGGCCCCCACGCCTTGGCGGCCGCCTTCTTTGGGTCGTGGCTGGCCAGGCTGAGCGTGGTCGCCTTCTCCAGCTTGCCCTTGCCGCCCACACACTCGCCGTCGGCGTTGACCTTGCGCTTCTCGCCCCAGGCGGCGAAGGCCAGGTCGGCGTTCTGCGAGGTCATCCATGCGGACTCGAGGTTCTTGACGAGCTTCCGCGACCCCGGGAGGACGGCGGTGTCGATCTTGGCGACCTTCGTTGCCAGCTTCTCGCGAGAGGCCGCGGCGTCCTGGAAGGTCTGGATCGCCTCGTCGATGTTCTCGCAGGCCTCGAGGTCGGCCTGAGCGGCACCGATGGCCGCCTTGTCCTTGGCCGAGGTCTTGATGAGGTCGTCGATCTTCTTGGCCTCGGCCGCGGCACCGCCCTCGGTCGTGGTGGCGCCCTGGGTGGTGCCGGTCTCGGCGTTGGCGTCGTCGCCGTTGCTGTTGATCAGGCCGATGACGAAGGCGATGATCGCGACGACGACGGCCAGCGCGAGGACGATCAGGCCCCAGCGTTTCAGGTCGAGACCGCCAGGTCCCTTGCCCTGACCGCCCTGACCGCGCTGCGGCTCGTAGCGGGCGTCGTAGCCGTTCCCGTACGGGTCGTAGCCCTGCGGCGCCATCGGCGGCGGCGCCGGGGTGTTGGGCCCACCGCCGACCGGCGGCTGCCCGACGAGGGTGGCGTCGTTGTAGGGATTCTGGCCGTAGGGGTCACCGTACGGCTGGCCGAACTCGTCCTGGGACCGGTCCTGCGGCTGGCCGTAGGACTGCTCGTAGGACTGCTCGTAGGGCTGCTCGTACGCCTGGCCGAAGCCGTGGTCGGGGCCCTGGCCGTACGGCTGGTCGTAGGGCTGGTCGTAGCCCTGGGACCACTGGGCCTGGTCCGGCTCCAGCTGCGGTGCGAGCGGGGCGTAGGCAGGGTCGCCGTACGTCGGGGCCTGCTGGCCGAGATCGGGCTGGCCGTCGTCGTAGCGCGACTCGGGCGCCGGGGCGTCGAACTGCGGCTGTGGCGGCGCGAACTGCTCGAACTCGTCACGCGGACGGGTGCCCCCGGAGGCCTCCTCCTCGACGGCGTCGAACCGAGGGCTCATCGCGACTTGGGTCTCGTCGGGACGGACCGGCTCGGGCTGGCGTCGCTCGACCGGCGGCATCGCCTCGTGGGTCGCCTCGTAGGCCGCCTCGGGGGCCGGGCCACCGAACTGCGGCGCGGGCTCGACGAAGGTCGGGTGCTCCGCGCTCTGGTGGTACGCCGCGGCCGGACGCTCGGGCAGCGGAGGCGCAGCCATCGGCTCCGGGGTCTGCGGCGCCTGCGGTTCCGGCATCTGCGGCTCGAGCATGGGCGCGGGCGGCTCGGGCGCGCGCTCCTGTGCCGGCGGCCGCGTCGGCAGATCCGGGAGCGGCGCCGGCGCGGCCGCCTGTGCCTCGGGCTCAGGATCCGGGGTCGGCTCGGGCTCTTCTGCGGCGCGCTTGCGCTTGGGCAGGAAGAGCGACTGCGACTGGGAGGCGAGCTCGGGCTCGAACTTCGGCGTACGCGCCGCCAGCCCGAACAGGCCACCATCATCCGAACCCGCCGGCGGCGGGGCCATGCCACCACCGAAGGCCGGCTGCTCACCGCTCGGCGCGGTCATGTTCAGCTGAGGCGCCATCGAGGCCCCCGGCGTACGCCTGACCTGCTCGAGCGGCAACGAGGCCGGCTCCGGGTCGGCCTCGGGCGTGGGCGCAGCGACTCCCTGCCCACGCCTCGGCAACGACAGACCACCCTGCTCAGGATCGGCACCCCGCTGCGGCAGTCGCGGCGGTGCAACCGGCTCCGGTGCACCCTGCGACGGCGGCTGATGAGCGCTTCTGACGGGGGTCCCACAACCTGTGCAGAAGCGCATACCGGTGACGGCCGCACCGCACGAGGTGCACATGGACTCCATAGTCATGTCCGGGGACCTTACCGATGATCGGGCCCAGTCTCGAACCCTCGTGGTCCGCCAATCGGACACTCACGTCGACAGTGCGGGGACAGTGCACCCAAATACCCCCCACACCTTGGTAACACTCCGGCCAGCGTTTCGGATTCCGATGCACACAAGGGATACGGGCACCGGTAAGATCGTGCGCGGCCTGCGCAAACCCCCTTCAGCGGGGTGCTCACACAGGCCACGCCTCCGTAGCTCAGCTGGATAGAGCATCGGCCTTCTAATCCGACGGTCACAGGTTCGAATCCTGTCGGGGGCGCCAGAAAAAATACCTGGTCAGACATCTTCATGACCTTCGGCGTGTCGCCCTTCGTCACCGTTTTCGGGGTCCTGAGGGCGCACTTCGGGCACACCGTGATCGGTCAGGTAGTCGGTGACTTCCTCCACCAGCTCACCCGCCAGGTCTTCAACCACGCCGTCTACGAGCCCGTCGAAGAGCTCATCCATCGCGACGGCCACCGCGTCGAGGTCGTCGGCGAAGAGGCCGGCGTACACATCGAGGGTCATTGCGGCCGATGCGTGGCCCAACATTCGTTGCACAGCTTTTACGTTGGCTCCGGCTCCGACGGCCAACGATGCGGCGGTGTGTCGAAGGTCATGGGGCGTGAAGCCGACCAGGCCGACCTTGGCACAGGCGGGATCAAAGACCCGAGTACGCCAGTTCCGCAGGCGAAGAGGGCCACCCTCAGGAGCCGTGAACACCAGGTCGTCCGGTCCTTTCCCCGCGCATGCCGCAGCAATCTGCTCACTCAGCGACGGAGGAAAAGGCACCGACCGTGAGTGATGCGACTTGGGAGCCGACCAAACCAGGCGTCCGGCGACCTCGGTAACACTCTCGGCGATCACGAAGCGTCTCCGTAAAAAATCCACGTGCCTTACCCTCAGCGCAGCCAGTTCGCCGAACCGAAGCCCGCAAAAGGCAAGGACCGCGATCACCAGGCCGTGGACGCCAGCAGCCTTGATCAGCGCGACGACCTGCCGGGCGGTCAGGAACCGGGGCTGGAGTCGACGCGGCCGCGGGAGCGGAACGCGGGCAGCCGGGTTGCGGGCCAGGCGGCCGTCCTTCACCGCCTCGTCGAGAATCAGCGAAAGCACCCGGTGAGCCTGACGAACGCTGCCCGGGGCAAGACCCTGGTCAGAGAGGTCGTTGACCCACTCGCGCACGTCAGAGTGACGGACGTCGGTCAACCGCCACTTGCCGAACCTCGGCACCACGTACTTGCGGAACAGTCCGCGATAGCGCATCGCCGTCGAGGCCTTGAGATGCCCCAGCCCCTTCTGCCAGGACTCCCCCACATCGGCCACCGAGACCTTGCCCGCTGCCGGATCGATGTACTGGCCCCGGTGCATCTCGGCCCGCATCTGATCGAGCCAGCGCTGAGCATCAACTTTCCGCTCAAAGTTCTTCTTACGCTGCTTCCCTCCCGGATCTCGCCAACGTGCCTGCCAACCCGAACCGGACGGGTTCCTACTCACCGATGCCATGTCACGCCGCCTCTCTCTGCTGCTCGATCCAGGCAACGACCGCCTCACGTTCGAAACGCAGATGCCTGCCCAGCCGGATAGCCCGTGGACCTTCTCCCCGAACCCGCCACTGATAGATGGTCGCCACGGGAACGCCGATGTAGGCCGAGACGTCATGGACCGTCCACAGCGGCTCGATCTCCACAACCCCACTCATCACTTGCTCCTGTCGTTGTTGGTGTTCTTGGTCTGGGCCTTCCATTGGTGGTACTCGCGAGCGCGGGCAGCAGCCGCCAGGGCGAGGGCTTCGTCTCCGGGGTTCGCCCAGCCAGAGCCCTGATAGGCCCATTCGCCGATCACGAGGGTTGTTTCCTCCTCGTCGGCCAGGAGCAAGGCTTCGAGCTGGCCAAGGTCGAGGAGCTGCGTACGTGCTTCCTCATCGGTGTGGGAAGCAGCGACCAAGGCTTGGTAGCGAGCCCGAGCCCGACGCAGACGACCCAGGGTGATCGAGTAATGCCGCGACTTGGTCGAGAAGTGACCCCGGAACCCGAGCATGTGAGCCCACTTGCCGAGGTAGTGATACGGGTTGAGGGGCTTGCCCTTCTCATCGGTGCCGTAGCCGTAGTGACCGGCAGCAGACTCGGCCAGGTCCCGGCATTCCTCAGCCAAACGGGCGAGGTGGGGCCGAGGCTCGTCAGCTCGAACCGAATTGGCGTCTTTGGTCGCGTACTTCGCCAGGTATCCCGCCACTTGGCCGGGAGTGAGGTCGCTGTCAGGGTCCTCGAGGCGGTCACCATCACGCACGACGCGGATATCGAGCTGTTTGCCCCAGCGAAGCCGCCTCGAGGGATCGCCCGCGTATGCCGGCGGAGCGTCCACGAAGATCTCAGCCGTAGCGCCTTGGAGGATCTGGGCCAGGTCGAGACCATCCAACGGCGCAGCAGATCCCGGGCCGTCAGGGCCGTCGAGCCGGATCAGGGCGTGGAAGTGGACCAGGCCCCGGGCTTGGTATTCGGCGACCTTGACGAACTGCAACGACGCTGTCTTGCCCAGGCGCGAGTCCGGGACCCCGAGACGTCGTGCCAGGGCGCGGCGCAGCGCTTGGGTGGTGTAGCGCCACAGCTCGGGCAGGCAGTACTGCCAGATGACGGCGCTTTGCCAGTCGTAGCACTCGTGACACAGTGGCGCGCCATTGATCGAGTCGTCCTCGTCGTGGCGCTGGTGACAGGCCGTCGGTCGACCATGCGGGCAGCGGTCGCCTTTGTCACGGGCGCGTGGCCGACAGGGCTTTCCGCCACGGAATCCGTGGACATGGCCGAAGGAGGGTGCGGTGAACGTGGCAAACAGCAGCGGATTCTCCGCCACCGTGTCAGGCACCGTCTTTCCACCGACGAGACCGGCGTTGATCATCGCGAACGTGTCCCGGGCATAGGTCCGCGAGCACGAGGGACAGACGTCGGCGCGTCGGTTGCCGCAGGCCCGGTACAGCAGCCCCAGGGGTGCGTCGGCGGAGTCGAAGGAGGACAGCAGCCCGCCGATCTCACCCGTGGTGGGGTCGAGCTGGTAGGTCTCGGAGCGGCCGACCAGGCGCACGGGGTGGGCGCAGTTCTTCACCGCTGCAGCGGTCTCGGCGAAGGCGTCGAAGGTCTTGTCGATCAGACGGGCAGTGACCGCCTGGAGGCCGGCGTCGGTGAGTCCGGACAGATCCAGCGGCGCATCCTCCCCGAACCCAGGGAACGAGCCCCGAGCCGGAGACGATGCGTCACTGTGGATGCCCGGTGCATCCAGGGTCGAGATGGTCATGCGGACTCCCGCAGGCCAGCGCAGAGCCCGTCTTGGTTCCACCATTGGATCGGCTCGTGTGCACACGAGGGGCAAGGACCGAGCGCGTGAGTCACGGGGCGGGGTTGGACGACGACGCAGCCGCACCACGAGCACTGGAACAGGGACTGCTCACCGCGCCGCATGGCCGGGGTCGGGTCGACCTCGAGGGGCTCCCAGCCGGGGATCTCGAGGACGAGTTGCTCCCACATCGTCATGCCGCACCCCTCAGCGAAGCCACGGGACGGGTGTCGAGCAGGTCAATCAAGTCGGCAGGCTCAGGAGCGCGGTCGACCCCGGCCCACCAACCACCCGTGGCCTTCGAGGTGCGGGCGTAGGAATCACAGGCGAGGCGGACCGGGCAGCCGTCGCAGGTCTCCCGCATCAGGTCGACAAGGACCGTAGGGGTCTCGACCGCGTCGGTCGTCCAGGGCAGACCCCGAGTCTCGGGGCGGGTGCAGGCCGCGTGACCCATCCAAGCCGGGGTCATCGCGCACCCCCATCGGTCAGGGAGAGCTGCATCCCGGGCAGGTCACCAGGAGCGGCGTCCGAGATCGTCACCAGTTCAGGCTCTGCTGGATAGAGCGAGGCAACGCGGCGGATCAGGTCGTCGGACCAGTAGTCGGCGCGGATGCGGTCGGTGGAGCCGTCCTCATCGATGATCCAAGCCGTGCCCTGGGCAGCCTTGAGGATGCGGTGTGCCGGGGCGAAGGGGGCCATGCCGTCACCGAGGACCATGTTGGTCTCCATCGCCGAGCGGAGCCGCAGAGCGATGGTCTGGGTGAACAGGCCGCGCATGTCGATGACCTCCTTACGTGGGTCCTGGACGAACGCGCACACCACGACACCGACGGCGCGGGCGATGGAGAGCAGCCGCTTGAGGAGCCGCTCGGCCTCCTTCTTGATGTCCTGGTCGGCGTACGCGGTCAGCGAGGCCAGCTCATCGATGACGAGGACGTAGAGCGGGTCACCCGGGGCGGGCTTGTGGTTGCGAGAGACCCCGCGCAGTTCCTCGGTACGGGCATCCGCAATCGCGACGAACTCCCGCAGCCGCTCCAGGGCCTGCTCTCCGGTAACAGCGATCTTGGTGAACAGCGGGGCACCCATGGTCAACTCCATGCCGCCCTTGAGGTCGATCCCGTAGACCCGTGCCGCATCAACCTTGATCGCGGGAGCCAGCGAGCCGACGATGCCCCACAGGAACGAGCCCTTCCCCGAGCCCGAGGCACCGACCACGAGCGTGTGACGCTGCTCGATCTCGAGGGCGAAGGGCTTGCCGGACTGACGGCGACCCAGCAGGACCGATTCAGTCTGCATCCGGGGCTCGGGCATCGCAGCGACCGAGGGGGTCTTGATCAGGTCTCGCATCACCAGCTCGAACATCACCGTGGAACCGGCACGGCGCTTGGGCGGGTAGACCCGGTAGGCATCCGCGCTGTAGGTGGCCGCCAACTTGGGGGCGAAGGCCTCCAGGTCGGCCAGGGCCTGACCGCGCCGGGTACGGACCTTGAGGGTCACCGAGTGAGCGGAGGTCGTCACCCTCTTGAGGCGAGGATCGCGCCACTTCTCGATGGACTCCTCCCCCACACCCATCTTCTTCACGCGCTTGGTCCGACGCTTGGACAGACCGGCTTCACGAGCCATGGACTTCCAGGTGATCCGGAAGAGGAGCCACCACCAGGTGCGCCGGCCGATGGAGGCCAGCCAGCCCAGGGCAGTCAGGGTTGCGGGGCGGGTCGGCTTGATCACGACCAGGACCGCCACCGCCAGGGCGACCAGGCCGCCGAGGCTGACATAGATCGTCTCGTTCATCAGATGCTCCCTTCGTTGCGCTGCTTCGAGGTGTCGAGCTGGAGACCCGCCAGCCGCCACGGCTTCCCCTCCATGACGACCAGCGGGCGAGTGTGGGGTGTGCTCACAGACCGGCTGCTTTGGCGCGGCAGGTCGGGCACACCGGGGTGGAGAGATCGGGGTAGTCCCAGGTCCAGGCCGTCCCGGCGTTGGGCTGGCCGCACAGGGTGTAATCGGCGTTGAGACCGGCGAAGTGCGCCGGGTCCGAACCGTCGCCGATCCAGACCAGATAGACGCTCATGCCGCCACCCCAGGGGCGTGGGTGGCCTCGACCAGTTCCTGGACCCAGCCCGGGGCGCTCACCAGGGCAGCGATGCCGTTAGCGATGCCCCGGGCGAAGCGGTCGCCCTCGAGCCAGTGGGCCGACGAGGTGCCACCAGTCGGGCCGATCTCATCGAAGACACGCCCCGAGATCATGACGCTGAGCGATCCATCCGGACGGGAGTCGATCTCCAGCACCGTCACCGTAAAGGTCCGGCCCTTGGAGTCGACCCCAGTCGGGGCATCGGTGACCGCGTAGCGACGGCTGGTCACAGCGAGGCTGATGCTCGGGGCACTCATCACGCCGCCTTCGAGCTAGCGGCAGCAGCACCACCGGCAGCGGGCTTGCGTGCGGGGTTCTCGCCGGGCTTCACCATCGACTCGGCGCGGTAGGACCAGGTGATGCGGGTCCGGTCCTGGCCCTCTCGGTTCTTGCCGTTCGTGTACTCCACGTACGGCAGAGCGGTCAGGCCGACGAACTCCACCGGGGTCCAGGGGAACGGGGTGTCGTTGGCTGGCGGCACCGGCTGGTGCTTGGCAAGGAACTTGACCGTGATCGCGGTGTCCTTCTTCCCCGCCGTGTCGTCAGCGTCCAGGACCATGACCTGCCAGATCGGGAGACCGGTCTCCTTGTCGGTCTGCTGGGGCATCGACCCATCGGCCCGCTTGCCGGCCTGGAAGTCGAGAACCGGCTCGACCTCGCCCTTGAGGAACGCTCCCTGCGGGAACACGTCGCCGTGCTGGACTGCGAAACGCTGCTTCATCGCCATTGTTCGTTCTCCTTGGTTCTGCGTAGCGACCTATTCACTACTGCATAACTAAGACTATGCACGAGTGAATAGCGCGAGTCAAGCGCTTCCGCCGAACTTGCTCGAAGGAGGCTCAGACGCGGCGGGCGAGAGCCGCAGGCAGGAACGCCACGGCACCAGCTACGAGGACCGCGCAAGCCACGAAAAGGGCGGCATCGAGGCTCACAGCGGATGCCACCGCTCCCCCAACTACTGCACCAAGTGCGGCAACCCCGACACCCACAACGCGTGTACCTGCCGTGATCCGGCCGAGCAGATGATCGGGGGTCAGGGTCTGACGAGCCGTCCCGCCGACCACGCTGACTACCGTTGAAGCGAGGCCGACAACGACCAGTGCAGCGCCCGACGCATACATGTTCTGCGTGGTGACGACCACGAGCCAGGCGATGCCTTGCACCGCGAGGGCAAGGGAGTACGTCGAGGCGGCCGACATGACCCGATGCACACGGGGTCCGAGCCAACCACCCACCGCGCCGCCAACCGCGAGCATCGCGAGCAGGATGCCGAAGCCCTGGTCACGAAGGCCGAGAGTGTCTTGAGCAAAGAGCACCAGGATCGCAAAGGCGATGTTATAGCCGAAGTTGTACGTCCCTATTCCGAACGTGAGCAGGCGCAGGCCCGGATGCCGCACGAGGTAGAGAACGCCGTCTCGCACCGCGTGATGGACCGGTTGGACTCCATCAGGATGTTCAGCGCGGCCGAGCCCTGAGAGGCCAACCAACAGAAGCGCGGAGACGAGGAACGTCACCGAATTCAGAGCGAAGGGCAGCACCGCAGCCGATGCGAAGAGCGCCGCACCCAGTGGCGGGCCAACCAGCGAGCGACCGAAGATGTCGAGCGTCCAGAGATGCCCGTTGGCCTTGGCAAGCGCCGCAGGGTCACGGGTCGCGAGAACGGGAATTGCGGCCTGTGCCGCCGGATCGAAGAAGCAGCTAGCGCACGCGATCAGGAAGACCACGGCGATCAGCCCCGAGATCGGGAGCCAATCGGCCAGGACACCAACGGCGACGAGCGCCAGGAGCACCACGCGCACCAGGTCCGCAACGATCATCGTCTGGCGCCGTGGCCACCTGTCGACCAAAGCGCCGGCCGGGAGGCCAATGACAAGCCATGCAGCGTACGAAGCCGCCGCAACGAGCGACACGAGCAGCGGGTCCCGAGTGAGTGAGGCAGCAAGCAGCGGCACGGCTGCTGTCGCCGCCCCCTGCCCAATCATGGAGACGCCAGTGGAGGCCAGCAGACGCCCAAGCCCGCGTGGGCTGGTTCCTGGCTGTCTGACCTCCACTGGTGCGCTCACTTGCTTAGCGCCTCCATGGTGAACTCGCCGTTGCCGACGCCCAGCAGGAACGCTTCCCACTCCTTGCGATTGAACTCCAGGACAGGGCCAGCGCCGTTCGCCTTGGTGTCGCGTACGCCGACGATGCCGTCGACCTCGGCCACCTCGACGCACGCGCCCGAGTCGCTGCCGGTGCTCTTCCGCCAACGCGCGTTCTGCCACTTGTCATTCATCGAGCACTCCTCATCCCTTTGTGCCTCGCAGGTTGCGAAGCGTGGTCTCCAAATACTGCCGGGACGCCTCGACGTCGAGGGCGTCTTTCCGCAACCGGTCGAAAGTTGAGGCGTACGCCGACACATCGACCTCGTCAGAGAGGTACGTGTCCGCCGTCAACGATTCGAGCATCACCACCGACGGCCTGTCGTCGGTGAAGTCGTAGATGAGGAACCCAGCAATGGCGAACGCCGCTGCTTCGCCACCAGGCGGGAGGATCCGCAAGTCCACCCTGGCGGAGTCGACGTCGGCCAGGTGCTGCAGCTGCTCCGCCATGACAGCGGGCTCACCAGGCCAGCGCATCAGTGCTCGAGCGTCGAGCACGACTTCGTAGCGCGCAGTTCCTTCGGAGATGAAGGCATCTTGACGAGCAACGCGACGCGCTGCGATGGCGTCACTATCAGCGAGACCTAGGGCGTCAGCCACACCGCGTGCATACCTTCGGGTCTGGAGGAGGCCAGGAACCATCAGGCCTTGATGCTGGCGCAGTCGGGTGACGCGTTGCTCAATGGCGCGAAGTTCGCCGTGACGACGGCGACTCCCTCCGGCACGAACCACCCAGGCCCCCGCCAGTCCCTCCCGTCGCGCCACCGTCGCGAGCAGCTCCGCCCGGACCTCCTCGGGAGCGCCGTAGTAATCGAGCAGCGTCGCGATCTCTTCGAGCGAAGCCGCAAACCGGCCAGTCTCGACCCTGGACACCTTCGGCTGAGACCACCCGAGTTCACGGGCCACGGCCGAGCCAGAAAGCCCGGCATCCTCTCGAAAGCGGCGCAACTCAGCCCCGATGCGCACGAGCGCAACGTCCGTCACGTTCTCACCTCCATTCATTCGTGCATACCTGAACCATAGACCCTCTCGCCGTGACAGAAACAGGCGCTTCTCAGTTGCCTTCGCTCCGGGTCTGGTCGGTCACGGCCGGCCCCGCGGTCGGCTCTCGAGTCAGCTCTCGCGTGCCACCAGGGAAAATCCGCGGAGGTGCCCCGAGATCGAACCGAGCAGCATCGATGAAGGCTGCGCAGGCATCACGTGCTTCCTGATACGTGCCAGCAGGTCCATCAATCAACGCCCTCAGCGCGGCCACGAGACGCCGGGCGGCTTGGCCAGCCTCCTGAGATCCATACAGGTCCACTTCGCTTACCGACAGCATGAGCGGCCTCCATGCGTCTTCCTCAGGCTCGGGCCACAGTCCCAGTTCGATCTCACCTGAAGCGTCTATCCAGAAGTGATACAGCCGAATAACCTCGGCATAGATCGTCCGACGATGCTCAAAGAGTCGTGACTCCCTCGCCCGATCTGCTTCGTCGTTCGCCCGCGAGCGCTCACGTCTTTCCTCGGCAGCGACGCGCTCGCGCTCGCGAACGTCCGCCCGCCACTGCGTGAACCACGTTCCGACAAGCGTGCCAGTCACGCCAACTCCAGCGGTCACCAGACCGACCGTCCCACTGTCCATCACCAGAGAATAGGTGAAGGTCGGGGCCTCTCAGCCAACTACGCGAATCGAACATCCGTTCGATACGATGGGGCGTGTCGGCCAACCCTCCCAAGAACGACGCCTGGCCAGACCCCAGGCACTGGCTACACGTCTGGGTCCACCGCCAACGCCGGAACTACCCGCCGCCCATGCCCGGCCTCGTACTCAAGTGGGAGCTGCACAAAGGCAGGTGGCGCGCTTGGGTGATCTGGGTCGACACCACGTATGCCGTGCCGGAAATCCGACATGCCTGGCTGCCCATCGACGAGATCCGCCCAGCGAAGAGCGACATCAACGTGTGGAACGACCACTATCGGTACAGGTAACGACGGGAGGCAGGAAGTTTCGTCCTGGGTCATAGAGGCCCGATGGCGGGACCCGTTTGAACGTGCACATCGGATATCTGGACCGCCGGCGACAGGACCGGCCCGACCTCCGCCGTAAACATGCACGTACAGCCTGACGGTCGAGTCACTTGGGGACGAGCCGCCCATACTCTGCCGAGCACCCCCGGCGTCACCCGCGGCGACTCCCCATGTCCCTAAGTGACGATGGCTCACTCCCCTAGCGTCGTCGTTTCCAGGACGCAGACCGACCCGGCGCTCTACCCTGCAGTCATGCCGGACGAAGATGTTCACGAAATCGGCCGCGAGGGCGTCGGCATGGTCAAGGCTTGGCTTGAGGCCACAACCTGGATGGAGTTTCCTTACAACGCCTACGAGCACAAACATCGCTGCGTCGTTCCATTATTGAACTCGCAGAAGAAGAAGTTTGATCTAAAGGGATTCCACTTAGGGGACAAAACCCAACGAAGAGACCTGTACGTGGAGTGCAAACGCTACACTACGGCCTCCGGACAGAATGCGTACTTCCGAGAATTCCTCGCAATTGCCTACAGCTTCCACGCCTTTCAAAAAGAGCTCCTCGGATTAGACGTCGCAGATGACTTCATGTGGGTCACGAGCCACCCTTTCCAAATCGGCCAATGGGCAGACCTGTGCACCGACTCGTTTATGCTGGACGTGCTTCAGGACAGCCAATACGAAAAGTATCTTGGGCCGAGTCACGAAATTGATGAGGACCTTGCGCGAGCAGTCGCCTCCCGCATATGGCTGCTCGTCTTCAACGTAGATAAGCAGATGAAAGTCAGTCTCACTTCGAGCGAACTAAAGATTGCGATGACTCAGTTGAAGCGGGAAGGAACGAGTTTGTGGGAACACTGACTTCAGCACTACGAGACGCTTCCAACGAACCCGATGACCGTGATTACGTCCGCAAGACGAAAGCGGCGATGATTGGCGCGATCCACGAATTGGATTCGACAGCGATAATCAAGGACACCGGCTGGTTCAACCATTCCGCCATGCCGGACCTGGTTCTCAGCTGGCCAAAAAGATCTGAGGAGCGTGAAGTTTACATTCGCTCTTCACATGAGGGAATCGCCGCAGCCCACGATATAGAGAGACTTGCAGGCGACGTGCCAGTTATCATCGCAGTCGAGAGCGGAGACGAAACGCAACGCGAGGTCACCGAGAGCGCGTTGGAGCAAGTGGGTCGTTCAATGACGCAGCCACTTGTCGCTGACGCCGCGTCATTCGACACTTTGACCGCTCCGCGAGACGCGCCACGCGCATCACCGTTGGCCACCGCCGTTTCGAGTCACCTATTGCCCTCTGGGCATGGGCTGCTTACTGAGGATCGTGCCGACACGATCACCTCACCTACCCCTGAAGTTCTTGAAAGCCTCGAGGCATTGCTCGCTCCGACCGCCTTCAGGAGCGTCGTGGCCGTCGCGGAAATTGTTGCCGCAGCCACGATGAAGGAGGGAATTCTTTCCCAGATTGGTCCTTCGGCTCCGTTTGGCCCAAGCGAAGCCCGAGATCTACTTCCTTGGCTCCTTGGGGGCGAGGTGACTAACCAAAGTGACGAGTTCTGGCAAGCGATTGCCGATCGAACCGATCTTGAGGTCTTGGAAAGCATCGCTGACGACCTTGCCGGCATCGACCTGACAAGAATCTGCTTGCGCGTCCTTGATAGGTGGTCTCCCCGCCGGGGTTCACTGGGTCTGAGCATCCCCCACGACCGCAACTATGCCACCAACGACGGATGGTTCATGGAAGGTTCAACCCTCACGCGGGCGCTCGGCGCCGTGGCGCTGCGGCTCGCCTCGAGCGGTCGGCGCCGGACGGTTCAGGAACGAGGGTCATTCTCGAGTGCGACGTGGGTTGCGGTGCGCGACGCTCTGAGCACGGATGTGGTTCTTCGTTCTATCGTTCTTCGTGGACTCGAGAGGAATATTCGAGTGGGCGCCGAGGAATCGGCGGACGTAAAGGGCGACGTGGATGCGATCCATGCATCTGTGGAGGATCAGTACTATGTCGGCGAACTTGAGGTCGCTTACGGTTCGCGCGAAGAGGATCGTAGGGTCAGAGCGGTTATGGGCGACCGGATCGTCGAGAACCTAGGAAGCGCGACGATGGGTGACATGCTTGACGTCTTGGCCAATGTTGTTGCCTACCGGGGATCGATCGAGCTGGAAGAGCTTGCCGACCGGAGCGCTCACAGGCACGACCTCTTCTGACCCCGGCTACTCATCTTCATCTCGACCTGGCCGCTCGTCCCTAGCGCGACGCTAGTCGACCAACCTGTGATTGGAGTTGTCGCGGTGCCCGAAGACAACACAGACCGCGCTACCCCTGACACAGAAAAAACGCTGCCAAGTTTTGGATTAACAGTCAGCAGTGTGGCGTTTATCTATCTAGTCTGGCGAATACTCAGCGTGGCCGACTACGATGCAAACACAGCGTTGGGCATCATTCAAAGCGGCGGCGCAGCCAATGCGGCTATGGGCATAGCATTATCGTCCGCCGGGCTCGTCCTTCTAGTTCTCAACGCGCTTTGGGTGTTCTCGGTTATCTTCGATGCCGACTTCAGAAATATAGATAATGACCTGAAAATCGTCATTGCAATTCCTGTCCTTATCGGGGTGCTGTCGCTTCTCCCGCTATTCCTGTCCGTCGCAAACTTCATATTCATGACAATCATGACGATTGTTTGGCGCACCGGCCGCGGTCAGCAGGTACCTCATATCCCAGGAGTTGCATTCGTAGTATTTATCGTCTGGCTCGCTTCTCCCTTTTGGCTGACAATTTCGACACCGTGGATGCCGAGCGAGCGAATTACTCCACAGGGCGCCAAGTCTTTCACTGGCTACGTCGTTGGTGTCGACGGTGAGTCGGTTGTTGTACTGGACCGAAATGACGACGTTCACCTGCGACGTATCCCTGCTAATGGCCTGGAACGCGAGATCTGCTCCACGACCAAGCCTTGGATTCTCCGCTCGGTCGAGGACATCTACCGAGGTGACGGCCCGTATCCACCCTGCCCGTGAGCGTTGCGGTCCACGAAGATGGCGTCGCGGCGTCACTCGCGCGTATCTGGGCAGTCCCCGTAGCTCGGTGGTTTAAGCAGCCCAACTACGCTCGCAAGCGACCGGCCCTGGTTATCGCACCACTTGTGACTTGTGACGTCGGATTCAGGAACGAGCTCCAGTTTTCTCGGATCATCCTTAAGGATGAGCAACTTCTTATCCTCCTCCTTAAGGATGTACCCGAGGTATGGATCCCCCTTAACGGGATCAATGCTTGACGGCGGAACCCACATTGAAGACTTGCTGAACACAACGCCGACCACTATGGCCACACCAAAGATGAGTAACGCCACGTGGTCGAGTCTCCCGCCCTTTCGCCGAACAACCGCTGCGATCACGAGGAGAACCGTGAGCATGAGGACAGTGGGCCAAGGCAGGAGACTCGCACAGAAGATCAGCATGGGGCTTAAGGCGGTAGTCACGCCGGCGTCGACCCAGGCACGCTGCTGCGGAGTGCTGATGAGGAACATTCCAATTGCGCTGTACCCAATTGCCGCGACGAGGCCGCTCGATGCGAGCAACGTGCCCAATACGACGTTTCCGGGCCCAACCTCGTGAATGATCGCCGTGGCGGTTGTGACGCTGTACCCCGACACGACCGTGACGCGAACCATGACAATGAGAGACAGCGCCACACTCGCAACAAGACCGAGATGGTCCCACCAAGGGCCGAATCGTACTTTCAATGATGGTGCAGGTTGCATGGACGACTGCTGAGAATCGCCCGCTCCACCGAGGTTCTTCCAGCGCCCTAGCAGTTTCTGTATCCACGACGCCTTGGCCGACTGCGCATGCTGAGCACTCCCGTCGACATCAGCGCCCGTCGGCGGGCTGGGCTGCGATGCGTCCTGACTCGACATGGCCCAAGAGTCTGGCCCAACGGGTGCACGTGCTGCGGTCGCCACGCTTGGGCAGTTCGCACGGAGCACACAGATCTGCCGTGAGAACTTTCTCTACTGACTCAAGGCGGCCTCCGGCCGCGAGCGCGGCCTCCGGGGGCGTGCGGCCTGGCGGCCGGTCCCCCTACGTGCCGCGCAAAAGAAGAAGAGCGCCCAGTCCGTAGACCAAGCGCTCACTCTCCAGGCGTCGACCAACCCGCCTCATCCACCTCGACCGGCAACACCGGCATCCCGAACGGCAACTCGAGCACGTTCCCGTACGCCTCCTGCCACGCCGCCCACTCCAGATCGCTGCGAGCCGTCATCCGATCCACGCGCTCCGGCAACGGCAACGACGGATCGTCCAACAGCTCCGGTGGAAACTCGACCACAGGCTTCCTCATACCTGCCTCTTACCCCGACCCGACCCGTTCTAAACCGAAAGCCCGAAAAGTTCTCACGACCCGCCCTCGGAGACTGACGCGGCCTGACATCCTGCATACAGGTCCGCAGGGACGCGGGTGCAACAGACTGGGGAGGCCAGACCACGTGGCGATCAACGAGTGGTGGATCGAAGATCCCACCGAGAAGTACTGGATAGAGATCACCAACCGCGACGACATCGGAATAGATCTCAACGCGCCGAAGGTCGCCGACAGCGGAAACGAGACCTGGTCCTACACCCTCGTCAACCACGTGATCCCAGGCGACATCGTCTTCCACTGGGACAAGAAGAGCGGTCCCGGCATCGTCGGATACTCGGTCGTCAAGGACGAGCCATTCAGCTCGACCGTTAGGTGGCAAAGTCGCGGCACCTACGGCCGAGCCAAGGCACTGCCCGGCAAGCCCAAGCCCGAGCCTGGCTGGAGGGCTCTGCTGACTGGGTACGTGCCGCTCGCCGCGCCCATCACGCAAGAACGACTGCGTGAGCTCGAGGCGAAGGTTCGCTCCGTCCGCGAAGAGCTCGCCGCCCAGATCGACGGCCCCCTCTACTTCCCCTACGCCCTCTCGGAGAAGCGTCCCCTCCGCGCTACCCAGGGATACCTGGTCAAGTTCCCCCGCGCCCTGGTCGAGGTGATACCCGAGCTCGACAAGGTCCGCGAGCTCGCAGGCGGACCCACATCCACCACCGAGAAGCCCGGGGCCGCAGATACACCCCCGATGGCCGGCACGGGGCGACTCCGAGACCCAATCCGCAAGAAGGCCATCGAGACTTACGCCGTCGAAACCGTCAAGACCCTCTGGGAAGCCCGTGACTACGAGGTCGAAGACGTCGGACTCTTCCAGCCATGGGACATCACCGCCACCAAGGACGGCACCGAGATCCACATCGAGGTCAAAGGCAGCAGCGTCACACGAGAGACCGTCGACCTGACCGACGGCGAAGTCCGCCACGCAGAAGGCCACAGCCCCACGATCCTCGTCGTCGTTGACCAGATCAACATCACCAGCACCAACGAATGCTCCGGCGGACGAGTGCGGACATGGGAAGACTGGCTGCCTGATCGCGACCAGCTCGTCCCCACGGCATACCGGTACCCACTTCCGGAGTGAGGCCGGGCTAGCTGGAACCGACATCGCACCTCCGGCCTCCGCCCCGATCCCCAGGGTTTGCACGCCGCCACCTGGCATCAAGGGCGCAAAGGCGTTGCTACGCAATGGGCTACGCCCACCCTTGACACCAGGCAACGACGAGCAATCTTGGCTGGCTATCGGCACGGTGGCACTCAACTGGGCTACCTCGAGGGGCTCACCAGGGCGCAATACGGGCACACTCCCCCGCTGGACACCAGCAAACAATGAGAACAAGAACGTCCGGAACCACGCGAAAAAGTTCTCACGAATCCATGCCCCAACCTGGCCCCTTCGGCCTTCTAATCCGACGGTCACAGGTTCGAATCCTGTCGGGGGCGCCACAGGAAATTCGTGTGGGTTAAATCATGCACTCGCGCGTGTTTCGGCGGCGACCGCCGCGGCGTCCGGCCGCCCGGCGTACAGGGTCCGGAAGAACGGCAGGGTGCGGTGCACCATCGGACCGATGAGCAGCGCCTCGGCGACGGTGCCGATGCCGACCATTCCGCCGAGGAGCCAGCCGACTGCCAGCACGGTGATCTCGACACCCGCGCGGCAGAGCCAGACCGGGGCGCCGGTGCGCTCGTGCAGGCCGGTCATCAGACCATCGCGCGGTCCCGGGCCGAGGCCGGGCGCGATGTAGATCCCGGTCGCCGCGGCCAGCAGGAGCAGGCCGCCGGTGAAGAGCGCGACCTGGGCAACCAGGTCCGACGGCTGCGGAAGCAGCCAGAGGCCGATCTCCGCGGAGGTGCCGACGAGCAAGACGTTCAGCACGGTGCCGACGCCGGGCCGCTGTCGCAGCGGGATCCAGAGCAGCAGGACGACGAGCCCGATCAGGTTGGTCATCATCCCGAAGGAGATCCCGGTGATCTCGACGAGTCCCGATGCCAGCGTGTTCCAGGGCGCCAGGCCCAGCGAGCCCTGCACGAGCATGGCGAGTGCGATGCCGTAGAGGAAGAGTCCAGTTATCAACCAGGAGAGCGACTTCACAGAGAGATCCTTCACGATCGCAAAGCCAATCACGGGTCCAATCGAAGGTAAAGAAGCCAATCGCGGTAAGGTGGCCTCATGCCTCGCGGAAGAATCGGTGCCACTGCCCTCGCTGGCCTGCTCGGTCAGTGGCAAGGGGAAGGCCCGGCGTACGAGAACCTCGCCGAACGGATCCAGCTGCTGCTGATCGACGGACGGCTCTCCGCCGACGTACGTCTCCCCTCCGAGCGCGAGCTCTCCGAGCGACTGATGCTGAGCCGCACCACGATCACTGCCGCCTACCGGCGCCTACGGGAGCACGGCTACGCGCTGAGCGTCCAGGGATCGGGTACGACGACGAAGCTGCCACCCACCGCGCCCGACTCGTTCACCGAGGGCGGCGAGATCGACCTGGTCAGGGCCACCCTGCCCGCCACCCGGCGGCTCCCGGAGGCCGCGGTCGAGGCGACCCGCCGGCTGGCCGACCACATGACCGGCCCCGGCTACACGCTGTGGGGCATCGAGGAGCTCCGCGCGGAGATCGCGGCGCGCTACACCGATCGCGGCCTGCCGACCGACCCCGACCAGATCATGGTGACCACCGGTGGCCAGAGCGCGATCGCCCTGCTCGCCCGCACCGTGATCAGCCGCGGCGACCGGGCCTACGCCGAGAGCCCGTCCTACCCCAACGCGTACGACGCCCTGAGCCTCGCCGGAGCCCGGATCATCACGAGTCCGGTGACCACCGACGCCGGCTGGGACATGCCCGCGATGGAGGCGGCCATCGCCCGGACCACCCCCGTGATGGCGTACGTCATGCCCGACTTCCACAACCCGACGTCTCGCTCGATGTCGACCGAGGACCGGCTCCGCCTGCTGTACGCCGCGGCGAAGGTCGACACCCTCCTCGTGGCCGACGACACCACCGCCGAGCTGAACATCGACCGACCTCACACGTTCCCGCCGCTGGCCGCGATGGCCGGCGAGCACCAGGCCCGCGTCGTCCACATCGGCTCGGCGAGCAAGATGCTGTGGGGCGGGCTGCGGGTCGGCTGGATCCGCGCCGACCCGGTGCTGCTGACCCAGATCGCCAGCGGACGCTCCGCCACCGACCTCGGCACCCCGATCTGGGAGCAGCTCGTCACCACGATCCTGTTCCGGCATCTGCCCGAGATCCTCGAGGAGCGCGCCGCGCAGCTCGCCGCCGGCCGCGCCGCGCTCTACCACGCGATGCGCGAGCACCTTCCCGACTGGGAGCTGCCGCCGCGCATCGACGGCGGCCTCTCCGCCTGGGTGGGCCTGCCCGCGCCGGTCAGCTCCCAGCTCACCCTCGCCACCCGTCCCCATGGACTGCTCGTCACCGCCGGGCCGCGGTTCGGCGTCGATGGCGCCTACGAGCGTCACCTGCGGCTGGCGATCACGCCCCGCCCCGAGCTCGTCCGGCGCGGGGTCGAGATCCTCGCCGAGGTCTGGCCGCGTGCCGCCTCCACACCCGCCCTGGCCCTCACCACGACCGAGGCCGTCGTCTGACCGGACTTCAACCCCGCGCGAGGGCTTCCAAGGCCCACAGCCCGAGCCCGTCGAAGCGTGCCGTCTCGTAGCTGGGTACGTCCCCGCTGGTCGCCTCCAGGAGCCGGCGAGTGGTGATGTGCGAGGCCCCTCGGGCAAGGCTCGCGTTCGCGATGTCGGCAGCGGTCACGGTCCGCGATGGGATCTCGCGACGTTCCCGCGCCCGTCGCCGCTCGTAGTCGAGCTCGTCGACGGTAGTGATGCCGCGGATGATCGTCTCGGCGCTCCCCAGGGATCGGGTGTTGATCAGCGCCTCTGCGAGCGGGAAGTCGTAGGTCACGACGGCATCGAGACGCCACACGGTCGCACTCGCCTCGCTCACCGGGACGGGGGTCTGTCCTCGTCTCATCTCCACGGCGCCCCGAAGGCCGCGCGCGGCGGCCGCGGCCAGGGTCGTCGCCTCGGTGGGATGCCAGCCGAGCGAGTCGCCGACCCGGTCCACATCCGCGGTCCCCAGCATTCCCACCTGGGTCCCACCGAGCCCGCCGAGGATGGCGATCACCTGCTCGGCGGGGAGTTCCCCGTCCACGCCGGGGCCGACGACGGCGAGCCGCACCGGCAGGCCGCTGCGCAACGCCGCGGCCAGCGTGAGCGAGTCGGCCAACGGGCTCAGCAGGCCGGGCTCGTCTCCCCGGGCGACCACGTCACCACCGACGTCGACGACCGTCAGCGAGTCGGCGCCGAGGGCCCGAGCGAGATGCTGGAGCTGCTCGGCGAGTCCGACCGCACCGTCCGCGAGGTCGTGCAGGAAGAGGCGCGCGTCGACGTCTCCGGCAAGCCGCGGCAGCACGGACCGGCCCGGAGGAAGGGTGTCCGTCGTGGTCGATATCTCCGCCCGGACGCCATCGACCAGGCGGAGCCCGATGAAGTCGCCGCGCGAGCGAGGGCCAGGCACCGGGTCGATGCGGAGCCGTTCCCAGGCGCAGGTCGACACGAACACATCGCCGTCGTCCATCTCGGGCTCGAGGACCCGGCGCGCCAGGAGCACGCCGAGCGCATCACCCCCACCACCGGCCGCGACGAAGAGAGTGCTCACGCAGACGATTCTGACCGCTGGGCATCCGGCGCGCCACCTGGTCGGCCGCATCGCCTGGCAAGAAGTTCGCGGGAACTCGTTGTGACGCGCGCCACGTTGGGTCACGATGTGCAGCATGCAAGGACTGATCCAGGACGCACCGCTGACCATCGACACGATCATCCGGCGCGCCGAGCGCGTCTTCCCGACGCGGGAGATCGTCACCAAGACCGCCACAGGTCTGGAGCGCAACACGTTCAAGGACCTGGCCGTGGAGGTACGCAAGCAGGCCACCGTCCTCGACCGGCTCGGCATCTCCGAGGACGGCCGGGTGGCGAGCTTCGCGTGGAACACCCTGCGCCACCTCGCGCTCTACTACTCCGTCCCCTGCACCGGCCGGGTGCTGCACACCGGCAACATCCGCTACTTCCCCGAGCAGCTCGTCTACACCTTCAACCATGCCGAGGACGAGGCCGTCTTCGTGGACCGGTCGCTGCTCGGTCTGCTGGCTCCGCTTCTCCCCCAGCTGACCACGCTCAAGCACGTCGTCGTGATGGATGACGGGGCGCCGACCCCGCTCCCCGACGACCCGCGGGTCGTCTCCTACGAGGAGCTGATGGCCGACGCCGAGGAGGCGGTGATCGAAGGCCGGGTCACCGACGAGCGCACCGCTGCCGGGATCTGCTACACCTCCGGCACCACCGGCAACCCGAAGGGCGTCGTCTACACCCATCGCTCGCAGTACCTGCACGCGCTGGCCTCTCTGGCCGGCACCCTCTTCGGCACCAACGACCGCGACCGCGTGCTTCCGGTGGTGCCCTTCTTCCACGCCAACGGCTGGGGCTTCGCCCACTCCTCCCTGCTGGCCGGCGCCAACCTGATCCTGCCCGGTCCCGACCTCTCGCCCGCCGGCATCATCAAGCTCCTCGAGGCCGAGAAGGTGACGATCGCGGCCGGCGTACCGACGATCTGGATGGGCATGGTCCCGCTGCTCAAGGACGCGGACCTCTCTTCGCTGCGGGTGGTCATCTGCGGCGGGTCCGCGGTGCCGAAGTCGCTCTCCGAGGCCTGGCGCGAGGCGATCGGCCTGCCGATCACCCAGGCCTGGGGCATGACCGAGATGTCCCCGCTCGGCAGCGTGTACAACGAGCGCGCCGAGATCACGGACCTCTCCGAGGAGGAGAAGGCCGACTACCGTACGTCCCCTGGCATCCCGGCCGTCGGCGTCGAGCTCCGCATCGTGGAGCCCGGGACCACCGACGAGCTCCCCTGGGACGGCGAGACGACCGGCGAGCTCGAGTGCCGCGGCCCGTGGATCGCGTCGGGCTACTACAAGGTCGACGCACCGACGTCGTTCTCGCCCGACGGCTGGCTGCGCACCGGTGACATCGCCGCGATCGACCCGCTGGGCTACGTACGCATCGTCGACCGCACCAAGGACCTGGTGAAGTCGGGTGGCGAGTGGATCTCGACCGTCGCGATCGAGAACCTCATCATGGGCCACCCGAGCATCGCCGAGGCGGCCGTCGTGGCGGTGGCGCACCCGAAGTGGGGCGAGCGGCCGCTGGCCTTCGCGGTGGTCAAGGAGGGCGAGTCGGTGACCAAGGAGGAGCTGCTCGGCTACCTCGCCGACAACCTGGGCAAGTGGCAGGTGCCCGATGACGTGGTCTTCATCGACGAGGTGCCCAAGACCTCGGTCGGAAAGTTCTCCAAGAAGACCCTGCGCGAGGAGTACGCCGACTACCAGCTGCCCACCGCGTAGCCGGAGCAGTCAGCCCAGCTGCGCGAGGATCGAGGCGGACTCGACCCTCGCGCAGCGGGCGTCCTCGTCCTTGCCGAGGGCGGCGCGGGCATCGGCCAGGTGGCCGAGCGCGTCGGCCAGACCGGGCAGGTCACCGGCGGCACGGAGCTTGGTCACGGCCTCCTCGAAGTGGCCTGCCGCCTCGTCTACGGAGCCGAGCTGCTGGTGGATCCAGCCGATGGTGGCGATGACGTTGCCCTCGCTGCGGTAGCCGGGCGCCACCCGGCGCAGCTCCGCGAGCGCCGCCTCGCAGTGACGGAGCCCGGCCTCGTACGCACCGTCGAGGGCCTCGTAGAGCCCCAGCCGCCCGGTCGTCCAGGCCGCCCGGATCGGGTCGCCCGCGCGAGCGAAGACCTCCGCCGACCGAGCCGCGTACGCAGCAGCCCCGGCATGATCGCCAGAAGCAGTGGCCACGGTGGCCAGCCGGTGCAGGGTCTTTCCCTCGCCCACCAGGTCGGCGGACTCCATCGCCAGATCGAGGGCCCGGCCGAGGTGGTCGAGGGCGTCCTCGACGCGCCCCAGCCGCCCGCAGGCCGCCCCGGCGGCGCGGTGCATGACGCCGAGCCCGGCGGGGTCGCCGCCCTGCGAGACGCTGCGGCGCACGCCCGGGAGCGCGGCCTCGGCCAGCGCGGCCAGCTCGATCCAGCGTCCCTGGAGGTCGAGCAGACGCTCGAGGGCACCGACGAGCAGCACGATCCGGTCGGGGGCGATTCCCCGGGCGACGGCGACGTCGATCACTCGGGAGATCACCGGCAGCTGGGTGCCGATCCAGGCCAGCGCCTCGACGCTGTCGCCGACGACATCGGGGCTTACCCCGTCGCGCATCGGCTCCAGCGCATCGAGGTGGCGCTGGTGCGGGTCGTAGGCGCTGTGCACCGCCCGAGCGCTGAAGACGTAGTGGTCGATCATCCGCAGCTCGGCCGCCTCGCGGACCTCAGCGGGCTCGCCTGTGGCGAGGTCGGCGGCGTACTCCCGGAGCAGGTCGTGCAGCACGAACCGTCCGGGCGCCACCTCGGTCAGCAGGTTGGCTTCGGTGAGCTCGTCGAGCAGGCGGCGGGCTCGCACGCGGGAGATCCCGGCCAGGCTGGCCGCGGCCAGGACGGTGAGCGTCGGCCCGGGATGCAGGCCGATCAGCCGGAACAGCCGGGCCGCGGCATCGGACAGGTGCTGGACCGACCACGAGAAGGTCGCCCGGAGGTCGCCACGCCCGCCGCCGAACCCGTCCAGGCGGGACTCGCCGAGCTCCTCGGCCAGGTCGGCAAGGGCGTACGCCGGCCGGATCGCCGCCCGGGCGGCCACGACCGAGAGCGTCAGCGGCAACGAGGCGCACAGCTCGATGATCCGCTCCACGGCCTCGGGCTCGGCCAGGAGACGGTCCTCACCCAGTCGCCCGGCCAGCAACTCATAGGCCTCGGCGTCGTTGAGCAGGCCCAGCTCCATCGGACTCGCACCGGCCTCCGCGACCAGGCCGGAGAGCCTGTTTCGGCTGGTCACCAGGGTCACACACCCCGGGCTGCCGGGGATCAGACTGCGTACCTGCTCGCTGTCGCGGGCGTTGTCGAGCACGAGCAGCACCCGCTTGCCGGCGAGCTTGCTGCGCAGCAGCCCCGCCCGGCCGTCGATGTCCTGGGGCTGGCGGGATCGCTCGACCCCGAACGCCTCGAGCAACACCCCGAGCGCGTCCAACGGGTCGAGCGCGTCGCACGGGTCGAAGCCGCGCAGGTTCACGAACACCTGGCCGTCCGGGAAGCTGGGAGCGGTCCGGTGCGCCCAGTAGAGCGCCAGCGTCGTCTTGCCGATCCCCGCCGTGCCCGCGATCGCCGAGATCACCACGGCCCGTCCGCTCTCGTCGACGCTGGCCGTCGCCACCAGCTCGTCGAGCATCGTCAGATGGTCCTCGCGACCGGCGAAGGCGGCGACGACCGGCGGCAGCTGGCGCGGCACGATCTCCTCGTACGTCCGTGCCGGCGCGGGCTCGGGATCGTCTCCCTCGATGATCCGCAGCTGCAGGTCGCGTACGTCCTTGGACGGTTCGACCCCGAGCTCGTCGCGGAGGACGCGGAAGAGACGCTGGTAGGCGTCCAGGGCCTCCGCCGTGCGACCGGAATGCCACAGCGCCGTCATCAGCAGCAGCCACAGGCCCTCCCGGAGGGGGTTGGCCCGGACGACCGGTCCCAGGTCGGCCACGACCGCGGCCTGCCGACCGAGCGCCAGGTCAGCGGCGGCCCGGGACTCGACGGCGACGAGCCGCAGCTCCTCGAGCCGAGCTGCCTCGGTCGCGATCATCGGCGACTCACCGACCGCGCCGTACGCACCCCCGGTCCACAGCCCCAGGGCAGCGTCCAAGAGCATGCTGGCCCGCTCGTGATCTCCGGTCTCGGCCGAGGCACGGCCCTGCTCGACCAGGTCCTCGAAGCGGGCCTGGTCGAGGTCCGCACCGACCAGCGCGTAGCCGTTCGCCCGGCTCTGCAGACGGCGGCGATCCTCGCCGAGCGCCCGGCGCAGGTCACGGACGCGCTGGTGAAGCAGGTTCACCCCCGTTGCCGGGGGTGAACCTCTCCACAGCTCGTCGACCAGGAGGTCCGAGGAGACCGGCGCTCCGCGCGCGGCCGCCAGCAGGGCAAGCAGAGTCCGCCGCGTACGCGACAGCTTCTGCACCGTGCCGTCGTCACATACCAGCTCGACGGCACCTAGGACCCGGACCCGCACCAAACCTCCTGTTGACCACGCAGCATTACGTCCGAGAAGACACATCGTCTCATCACCACAGAGATGGTGACGCGTAATGCCGCCAGAAGGTTGCTTGGAGGTTGGTGCTGAATCCAGATTTAGGGGTTCTGGTTTACGGAACCCGCCACAGGCCGCTCTCGCCGCCCTTGTCGATCTGGAACCCGACCTGCTTGATGTTCACCCCGACCGGTACGACGAACGGCACCAGGGCCGTCCGCTGGTCACGCGGCTGCAGACCGAACGGGTTCGGGAACACCTCGCCGCCGTCGACCCTCACCGTGCTGGGCAGGCTCTTGTACTTCTTGCCCGAGGCATCGATGACCGTCGTGCCGGTGGCCGGGGTGTCGTTGAAGACCCTCGACCCGGCGTTGACGACCTGGATCTCGACGGCCATCACCCGCGACCCCGGCGGGGTCTCGGTGCCGTCCGTGAAGGACGTCTCGAAGACGTCCTGCACGATCACCCTCAACAGGATTCCGGGTGCTTCGCCCTTGATGGTTCCCTCAGTCGTCAACCCGAGCTGCTGGTTCTGCTCGATCCTCTCGGTGCTGTCGACGGTGATCACCTTCTTCTCCATCGCGGGGTTCTCGCCATGGTTGTTGCTGTAGAACCCGTAGTCGATGGAACTGTCCGAACCGCAGCCAACCCCGGCCGCCGCGACGGCTCCCCCGAGGATCAGCATGGCCACACGACGCACACGCACTCCTTATGAAATTTGTTGCACTGGAAAGGAAATTGTTCCCCCTGATTTACCATGGCAACATGCCGGAGTCCAAGCATTCGGCCTAGGGTCTAAGGTCCCAATCCTGGCTGCAACTCTTCGCAGTCATCTCCACATCACGAGGTAGCAGACGAGCACCGGAATCACGGGCGCCACGAGAAACCAGGGCGTGACCAGCGGAAGCTTGTTGATCAGGCGTACTTCGGCCACTGCCCCCGCTCCCAGCGGCACCGAGATCATGAAAAGGCCCTAGCGCGCGCCACCTTCGTCGGCGCCGGTCGCGCCGAACGCGGCCTCGCCAGTGAGTGCAGCATCACGCTCGATATGCACGAGCGGACCCTACTCCGTCGTCATGGCCGGACGCTCGACGAGGGCGGCCAGCTTGGCCGGAGCCTGGATGCAGTAGGAGTCGGTCAGGAGCTCGGCGACCTCGTCCCAGTCGGTGTCGTCGTCGAGGATCATCCCGACCACGTTGCCGCCCCAGCCGGCCTTGAAATACGGGTGGCCGAGGTGCTCGAAGGCCACCACCTCGTCGGGCTCGCCCCGGAACACGATCCGGAAGAGCTGGTCCTCGCCGCCGAAGACGTGCGCGATCGTCGCCTGGCCGACCCGCCAGCGCACCCCCACCCAGGCGTCGTCCTCGAGGCATTTCGGGAACGCGCCGAGGATCCCCCTCAGCCGCACCACCATCGCCTCGGGGACCTCAGGACGCTCAGCCATGCATCCGATCCTGCCAGGCACCACCGACACCGTTAATTGCTATACATGTTTATGATCAACATGTACCGTTTCTGCCATGAAGAAGCAGACGATCGGATACGTCGTGTGGCGCCTGGCCATGCGTCTGCGGGTGTCGATGGACAGAGCGCTCGCGCCCCTGGGGCTCACCCATGCGCAGTACTCGCTCATCGCCTCCCTCCACGGCCTCCACGCCTCGGAGGCCCCGACCCAGAAGCAGCTGGCCGACCTCACCGGCCTCGAGCCGATGTACGTCTCCAAGCTCGCCCGCCAGCTCGAGACCAGGGGCTGGATCGAACGCGTCCGCGACACCAGGGACACCCGAGCCGTACGCCTCGTCATCACCCCCGAGGGCACCGAGGTCACCCGCGAGGCGATCGCGGTGACCGGTCGGATGCTCGACCAGCTCACCGCACCGCTCGGCGGCCGCAACAGCAGCCGTGCCGCCGAGGCGCAAGCAGCGCTCGAGGCGATGCTCGCCGCCCCCATCGACACCGACCCCACACCTGGAGACTGATCATGACCGTTGCCACTCCTCCCCTCACCGGCGCCAACCTGGGCGTCGCCTACTTCGCCGTGCGCAAGAACCTTCTCAACGTGCTCGACGACTACGACCTGACCTTCGAGCAGTCGCTCCTGCTCAACTATCTGCGCCAGGGCGATGCCGCGCGTGCCGATCTGGTCGCGTCGACGGCCGACAACATCAAGGTCTCCGCGGCCGAGGTCGAGTCGCATCTCGACGCCGCGATCGCCCGCGGCCTGATCGCCGACGGCCTCACCCTGACCGAGGAGGGTGACCGTCTCCAACAGCAGATCACCGAGCGCACCCAGCCGCTGACCAGGACGTTCTTCGCCGACATCCCGGCCGAGGACCTGGCCGTGACCGCGCGGGTCCTGGCCACCCTCACCGAACGGGCCAACGCCGCTCTGGCCACCTCCTAGTATCGGGGCCATGGCACAGGAGAAGTACGACGTAGTGGTAGCCGGCGGCGGTCACAACGGCCTCACCGCCGCGGCCTATCTCAGCCGGGAGGGCCTCTCGGTCCTGGTGCTCGAGCGGCTCGACCACGTCGGGGGTGCGGCGATCTCGGCGCAGGCGTTCGACGGCTTCCCGACTCGGCTCTCGCGCTACTCCTACCTGGTCTCGCTGCTTCCCGAGCAGATTCGCACCGACCTCGGGCTCGACATCGAGCTCGCGTCACGGCAGACCGCGTCGTACTCCCCCTACCTCGACGGCTCGCGGGCCACCGGCCTCCTCGTGGAGACGCCCGAGGGCGAGGCCACCGCGGCGAGCTTCCGCGCGGTGACCGGGTCGGACGAGGAGTACGCCGCGTGGCAGTCGTTCTACGACGAGGTCTCCGACCTCGCCCGCGTCGTCGCGCCCACCCTCACCTCCCCGCTTCCCACGGGTGCCGCGATCCGCTCAGAGGTGGGTGCGCCGATCTGGCGCGACATCGTCGAGCGGCCGCTCGGAGAGGCGATCGAGCGCCGCTTCGCCAACGACCTGGTCCGCGGCGTGGTCGCCACCGACGCCCTGATCGGCACCTTCGCCGGCCTGGGCGAGGCGAGCCTGATCCAGAACCGCTGCTTCCTCTACCACCTGATCGGCAACGGGACCGGCGAGTGGCGGGTCCCGATCGGCGGCATGGGCGCGGTCACCGGCGCGATCGCCAAGGCGGCGTACGCAGGTGGGGCGCAGGTGCTCACCGGCGCGACCGTCACCTCGATCCGCGGCGGTGCCGTCGGCGAGGGCGCCGAGGTCACCTGGACCGACGCCTCCGGATCCCACACGGTGGCGGCCGACTACGTGCTCTCCGGCCTGGCTCCGTACGTCCTCGACAGCCTCCTCGGCCGCACCCCTGCCCCGTCGGCCAAGCCGGTGGGTGCCCAACTCAAGATCAACATGCTCCTCGAGCGCCTCCCCCGGCTGCGCTCCGGCGAGGACCCCAAGGTCGCCTTCGCCGGCACCCTCCACCTCGGCGAGTCCTACTCGGAGCTCGAGAAGGCGTACGCCGAGGCAGCCGCCGGCTCGGTGCCGACCGAGATGCCGGGCGAGGTCTACTGCCACTCGCTGACCGACCCCTCGATCCTCGGCGACGTGCCGCCCGGCACTCAGACCCTTACCTACTTCGGCCTGCACGCCCCCGCGACGCTCTTCGAGGACCCAGCCATGCGTGAGGCGCGCAAGGCCCAGGCGGTCGAGCGCGCCATCGCCTCCCTCGACCGCCACCTGCTCGACCCGATCTCCTCCGTCGTCGCGCGGACCGTGGATGGCGAGCCGTGCATCGAGGCCAAGATCCCTCAGGAGATCGAGGCAGACCTGGCCATGCCCGGCGGCCACATCTTCCACGGCGACCTCGCCTGGCCCTGGGCCCCCGACTCCGCTGACCTCTCCACTCCCGTCGCCCGCTGGGGCGTTGCCACAGACGTCGGCAGCATCCTGCTCTGCGGCTCCGGCGCCCGCCGCGGCGGCGCCGTCTCCGGCCTCGGCGGCCACAACGCCGCCCAAGCCGTCCTGGAGCTCCGCTGACCACGCCGTTGATCCAACACAGCCTCGATTTGGGGCGAATCCGAGCCCGCTGCTAATGTTCTTCTCGTCGCCGAGCGCGCAAGCAGCTCGAAGGACATGCGCCATTAGCTCAATTGGTAGAGCAGCTGACTCTTAATCAGCGGGTTGTAGGTTCAAGTCCTACATGGCGTACCAAACAAGGCTCCTGACCTGCATAAACGGTCGGGAGTTTCTTGCATTTCAAGCCCCCGATACCCGGTGTGTATGGAAATGCGTAAGGAAATGTGGCTCACGACCCCGTCTCCTCACGGTCAGGGTTGACCGTCTCCAACGCGCGGACGTTCCCGGTGTTCACAGCGCCGCAGCACAGGTACTTGTCCTGCGTCATCGACACCCGTGAGTGTCCGAGCTGGTCCGCGATCTGGCAGGCAGTCATCCCACTCTCATCACCTACCCTTCGTTGCCATGAGCGACCACATCAACGCGGCCAGCATCGACCCGTCCGCCGCGGTGTTCGTCGGAATGGCGATCCTTATGACCATCGCCCTAACTCAGCGGGTCCTGCGGTTCGGCCAACGCCGAGGGTGGTTCAAGCGCTGACAACAGCCACTGACGCCGCTCATTCGGGCACTCGGCTGAGGCTGCGCGTTCGCGCTCACCAGTATCCACGACGAGGGGAGGCGGCCGGTCCCCCTACGTGCCGCGCAAATGAAGAACGTCTCAGCCCGTAGACCAAGACGCGCACGCCAACTCGGGGCCGAGCCCCACTGACCCCTCAGACGTCCACCATCCGCGGGTCGCACCGACTAGCGTGCAGCCGTGATCCAGCGCTTCCTCGTCCGCTTCGCCAGGCCCCGGTGGCTCATCCCCGTCGGCCTCGGATTCGCCGTGTTCGGCATCATCGAAGACAGCGGGTGGTGGGCGCTCACCCTTGCCGCGACGTACTTCCTGCCTCTCGCCCTCGCTACTTGGGTTCAAGACCGCGATCACAAGCTCGAGGAGCAACGCAAGAAGAAGTACGAGACTCCAGAGCCTGAACACGACAAGTGACCCGTCCGGACACATCGCACCTCCGGCCCCCGCCCCGATCCTCGGGCTTGCACGACACCACCTGGAATCAAGAGCGCTGTCGCGTCGCTACGCGATGGCCTACGGTCACTCTTGACACCGGGCTTGGATACGGGCCGACTACTGGATTCGAACGTACGTTCGATACGATGAGGTGTGTCGGCCAGCCCTCCAAAGAACGACGCTTGGCCCGAGCCCAGGCACTGGCTGCACGTCTGGGTCCATCGCCAACGTCGGAACTACCCACCGCCCATGCCCGGCCTCGTGCTCAAGTGGGAACTGCACAAGGGCAGATGGCGTGCCTGGGTGATCTGGGTCGACACCACGTACGCCGCCCCGGAGATCCGGCATGCCTGGCTGCCTGTGAGGGAGATTCGCCCAGCGAAGAGCGACATCAACGTATGGAACGACCGGAGGCGGTAGACCAGGCGTTCCACACAGGTGCGGGCAGATTCCCGCCATGGCGGGAATCTGCAGGGATCTGCGGCCAGATATGGCCGCACTTCCCCACCATGGCGGGAAACTGCCCGCCGGCGCGTCGCAGCCGAGTCTCACAGGGCGCCGACGGCGCGGAGGACGAACTCCTCGATCCGGTCGGCAGGGAGGTTGCGCGTGCCCAGGACGGCGTGGACGAGGGCGAGGGTGGCGTCGACGTCGGTGACGGCGAAGACGCCTTGCTCGGCGCCCTGCTCGAGGATCTCGGCGAGGACCTGCTCGACGGCGACGACGTGCTCGCGGATCTCCTGGCGGGCCTCTTCGGGGAGCCCGCCGTAGACCTGGGGGCCGAAGCCCATGTGGAACTTCTCGCCGAGGGTGAGGTGGTTGCGTACGTAGATCCGCAGCCGTTCGGTCGGCTGCTCGCTCGCGGCGAGCTGGGCCTGGAGGGAGGCGACGTACTCCGAGGTCTCGTGGGTCGCGAACGCGACCATCACCGCGTCGCGGTCCTTGAAGTGGTGGTAGATCGCGGTGCGTCCGATCCCGGCACGCTGGGCCAGCTTCGACATGCTGACCGCGTCGTAGCTGCCCTCGGCCATCAGCTCCGCGAACGCCGCGAAGATCCGTTCGCGCACCAGTCTGCGGTGCTCGGGAACGTTCTCGGCGGCGATACGGGGCACGAGAGCGAACCTTAGTTCACCTGCGATAAGCGTCGAGGCGGCCGCCGAGCTCCTCGAAGAGAGCCTGGTTGAGGCCGAAGGCGACCTGGACCTCCTCGACGATGCGGATCTTCTCCGCGGGGTCGAGCGGCAGCGCGTCGAGGCGGGCGCGGTAGCCGTCCTTGTAGGGCTTCGGCTTGGGGATCTCGGCGAACTCGTAGAACGCCACCCCCTCGCCGTCGAGCTCGAAGAACCGGTCGAGCAGCCGGCCGATCGCCTGGCCACCGGAGAGATCACCCAAGTAGCGGGTGTAGTGGTGGGCGGCGTAGAGACCGCCCCAGGCGCGGGTGGCCTCGATCCGAGCGACGTACGCATCGGCGGCATCCGACTCCACGGCGTCGCCGTCGACACCGGGCGCCCACACAGCCAGGTCGGCATCAATCGCGGCCAGGCGCTCCAGGGCGACGTCATGGACGGCTTCGGCGACGGCATCCGTGGCGGCCAGGTCGCGGCCGACCGTCTCGAGCGCGACGTAGACCTTGCGCAGGCGCAGCAGATAGTCGGCGTACCCCTGCTCGTTGACCCGGCCGGCCAGCAGCTCCTCCATGAAGGAGGAGCTCTCGGCTGCGGTGTGCTGGGTCCGGGACCCCTCGCGCATCAGCGCGGAGAGTGGAGCGTCGTGCATCTCGTCGGCGAGGAGGGCGGACATGTGTGCTCCAGTCAGGGGTCGGGCGGCAGCGATCGGCTGTCCGGCAAAGATACTGACACACTGTCAGAAAGTCGGCAAGGCCTTAGTTAGGTCACCCTAACAAAACCACCCGAAGGCGGTGAGCAATCGCGCAACGGACCGGATGTGGAGATGCCTACATAACATTGTTCACGAGTCCGGGAGCGCAACGTGTAGACCACAACTTGCCCAGGCATCTCAGACGTCCGAGTTTCGATCGCGACGTAGATCCACAAGGGGTCCGATCAGGTGCTCGAGGACGAGGTGTTGCCGCGAAAGTTACGGCCGATTTCGCGGGTCATCCGGGCCCTGCGTACGCCTATGCACCCGCGATCCGACGTGGCTAGACTCCCCGCTTCGTCACGGCGAGTCACAGCAACCGGGGGGCTGCAGAGGCTGACTTCTACTCGTCGTGCCCTGTCATCGACAGTTATCAACACCATTGGAGAAGTCACTTGCGCTCCCCACTCTCGGTCCGCGGAGCCGCCCTTGCTGCGGCGACCGCGATGATCGGTCTTTCCGTGACCGCGGCCCCGGCGACTGCGGCGGAGAAGCCCCAGGCCAAGGCCTCGTCGGTCGCTCTGACCGTCAACGTGTCTGACAAGGTCAAGGTCGACACCGGTCGCTACACCGCCACCTACAACGGCAAGAAGACCGTCAACTCCGGCACCAACAAGCCGGCCCTCCCGATCCTCAAGGGCGACCAGCAGCTGCTCTCGGTCGGCGTCTTCGCCCAGGATGCGGCCGCCGCCCTCCAGAACGGCACCGCCTACTCCGGCGCCTGCTCGGCCCTGGCCGGCAAGGGCGCGACCCTGGTCGCCATCGGCGACGGCTCCAGCTGCGTCAAGCCGGGCGAGGCCGTCACGGTGAATCTCGCCGAGCTCAACCTCGAGAAGCTGGGCGCCACCACCGACTACGTGCTCAACGACCAGAGCAAGTCGGTCCACGTGAAGCTCGGTCCGGTCAACGACCTGGTCCAGACCGTCGTCTCCGGCGTGCTCACCAAGGTCGGCGGTCTCTCGGTCGGTGTCGACCTCGACGCCGCGGAGAGCACCTGCATGGCGCAGGGCTCCGACTTCAAGGGCAAGACCCAGCTCAAGAACGCCGCCGTCACCGTCAACGTCCCCGGCAAGGGCGACATCAAGGTCGCCGACCTGCCGACCAACCCGAAGAAGAACACGACGGTCGTCCCCGACCTCTCCCCGGTGACCGACGCCGTCCTCGGCCGCGTCGACACGCTGCTCCAGTCGGGCCTGAAGAGCAAGATCGCGCCGGGCGTCCTGGACGTCTCGATCCGCGTCGACCTGATCGAGCACATCAAGGAGCAGCTCGCCGTGCTGCTCAAGGGCCTCGAGACCGACCTGGTCAAGCTCACCCTGAACAAGCAGGACAAGACCGCCAAGTCGCTCGAGGTGTCCGCCCTGGACATCAACGTCCTCGACGCCGTGAAGAAGGTCGGCGCCCCGACCGCTGCCAAGGTCGCCATCGGCACCAGCACCTGCGGCACCAACGGCCTCACCTCCTCCGAGGAGAAGGCTGCGGCCAGCGGTGACAAGAAGAACGTCGACGTCGTCGTCTCCGGCGACAAGTCCGACCCGGACACGAGCGTCCAGGTGAAGCCGGACAACGCCCCGGCCAACGCCGAGCTCAACCTGCTCTCGTCCCCGGCCGCCAAGGGCGGGTTCGCCGCCGGCGCGCTCGTGCTGCTCGTCGCCGCTGCTGCCGCCACCCGGTGGTTCCTGCTGCGCCGCGCGCACGCCTGATCCGCTGATCAGGAATCCCTTGTAGGACTGTTGTAGAACCTGCAACACCCGCATCCCGGGCCAAGGCTCCAGCCTCGGCCCGGGATGCGCGCGTTTTGTCGGAAGAGGGCAGTTTCTGGGCGGCGCGCCTGCGTGCCGCCTGCCGTGGGATCCGACAAAGTTGGGCCGCCCCCGATGCTCCCCAGAGCTCTTCCCCCATCTCTCTGGAGTCACCCCATGCTGCGCCCGCTGGCGACCCTGCTCGCCGTCGTACTCCTCTGCTCCGGCTGCGCCGAGGTCTCCCAGCCCGACACCGCCGTCCAAGCCGGATACGGCGCCGACAGCGGCGAGGAGGTCAGCCTTCCGCTGAACGAGGCCATCGCGAAGCTCCCCGTCGCCAAGGAGGTCACCTCCGGCTACGAGCGCGAGAAGTTCAACCACTGGGTCGACGCCGACGGCGACTGCCAGGACGCCCGTACCGAGGTGCTCCTCGAGGAGTCGAAGAAGAAGGCGCGCGGCAGGTGCGACGTCACCAGGGGCGCATGGCTCTCCACGTACGACGGGGTCACCGTCAAGCGCCCGGGCGGCCTCGACATCGACCACATGGTCGCGCTCAAGGAGGGCTGGGAGTCCGGCGCCAACGCGTGGACGGACGAGCAGCGGGAGGCGTACGCGAACGACCTCGGTGACCCGCGCGCACTCATCGCGGTCACCGCCGCGACCAACCGCAGCAAGGGCGACCAGGACCCGGCCGACTGGATGCCCGACGCCACGAGCTACCACTGCACGTACGTCGCCGACTGGGTCGCCGTGAAGATCCGCTGGAGCCTCTTCGCCGACCGAGCGGAGAAGGCCGCGCTCGAGGACATCGCCGCCGGATGCGACAACCCCGAGATCACCGTGCGGCTGGCCCGGGCCGGTCCGGCCCCAGACGACCCGGACCAGAGCGACGCTCCCGAGGGCGGCTCGGGGGACGACCCCCGCTTCGACACCTGCGCCAAGGCGACCGCGAAGGGCTACGGGCCGTATCGGAAGGGCCGCGACGCCGAGTACGAGTGGTACCGCGACGGCGACAAGGACGGCACGGTCTGCGACAGCTGATCGACGCCAGGATTCCGCAGGTCAGAAGCGATACCCCAGCCCGTAACGTACGGGGTTCCTCCTCCGTTGAGTGTGACGAACGTCAAAGGGAGGGAAGTTCACGTGCGCACAACACTCATCGCGCGGGGAGCCGCGGTGGCGGCCGCGGCCGCCATGGCTGCCTTGTCAGCCGCACCTGCGAGCGCCGCCACGGTGTCGCAGGCGTCCGCCACCGCGCTGAGCCTCGAGCTCGCCGGCACCGGGGCCACCGACTCAGGCACCTATGCCGTCACCAACGACGGCTCGACCGAGTCGGCCGAAGGCACCAACGAGCCGATCATCACCGCGCTCGGCGGCCAGGACGCGATCCACGCCGGCACGCTGGCCCAGGACGCCGTGGCCAAGAGCAACGCCACCTCGGCGGCCTGCTCGGGTCTCGCCGGCGACGGCGCGACCCTGGTCGCGGCCGGATCCGGCGACTGCCTCAGCGGAGGCAACAACATCAAGCTCGACGCGGCCAGCCTCGACTTCAGCGAACTGCAGGTGATCCAGTCCGACCTGTTCCAGGGCATGGATGCCGAGGTCCAGAAAGCGCTGAAGCCGTTCCAGACCCAGATCACCGGCGCACTCGACCAGCTCCTCGCCCCCGTGGTCGACGGATTGGACGGCGCAGGTCTCTACGTGGACCTCGGCGCCGTACAGAGCCACTGCACTGCCAACGACGACACCGCGCGAGGCGACAGCACCATCGCCAGCTCGTCCGTCTACGTGGTCCTGCCCGGCGGCAAACGGGAGACCGTCGTCGAGCTGCCGGTCGACCCCGCAGTGAACCAGAAGGTCGTCACCGACCTCTCCGGCGTGGTCGACGTCGTCATCAAGGGCCTGCGCACCCAGCTGGCCAACGGCCTCGGCGGTGCGCTCCAGCCGATCGATCCCGTCGTCGTCGAGCTGCAGAAGCAGGTGCTCAACACGCTGCTGACCTCGATCGAGGGCCAGCTCGCGCCGTTGGAGGACAACCTCCTCGACATCACCCTGAACGCCCAGGAGACCTCTCCTGGCGCGATCACCGTGACCGCACTCGACGCGAAGATCCTGCCCGCGGCCGAGCCGTTCGTCGGTGGCCCGCTGACTCACCTGACCATCGGCACCAGCAGCTGTGGCCCGAACAGCCCGGCCCCGAAGACGGTCGTCAACAACCCGCCGAAGGCAGCCGACCCGCCGGCTTCGGTCCCGACCGTGGTGACCGCCGGTATGGAGAGCTACGACGACGGCAGCGCCGGACGCATCGCCCTCGTCACCCTGCTGCTCCTCGCGGCCGCGGGCGCCGGTGTGGCGACGTACGTCCGCATGTTGCGGCGTGGCTGACACCTCTGCTGACTCGCCGCCGCGGCTTGCCGCGGCGGCGGGCGGCCTCTGGACCGCGCTGGTCGTGCTCGCTGTCGCGATGGTGCTGGCCGGGATGTTGTGGCCCAGCGGCAGCGCCGCGGTGGAGGTGCCGCCCGGCGCCCCGCAGCGCCTCGAGCTGCCCGGGCTGAACACGAAGGCGAGGGTCGTCCCGATCCGCCTCGAGGGCGAGGTGCTCGACCCGCCGCGCAACCCGCGCGAGATCGGCTGGTGGGTCGGCAGCGCCAAGCCGGGCTCGGCGCAGGGTCAGACCGTCGTCACCGGCCACACCGTGCACACCGGTGGCGGCAGCCTCAACAAGCTCGACCACATCGAGAAGGGGCAGGAGGTCGACATCGTCACCAAGGACGGGACCTTCCAGCACCAGGTCGACTCCGTCGAGGTTCTCAGCCGCAAGGAGCTGGCCGAGCAGGCTCAGCGGCTCTTCGGGCAGGACCACGGCGACGGCCGGCTGGTGATCATCACCTGCACCGACTGGAACGGCTCGAGCTACGACAGCAACGTCGTCGTGCTGGCGCACCGGTTCAACGCGCTGCCCAAGGCTCAGAAGACGAGCTAGAGGTAGAGGCCCGTCGAGTCGTCGGCGATCCGCTCGGCCGCGACCGCATGCACGTCGCGCTCACGCATCAGGATGTAGACCTCTCCGGCTACCTCGACCTCCGGCTTGTCGTCGGCGTCGAAGAGCACCCGGTCACCGATCTCGACGGCTCGCGCGTGCGGGCCGACCGCGACCACCCGTGACCAGGTGAGCCGCCGGGCCGCGCCCATGGCGGCCGTCGCCGGGATGACGATGCCGCCCGAGGAACGACGCTCACCGGCGTCGGACCCGACCTCGACCAGCACCCGGTCGTGGAGCATCTTGATGGGGGTCTTGTCGGTCACGTCCGTGTTGCCTTGCCGGTGGGGAGTGGTCAGTTGGCCTTGGTGATCTTACGCAGCGTCGCCATGAGCACGACGGTGCCCACCACCCCGCCGACGGTCTTCGCGATGTTGCCCATCTTCGGCTCGCCGGAGACCGGGTCGACGTAGACCGCCTTGAAGGCCGCCACCTGGCGCTGCACGATCGTCTTCGGCCTGCCCCGATAGATCAGCTCGTCGATGGTGCCTGCGAGCCGCTCGCGGATCTCTTCGATCTCGGACTCGAGCGAGGAAGTCTGGTCCTTGGACATGCGCAGACCTTAGCAACCGGCGTACGTCCACTGCGTGCTCCACCGCTGCGGTTCGTCTGGGAATGTTCGCTAGGTTGGCTCCATGACGCGTCTCGAGCCGGGCGATGTGGCCCCCGACTTCACTCTTCCCGACGACACCGGTGCGGAGGTCTCGCTCAGCAGCCTCCGCGGCCGCAAGGTGATCGTCTACTTCTACCCCGCCGCGATGACCCCCGGCTGCACCAAGCAGGCCTGCGACTTCACCGACTCGATCGACTCGCTGAAGGCCGCCGGCTACGAGGTCATCGGCGTATCCAAGGACAAGCCCGCCAAGCTCGCGAAGTTCCGCGAGCGTGACGGGCTCACCATCACCCTGGCCTCCGACGAGGACCTCTCGGTGCACAAGGCGTACGACGCCTACGGCGAGAAGAAGCTCTACGGCAAGGTCGTCGAGGGCGTCATCCGCTCGACGTTCGTGGTCGACGAGGAGGGCAAGATCGAGGTCGCGCAGTACAACGTCAAGGCGACCGGTCACGTCGCCAAGCTCCGCCGCGACCTCGGCCTCGCCTCGTAGGTCTTACTGC
Source organism: Nocardioides sp. NPDC004968 (assembly GCF_040608935.1). Lineage (NCBI taxonomy): Bacteria > Bacillati > Actinomycetota > Actinomycetes > Propionibacteriales > Nocardioidaceae > Nocardioides > Nocardioides sp. NPDC004968. Next base: position 47,771 of record NZ_JBEXJF010000033.1, read on the forward strand.
TGGTCGTCGGGCTTCTTGAAGTCGGGCGGAGGAGGTACGTCCTCTCCCGGGATCTCCTTGGGCGGCTCGACGACCACGGGGCCGGTGTCGGCGCTCCACTTGGCACCGGTCTCCATCAGCCACTCGCCCGCCTGGGCGGCGACGTCGGTGGCGGCCGCGCCGACCTGGAGCAGACCCGACAGGGCCTGGTTGCGCGGCGTGTCCGCGTCAGGTGCGGACGCCATCTCGGCCCTCTTGGCCTCGATCTGAGCCTTGAACTCGCCAGCCTTCTCGACGGTCTTCTCGCCGCCGGTGACAAGGTGAGGTGCTGACTTCACCTTGGCGTCCGCAACAGCAGGCTTGGCGCCTTCGACGCCCTTGTGGACGCCATTCTGGACGCCATCGCGCCAGTTGGACGCGTTGTCCTTGAACGACATGACTTCATCCCTCTTCCTGGATGGGGTGTTGTTCTTCCATCCTTGAGGGTCAAGGGTCTGTTGTCCATCAGGATCGACCCTGGGACTCCCCGGGTCGGACCCGGACTCTGTGTGCCGAAGGCGGGACTTGAACCCGCACGCCCTGGAGCACAGGAACCTAAATCCTGCGTGTCTGCCAATTCCACCACTTCGGCCGAGCGGCGATCAGTCTAGAGACTGATCGCCGTTCGTGGTTAGCCGCCGGTCAGGCGACGTTGTACTTGTCGCCCTCGGCCTTCTCGGGCAGCGCCCAGAAGACGATCAGCGCGATCCAGCCGATGCACGGGAGGAGCCAGAGCAGCTGCCACCAGCCGGAGCGGCCGGTGTCGTGCAGACGTCGGGCGCCGACCGCGAGGGACGGGACCAGGATGGCGAGCGCGAAGATGCCGCCGATGATGGAACCGGCGGTCGAGTCGGCGCCGAGGAGCAGGTTGATCGCCATGTTGACGACCACAGCGGCACCCCAGGGCCACCAGAACTCGGACCGGCTGGCACGGCCCTCGAAGGAGGCGTACTTCTTGAAGAAGCGCACGATGGCGTCGCGGGGCGACGCGCCGCGGAGCGGCTGGCTCAGCGTAACTTCGCCCACGGGGCCAGCACCGTACGGCTGCTGGGGCGGGGGCGGCGGGTAATCCGTCACTTCGGATTTCTCCTCGTTGAGATGGGTTGGATGTGCGAAACCTAGTCGGGACGGACTCCGGGGTAAAGCACCACTGCCCCTAGGGTTGAGCCATGACCACGCTGGTCCTTGCCTCCAAATCCCCCGCCCGGCTGCAGACGCTACGCAGCGCGGGCGTCGAACCTGTGGTGATCGTCTCCGGTGTCGACGAGAGCAAGCTCGATGGACTGCCGCCGACAGAGCTGGCGCTCGGGCTCGCAGAGCTCAAGCGCGACGCCGTCGCCGGCCGTCCCGAGGTGCCCGAGGGGGCGCTCGTACTGGGCTGCGACAGCGTCCTTGAGCTGGACGGGAAGCCCCTGGGGAAGCCGCACGATCCGGAGGAGGCGACCCAGCGCTGGCGGGAGATGCGGGGGCGCAGCGGCGTACTCGTCTCCGGGCATGCGCTGGTCGACACCGCGACCGGTCAGCAGGTGTCGCAGACCGCTGTCACGACGGTGCACTTCGCCGATGTGAGCGACGAGGAGATCGCTGCGTACGTCGCCACCGGTGAGCCGCTGCACGTCGCCGGTGCGTTCACGATCGACGGGCTCGGCGGGGCGTTCGTGACCGGGATCGAGGGCGACCACCACAACGTGGTCGGATTGAGCCTGCCGCTGCTACGCGACCTGCTCAGCCGGCTCGGTCACGCGTGGCCGGCTCTGTGGAACCGCTGACCGGCTCGCGGCGCTCCGGCCGCATCAGGATCGTCTTGTCGTCGGTGAAGCCGAGCGCAGCGGCCTCCTCCTCGACGCTGCCGTAGACCTGCGTGTAGCGGATCGGGCGGCCGAAGACGAACTTCCGGAAGAGGAAGAACCGGGCGATCTGGCCCAGCAGCACGCCGACCACGTTGGCCGAGACGTTGTCGGCGATCGCGCTGTCCCAGCCGATCACGCTGCGGGTGACGTACAGGCACGCCACCGGCAGCAGCATCGTGACCGCGTTGATCACGACGTAGGCCGTGAACCCGCCGTCGGCATGCTCGGAGACACGGTGACGGAACGTCCAACGACGGCTCAGGTCGTAGCTGATCAGCATGCCGACGGTGTTGGCGATGATGTAGGCCGGGATCGGCTGACCGTTCATCGGCCCGGCGCCCATGAAGAAGCCGTGGACCAGTCCGTTGAACAGCACGAAAGCGACTGCTGTCGCGATTCCGCCGACCATCATGAAGCGGACCGCCTCTCCGAAGAGGCGGGTGCGACGCAGCCGTCCTAGCAGCTGTCCCCCGAACACCATGTGGCCACAGTAAACGGTCAATGGTGAGATGGCTCTTGATTACTTCGCGGGTTTCGTTCAGCGTGCCGTAAGATTCGCGCCTACTCGACGGGGAGGCCGAGACCTCTGGCGAGCAGCATGCGCTGCACCTCGGAGGTGCCCTCGCCGATCTCCAGGATCTTCGCGTCGCGGTAGAACCGAGCCACCGGATACTCCTCCATGAATCCGTAGCCGCCGAAGACCTGGGTGGCGATGCGGGTCGCGGTGACGGCCGACTCGGTGGCGTACAGCTTGGCGGCGGCAGCCGCCTGCTTGAACTCCTTCATCGTCACGGCTCCCGAGTCGAGCCCGGATTTCATCGCCGCGGCCTCGTACGTCAGCAGGCGCGAGGCCCGGAGCATGACCTCGAGGTCGGCGATCTGGAAGGCGACGCCCTGCTTGCGGCCGATCGGGCCACCGAAGGTCTGCCGCTCCCCCGCGTACTCGAGCGCCATGTCGAGGCAGGCCTGGATGCAGCCGACGGCGAGCGCGGCGATCGCGACGCGGCCGTCGTCGAGGGTGGCCAGGAACTGGGCGTAGCCGCGGCCGCGCTCACCGAGGAGGTGGTCGGCCGGAACCCGGGCGCCGTCGAAGGAGAGCGGGTGGGTGTCGGAGGCGTGCCAGCCGAGCTTGTCGTACGCCTTCTCGGCGGTGAACCCGGGCGTGCCCGAGGGGATCATGATGGTGCTGATCTCGGGCTTGCCGTTGTCGCGGGTCCCGGTGCGGGCGGTGACGGTGACGACCGAAGTGATCGAGGAGCCGGAGTTGGTGATGAACTGCTTGGCGCCGTCGACGACCCACTCCTCGCCGTCGAGGACGGCCTTGGTGGCGGTCGCGCCGGCGTCGGAGCCGGCACCCGGCTCCGTCAGCCCGAACCCGGCCAGCTTCTTGCCCGCGACGAGGTCGGGGAGCCAGCGCTCCTTCTGCTCGTCGGTGCCGTAGGTGAGGATCGGGTTGATGCCCAGACCGACGGCGGCCTCGAGCGTGATCCCGATCGACTGGTCGACGCGGCCGAGCTCCTCGATCGCGACGCAGAGCGCGACGAGGTCACCCTCGCCCCCGCCGTACGCCTCGGGGGCGGTCAGGCCGAACAGGCCCAGCTCACCCATCTTGTGGACCACGTCGACGGGGAAGTGATGGTCGCGGTCCCACTGCGAGGCATGGGGCGCGATCTCCTTCTGGGCGAAGTCACGGACGACAGCACGCAACTCTTCGTGCTCGGGCTGGAGAAAGGAGGTCACGCGCCCCAGGTTAGCGCTTATTAACCTGGGGCGCGAGACCCGCATCACATCTGGGTCAGATCGGGCTCAGCGGAACGTGCCCGTCGAGACCGTCCCAGCGATCCTCCGCTGGAAGATCAGGTATACGACCAGCACCGGAAGCACAGTCAGCACCACCCCGGCGAAGAGCGCACCGAAGTCGACGTTGTAACCCGCCTGGGAGGAGAACGACGCCATGCCCTGGGTGAGCACGTAGTTGTCCCGGTCGGTGTTGAGCGCCACCGGGAGCAGGAACTGGTTCCACAGCCCGAGGAAGTTGAAGATCGCCACCCCGGCCATCCCGGGTGCGGCCATCGGCAGCATGATCTGGAAGAACGTGCGCCACTCACCCGCACCGTCCATCATCGCGGCCTCGTAGACGTCGTCGGGCAGCGTCTTGAAGAAGGCGTAGAGGAAGAAGACGGTGAACGGCAGCGCGTAGGCGACGTACGTCAGGGTCAGCCCGGGCAGCGTGTTGAGCAGTCCGATGCCCTGGAGCACGAAGAACAGCGGCACGATGACCAGGAAGACCGGGAAGGTCAGCCCAGCCAGCATCGAGTAGTAGATGACCCTGCGGCCGAAGAACTCGAACCGCGCCAGCACATAGGCGCACATCGCCCCCAGCAGCATCACCAGCACCAGAGCGGTGCCGACGACGATGACGGTGTTGAAGAAGTACGTCCCGATACCGGCCTTGGTCCAGGCGCTGACGTAGTTGTCGAAGTTCCACGTCGCAGGCAGGGAGAACGGCGAGGACAGGATCTCCTTCGACGTCTTGAACGAGGAGAGCACCACCCAGCAGAAAGGCACGATGACGATGACCGACCAGATGATCAGCATCGTGTGCGAGGTGCCGGCGACCAGTGCGTCACCGGGCGTACGTCGCCCGCCTTCGGATCGGGTAGCGACAGGCTTGTCCAGAGTGACGGCGCTCATCAGCGTACGTCTCCCTTCTTGTCCCGTCCGCCAGCGAAGTGGAAGACGACGAAGACCAGGGCGGCGAAGAGCAGCGTGACCAGGGCGAGCACCACGCCCATCGAGGTGGCGTAGCCGAACTGGCTCTTCTTGAAGGCGGTGTTCATCAGGTGCTGGCTCATCGTCAGCGTGCTGTTGGCAGGGCCGCCGCCAGGGGCGAGCGCCGCCATGAAGACGTACGCATCGAGGGTGAGGATCCCCAGATAGATGTAGGCCGTCTGCACGTTGTCACGGATCGAGGGGAGCGTGATCGAGATGGCGGTGCGGAAGCGGCCGGCACCGTCGATGCGGGCAGCCTCGTAGATCTCCGCGGGTACGCCCTTGATGGCGGCCACGAAGAGCACGGTGTAGAAGCCGATGCTGGCCCAGATGATCACGAACATCGAAGCAGGCATCGCCGCACGCACCTCCCCGAGCCAGGCGTAGTCCTGGAACCCGTCGAGGCCGATACCGGTGAGCACGCCGTTCAGCAGTCCGGCGGCCGGGTCGTAGACCTGCGCCCAGAGCAGACCGATGACGACGGCCGGGACGGCGTACGGGAAGAACGAGACGACCCGGTAGAAGCCGGACCCGTTCAGACCGCGGACCTGACCGGTGCTGGGACCGGCGGTGGTCACGACCACCGCGATCGCCAGCGCCGCGACCAGAGTCACGAACGGCACCACGATCGTGAGCAGTACGTTGTTGCGCAGCGCCTTGAGGAAGGTCTCGTCGTCGAGCAGCTTGGCGTAGTTGTCCAGGCCGACGAAGTTCATGACCGGAGAGAAGCCGGTCCAGTCGGTGAGCGAGTAGAAGAGGGCCTGCCCGATCGGGACCACGACGAAGATGACGAAGACCGCGACCGGTAGGCCGAGGAAGACCGTCATGAACAGTGCCCGGTCGAGGGTGAGCTTGCGGCGGCGCCGGCCGGGGGCGGCCCCCCAAGGATTCTCCTCGGAGGGGCCGCCGACCGTCTGGGCCATCGTGGTTGATGGGTCCGGCATGGTGTCAGGAAACCTTGAGCTTCTCGATCGATGAGTCGTCGGCAACCTTGTCGAAGATGCCCTGGACTGCGGTGGTCAGGCCCTTGACGTCGAGGTCACCGGAGAGGAACGAGTTCCACACGACGAGCTCGTCGGCGTTGGTGCCGTAGTAGTCGTAGAACTGGAAGTTGAAGGTGTTCTCACCAGCGGCGTCGAGCATCGCGCTCTGCGACTTCAGTGCCGCGGAGCCGAACCCGTCGGCAGGGATGGTGTCCTTGACGATGGTCGGCGCGAGCTTCGTCTTGGCGAAGTTGGTCGCGGCCTCCTTCGACAGCATGGCGCGGAGGATCTCCTTGCCGCCGGCCGGGTTCTTCGCCTTGCTCGGCACGATGAACGCCTCACCGGCCGCGGCACGAACTGCCTCGTACGGCAGCGACGGGCTGTCGCTGAGGACGAACTCCGGGATGCCGGTCATCTCGAAGCCTTCCTTGGTGGCGTCCTTCATCTCGTTCTCGATCCAGCCGCCGCTCGGGTAGAGGAGCGCCTGCTGGTCGTTGGACCACTTGGCCTGCGCGGCGGTGAACTGGGTGCCGGCACCGCCGGGGACGAACATGTCCTGGCTCACCATCTCGCCGAGCTTCTCCAGGATGCCCTGGATGACCGGGTGGGACCAGGCGCCCTTCTCGAGGTTCTCCAGCGCGAGGCGTACCTCGTCGCCGCCCTCCTTGGCCGCCGAGTCGATGACCAGGGTGCGGTAGTAGGTCGCCGCCTCCTTGCCCCAGACCCAGAGGTACTTCTTCTTGGCCTTGGCCTTGGCACCGAGGTCGAGCGCCTCGTCCCAGGTCTTCGGCGCGGTCCAGCCGTTCTCCTGGAAGAGCGAGTTGGAGTACCACACGCCGTAGAGGGTCATGACGTAGTTGATCGCCACGAACCGGTCGCTGTAGGTGCCGGGGTTCTTCACGTTCGGGTAGAGGGTCTCCTCGATCTTGACACCCTCGTAGCTCTCGGCCTCGAAGACATCGTCGAGCTCCTCGAGCTGGGCGGCGATCGAGCTGAAGCCGATCAGGTCCGCACCCGAGTTGTCGATCAGGTCCGGGGGCGTTCCGCCGACGAAGCGCGGCTGCAGCTCCGTGGCGATCTTGGTGGTCGCGCTGACCTTGAGGTCGGCGTCCGCGAACTCCTTGGCGACCACACCTGCGGCGAACTCGACGTAGTCGTAGCCGTAGCCACCGTCGAAGATCACCGCGTCGACGGTGCCGTCCTCGGGCATACCGAACGGGTTGGACGCGGACTTGGTGCCACCGCCGGAGTTGTCGGAGTCGCTACCGGGCGCGCCACACGCGGCGAGCGCTCCAGAGAACGACACGAGCGCCGCGCCGGCGAGGGTGCCGCGCAGAAGAGTCCGGCGATCGAGCCGGTGAAGCTGCTGGGACATCGTGCTGCCTTCTTTCGGGTGGATTCCTCGTTACTTCTTCTTTTACGGGTGTTTCAGGCCATGCTTCCGATGCGTTCGCCGTAGCGAGCCTTCAACGCATCGTTGTGCTCATCGCCACCCGGGATGTTGGCGGAGAGGTAGAGGGGCGGGGTCTCGCCTGTCTCCTCGATCCTCGCGGCGGTGGCGAGGGTCAGGAGCTGGGCGATGTAGGCCGCCGTGATGGAGGAGACGGCACCGGCCATGACGCCGGAACCCTCAGGGGCGTCGGCGCCGGAGGCGCTAACGGGCACCGTGGCGTCGCCGAACGGAGCCAGGTTGTCGATCACCACGTCGGCGATCTCGGCCAGGCGCTTGCCGCTGGGGTGCTTGGGGGTGACCGCGTTGGTGTGCTCGAGGCTGGTCACCGCGATCACCGTGTGGCCCTCCTCCTTCGCGCGCAGCGCGATGCCGACGATGGAGCCGTTGACACCGGAGTTGGACGCGATCAGAAAGACGTCCTCGGGGTGGAACTCGTGGAGCTCCCAGAGCTCGTTGGCGATGTTGGTGTCACGTTCGAGGAGACCGCCCTCGAGGTCGCTCGCCGGCCGGTCACCTTTGAGGACCGTGTCGCGCAGAGCGATGGCATGGGTGGGGATCAGACCACCGGCCCGCCCGGCGATCTCCATCGCGAACGCCTGCGAGTGGCCGGTGCCGAACGCCTGCAGCACACCGCCGTTGCGGATGCTGCCGACCATCGCCTCGACCGCCTCGTCGAGGCCACCGGATTGCGCCATCGACTGCAGCTCGGACAGGCGTGTGCGAACCTGCTCATCGAAGGCTCCGAACACGTCTCTGGTCAATTAGTCCACCCACCTAGCAAACTCCGGCCGCGACCGTATGTCGAGGCCTGCGCTCGAAAACTATTTGGAGAGAGTACGCCTGGCAATGGTTTTCTGTTACGAAACGGTGTCAATGAATGACAACTATCTGGGACTCGACGCGGGAGGCACCAGCACTCGCGCCGTCGTCGTCTCCTCCGACGGACATTGCGGGGGCATCGGAAAGGCCGGCAGCGGCAACCCGACCTCCGCCGGAATCGACGCTGCCACGACGGCGATCAGGGACGCGGTCACCCAGGCCGTGACCTCCGCAAATGCCGGTCGGCTCGCCGGCGCGGCCCTCGCGGTGGCAGGGGCGGGCGGCGCCGGCCACCGCGCCGCGATCGTCGCTGCTCTCTCCGACCTGGTGGCGGTCGAGCCGGTCTTCGACTTCGATGTGCTGGCTGCGTACTTCTCGGGGACGGCGGCGCCAGACGGCTATGTGCTGCTCTCTGGCACGGGGGCGTCGGCGGTGCGGGTCGAGGACGGACGGCTCGCCGGGATCTCGGACGGACTGGGCTGGCTGCTCGGGGACGTCGGCTCGGGCTTCTGGCTCGGCCGGGAGGTCGTACGTGCCGGGCTGGCGCCGCTCGACGGGCGCGGCGCCGCCACGCTGCTGACCGGGCTGCTGCTGGACCGACTCGGCATCACCCGGGACGAACGGCCACAAGGAGGACGGACCGGGACGCTCGTCGCGGCGACGGCGGCGCTCTACGCGATGCCGCCGCTCCGGCTGGCCGACTTCGCCTCGCTCGTCTTCACCGCGGCGGCTGCCGGCGACGAGGTCGCCGCGGGCATCCTCGACCAGGCGGCTGCGGGACTGAGGGAGACGCTGGCGGCGGTGCGTACGCCTGATGTCGAGGGACCGTTGGTCGCGGCCGGGAGCGTCCTGGCCCGGCAGCCCGAGTTCGCCGCCCGGGTCGCTCCCGGGGCTGTCGTCGCCACCGACGGCCTGGCCGGAGCGGCCGTGCTGGCACTGCGGCATGCGGGCGTGCTCGTCGACGACGCGGTGTACCGCCGAGTAACCTCTTCGCTCGCTCAGCTCACCGAGGTGTGACAATCGTTACGACGGGCGGCCGGATTCTGGGCGGGAAGGCCTCCCCTAGCATGTCCATGCATTCACGATGGAGGAGTTCTCGTTGAGCAAGCCACTGACAAAGGTCCTGATCGCCAACCGTGGTGAGATCGCTGTTCGAGTGATCCGTGCGTGCAAGGACGCCGGGATCGGCTCGGTCGCGATCTATGCGGACCCCGACCGTGACGCGCTGTTCGTGCGGCTGGCTGATGAGTCCTACTCGTTGGGTGGAGCGACCCCGGCGGAGTCGTACCTCTCGATCGAGAAGATCCTCGAGGTCGCCGCGAAGTCGGGGGCGGACTCGGTCCACCCCGGGTACGGGTTCCTGGCCGAGAACGCCGACTTCGCCACCGCGGTGATCGAGGCGGGTCTGACCTGGATCGGGCCCTCGCCCGAAGCGATCGACGCGTTGGGGGACAAGGCCAAGGCCAAGCAGATCGCGTTGAAGGCCGGTGCGCCGTTGGCGCCGGGTCTCAAGGACCCGGTCAAGGACGCCACCGAGATCGTCTCCTTCGCCCAGGAGTACGGCCTGCCGGTCGCGATCAAGGCCGTCTTCGGGGGCGGCGGCCGCGGCCTGAAGGTCGCCCGCACCCTGGAGGAGATCCCCGACCTGTACGAATCCGCGGTCCGTGAGGCCGTGGGTGCGTTCGGGCGGGGTGAGTGTCTGGTGGAGAAGTTCCTCGACAAGCCCCGCCACGTCGAGACCCAGTGCCTGGCCGATACCCACGGCAACGTGGTGGTCGTCTCCACGCGGGACTGCTCGCTGCAGCGCCGCCACCAGAAACTGGTCGAGGAAGCCCCCGCACCGTTCCTGTCCGAGGAGCAGAACAAACGCCTCTATGAGTCCTCCAAGGCCATCTTGCGCGAGGCCGGCTACGTCGGCGCCGGGACCTGTGAGTTCCTGGTCGCCGCCGATGGCACCATCTCCTTCCTCGAGGTCAACACCCGCCTCCAGGTCGA
>NZ_JBEXJF010000034.1:0-52617 GCF_040608935.1 Nocardioides sp. NPDC004968
CCTGTGGAGAGCGAGTGGCCCGAGGTGGCGGCACGGTCGCGTGTAACACGCTGTTCGTAGGAATATCCGGTCGTTCTAATAGGGCGAGTAGTCCTACGAACGACGTGTTACACCCCGCGCGGGCGGCCCCACGAGTTCGCGACAGTCAGGCGGCGGGCTCGTCGTCCTCGTACTCGGTGACGAAGGCTCGACCGAGCTCGCGGACCGCATCCAGGGAGGATGCGTCGGCCAGCAGGGAGCTGAGGTGGTAGTCGGCGACCGACTCGGCCAGGGCGTCGGAGCTCGCCGGGGCCTTCTCGTCGTCGCGCCGGCCGTGCCAGAGCCGGTGCTGGGCGCCTTCGTTGAGCGAGAGCAGCATCAGCGCGGTGGCGGCGGGGTCGGTCTGACGAAGCTCACCGCTGGCGACGCCCATCTCGAGGAGCTGGGCGGCCGCGTCACGCAGCTTGTCGCCGTCCTCCTCGAAGCCGGCGAAGACCTGCGGCTGCGCCAGGGCGGCCACCTCCAGCTCGTAGAAGTCGAGCGGCGCGGTGCACAGCTGGCGGACGTCGGTGTAGAGGAAGGCGTAGAGCCGCGGAGCAGCCGGGCCGGCCTCCTCGAGAAGCTTCTCCGCGAGCGTGAGCGACTCGCGGTTCTTCTCCATCAAGGCGGAGAGGATCTCCTCCTTGGATTTGTAGTAGTAGTACATCGAGGACTGGCGCAGTCCGACGCACTCGGCGATCTGGCTGATCGTCGTCGCCGCGACCCCTTGAGCGGTGAAGAGGCGGGATGCCTCTTTGAGAATCTCTTCCCGCGGGTTCGCCGAATTCCGTCCACTGTTGCGCGGCCGACCGGTGCGCTTGGGGCTGGCCAACTCTCGATTGGTCACGGGCTGCAGTCTACTCTCAGGATATGTTCCACGTCACAGAGCTGAGCGGCTGATCAAGCGAGAACGTCAGCCTCGCAGCCAGCCAGCTGCTTCGGTGGCCCAGTAGGTCAGAATGACGTCCGCGCCCGCCCTCTTGAAGGCGGTGAGTGTCTCCAGGATCGCCGGTTCGCGGTCGATCCAGCCGTTCGCGGCGGCGGCTTCCAACATCGAGTACTCCCCTGAGATGTTGTAGGCAGCCACCGGAACATCGACAGACTCACGCACTCGCTGCAGGACGTCGAGATACGGGAGCCCGGGCTTGACCATCACGATATCGGCACCCTCAGCGACGTCAAGGAGCGCCTCGCGGACGCCCTCCAGCGCGTTGGCCGGATCCTGCTGATAGGTCCGTCGGTCACCCTTGAGGGCGGAGTCGACGGCCTCGCGGAACGGGCCGTAGAACGCCGAGGCGTACTTCGCGGAGTAGGCGAGGATCGAGACGTCGGTGTAGCCCGCGCCGTCGAGGGCGTCGCGGGTCACCGCGACCTGGCCGTCCATCATCCCGGACGGGCCGACCATGTGGACGCCGGCCTCGGCGTGGGCGATCGCCATCTGAGCGTAGATCTCGAGGGTGGCGTCGTTGTCGACCGAGCCGTCCTCGGCGAGCACACCGCAGTGACCGTGGTCGGTGAACTCGTCCAGGCACAGGTCGCTCATCACGGTGAGCGCGTCGCCGACCTCGGAGACGACGTCGGCGATGGCGACGTTGAGGATGCCGTCGGGGTCGAGCGCGCCCGAGCCCACGGCGTCCTTCGTCTCCGGGACACCGAAGAGCATGATGCCGCCGATTCCGGCGGTCGCGGCCTCGGCCGCAGCCTTCCGCAGCGACTCCCGGCTGTGCTGGACCACGCCGGGCATGGTCGAGACCGGGACGGGCTCATCGATCCCCTCGCGCACGAACGCGGGCAGGACCAGGTTGGCGGGACGTACGGCCGTCTCCGCGACCATCCGGCGCATGATCGGCGTGCGGCGCAGCCGGCGGGGACGGATCACGGGCTTCTCGATGCTCATCTGCACTCCAACGCAAAAGGGGTACGTTCCACGGTAATGCAACAGCCGCGTGCACCCACACTCGGGAGCACGCGGCAGTTGCGGTGGAACTCGGTTCAGGAGGTACGCGAACGGCGGCGCGAGGCGGGGCGCCGGTCGGACGGCTTGGTGACCGGCAGGCCCTGCTCGACCAGCGAGGCACGACGCGCGGCACCGAAGGCGGCGAGCGCCTCGGTGAGCGCCTCGATCGACGGCTCGGGCGACATCACGTCGACGCGCAGGCCGTGCTCCTCGGCGGTCTTGGCGGTGGCCGGACCGATCGCCGCGATCACCGTGGAGGTGTGCGGCTTGCCCGCGATGCCGACCAGGTTCCGGACCGTCGACGAGGAGGTGAAGACCACCGCGTCGAACTTGCCGGTCTTGATCGCGTCGCGGGTCGGCGCGGGCGGCGGAGCCGCCCGGACGGTGCGGTAGGCGGTCACGTCGTCGCACTCCCAGCCGAGGTCGACCAGGCCGGCGATGAGGTTCTCGGTGGCGATGTCGGCGCGCGGGAGGAAGACCCGGTTGATCGGGTCGAGGTCCGCGTCGTACTCCGGCCACACCTCGAGCAGGCCGGCGGCCGACTGGTTGTCGGTGTTCGGCACGAGGTCGGGGCGCAGGCCCCAGGCCTCGAGCGCCTGCCCGGTCTTCTCGCCGACGGCGGCGATCTTCAGACCGGAGAAGGCGCGGCAGTCCAGGCCGTACTCGTCGAACTTCTCGCGTACGGCGCGCACCGCGTTGATCGAGGTGAAGGCGATCCAGTTGTAGCGGCCCTCGACCAGGCCGCGTACCGCCTTGTCCATCTGCTGCGGGTTGCGCGGGGGCTCGACGGAGATCGTCGGCACCTCCTCGGGCACGGCACCGAAGCCCTTCAGCTTCAGCGACAGCGCAGGCGCCTGCTCCTTGGTGCGGGGCACCAGCACGCGCCAGCCGAACAGCGGCTTCGTCTCGAACCACGAGAGCGTCTCACGCAAGTTGACCACCTTGCCGATCACCACGATCGCCGGCGGCGCCATCCGTGCGGCACGAGCGTCGACAGCGATGTTCTCCAGCGTCGACTCTACCGTCGACTGCTCGGTCGTGGTGCCGACGCGGGTGATCGCGACCGGGGTCTTGGCCGAGCGGCCCGCCGCGACGAGCTCCTTGGCGATGTCGCCGATCATGCCGACGCCGGAGAGGAGAACCAGGGTGCGGTTGTCGGCGTACTGGCTCCAGTCGATCTTCTCGTTGCAGGTGACGACCGCGACCTCTTGGTGGTCCTTGGTCGTCAGCGGGATGCCGGCGTAGGCCGGAACGGCCGACACCGACGAGACGCCGGGAACGATCTCGAAGCCGATGCCCGCCTTGGCGCAGGACTGCGCCTCCTCGGGGCCGGAGGCGTAGAGGAAGGGGTCGCCGGTCATCAGGCGCACGACGCGCTTGCCCAGCTTCGCCTGCTTGACGACGGCCTTGGCACGGGCGGCGTTGGCCAGGGGCTGGCCGTCGACGCCGAACCCGCCGTCGATGAACTCGGGTCCGACCGGTTCCGGGGTCTCTTCACCCTCGGCCGGCTCGACGGGCTCGGGGATGCCGAGAACGCCGCGCACCATCGAAGCGTGCTCGGGGGCCTCGGTCACGACAACATCGGCCTGCTTCAACAGGTCGATCGCCCGTACCGTCAGCAGCTCAGGGTCACCAGGACCGCTGCCGACGAAGGACACCCAGCCCAGTGGGGTGGCCGAGCTGTGCTCGGCCGTCTGCTCGGTGGTCTTTGCTCGGGTCATGCGTTGTGCACCTTGTCCTGCTCGGGAGCGGTCTGGGGGGAACCGCCCGTGTCCATGACAGCCTGGCCGGGGTCAGTGGTGGGGTCGTCGGTCAGGTCTGCTGCACCCTCGGCGAGCATCTCCTCGGCGAGCCGGCGTCCGACGCCTGCGGCGTCGTCGAGCGGCCCGGATGCGGAGAGTCGGATCGAGAGCGAGCCATCGAGTGAGAGCGCGACTGCCCGCACCCACAGCTCTGGTCCTTCCTCACCCTCAACCACGTCGGCGAGGGTCCCGATGGGCGCGGCGCAGCCACCTTCGAGGGTGGCGAGCACCGCGCGTTCTGCCTCGACAGCCGCTCGGGTGGGCGAGTCGTCGAGGGAAGCCAGAATCTTGCGTACGTCGGCATCGGCGTCGCCTGCGCGGCACTCGACCGCCAGGGCCCCCTGACCAGGAGCGGGCAGCACCTGGATCGGGTCGAGGACCTCGGTGACCTCGTCGAGCCGGTCGATGCGGGCCAGGCCGGCACGCGCGAGCACGACAGCGTCGAACTCGCCCGAGCGGACCTTGCCGATGCGGGTGTCCACGTTGCCGCGGATGCCGGCCAGCTCCAGGCCGAGGCCGAGGGCCTTGATCTGGGCGACGCGTCGCGGCGAGCCGGTGCCTACCCGCGAGCCCGGCGGGAGCTCACCGAGGGTCAAGCCGTCGCGGGCGACGATCACGTCGCGCGGGTCCTCGCGCGGCAGGATCGCGACCAGCTCGATGCCTTCCTCGGGGTAGGTCGGCAGGTCCTTGAGGGAGTGGACCGCGAGGTCGATCTCCTTGGCGTGGAGCGCGTCGCGCAGCGCGCTGACGAAGACGCCCGTCGAGTTCGCGCTGGTCAGCGGGGTGTTCGCTGCCTGGGTGCGATCGCCGTCGGAGACGATCTCGACCAGCTCGACGATGTGGCCCTGGGCGCGGAGCACCTCCGCGACGAGGGTCGACTGGGTGACGGCGAGCTGGGAACGGCGGGTGCCGAGACGAAGAGTTCTCATGAGTGGTCTCCTGGGACGTCGGCCCGGGTCACCGCGGAGACGGCCTCGGGGTCGAGCGCGAAGAGCTCGGCGAGCGCAGCGGCGTAGGACACCGCACCGGTCTCGTTGGCGAGCTCCTTGACCCGGACGGTCGGTTCGTGAAGCAGCTTGTCGGCCACGCGGCGTACGGTCCGGAGGACCTCGGCACGAGTCACCTCGTCGAGGCCGGGCAGCTTGTTGTCGAGGCGCTCCATCTCGGCGGCGACGACACCGGTGGCCATGCTCCGCAGCGCGACCACCGTCGGGGTCACCGCGGACTGGCGACGAGCGCTCAGGAACGCCGCGACCTCCTGGGTGACGATGTCGCGGACCGCGAGCACCTCCTTGCCGGCGGGCGAGGCGTGCAGCTCGTCGGCGAGGGCGGCCAGGTCGATCAGGGTGGCCCCCGGGAGCGACCCCGCAGCGGGGTCGATGTCGTGGGGCAGGGCCAGGTCGATCAGCGCGATCGGGCGGCTGCTGCGGTCACCGACCATGTCCGCCGGGACGAGCAGCCCGTTGGCGCCCGCGCAGGTGATCACGACGTCGGCGGCCGCGATCTCGTCGGCCAGCGTGTCGAGCGAGGCCGAACGCGCGGAGTACTCCTTGGCGAGGCGCTCGGCGTTGGCCGTGGTGCGGTTGACGACGACCACGTCGGCGGCCCCCAGCCGGGAGACGGTCGCGGTGGCCAGCCCGGCCATCGCACCGGCGCCGACGACGGCGACCCGCTTGCCGCGTACGTCACCCACGGCGCGCGCGGCGCGGTCCAGCGACGCGGTGACCAGCGACGGGGCGGCCTGGTCGATGTCGGTCTCCGCGCGCGAACGCTTGCCGACGCGCAGCGCCTGCTGGAACAGGCTGTTGAGCGCCGGTCCGACCGTGCCCATCTCCTGGCCGAGCTGCAGCGCCGCGCGGGCCTGCCCGAGGATCTGGCCCTCGCCGACGGCCATCGAGTCGAGCCCGGCAGCCACCTTGAACAGATGGGAGACGGCACCGTCGTCGTAGTGGACGTAGAGGTGCGGCAGCATCGTCTCGAGCGTCTGCCCGGCGCCCTCGATGATGCGGCGGGAGAGCTCCTCGACGGAGCCGTGGAACCGCTCGACCTCGGTGTAGATCTCGAGACGGTTGCAGGTCGCGATGACCGCTGCCTCGCTGACGTGTTCACAACCAGCCACGTCGGTGAGGAGCTTCTGCAGGCCGTCCGCGTCCACCGATGCCGCCTCGAGCAGCGAGACCGGCGCAGAGTTATGTGAGATGCCGACAACAAGGACACTCATGCCGTGATCCCTTCCTCGGAACCATTGTCCACCGTCTCGACAGCTTCTGCAGCCTTGCGCGACTCGTGATACGCGAGGATCTGCAGCTCGATCGAGAGATCGACCTTGCGTACGTCGACACCCGGCGGCACGTTCAGGACGGCGGGCGCGAAGTTGAGGATGCTGCTGATGCCGGCCGCGACCATCGCGTCGGCGACGTCCTGGGCAGCGGTCGCCGGCACCGAGATGACTCCGATCGAGACCTGCTCGGCCGCGACGATCTCAGCCAGGTCGGCGAACGGCCGGACCTCGAGCCCGGCGACCGTCTGGCCCTGCATCGGCGCGGCCGCGTCCAGGAGCGCGACGGTGCGGAACCCGCGGCTGCTGAAGCCGGAGAAGTTGGCGAGCGCCTGACCCAGGTTTCCGATACCGACGATGATGACCGGCCAGTCGTGGGTGACGCCGATCTCGCGGGCGATCTGGTAGCTCAGGTAGTCGACGTCGTAGCCGACCCCACGGGTGCCGTAGGAGCCCAGGTAGGAGAGGTCCTTGCGCAGCTTGGCCGAGTTCACCCCGGCGGCGGTCGCGAGCTCCTCGGAGGAGCAGGAGGCGATGTTGCGCTCGGCGAGCGAGGTCAGCGCCCGGAGGTAGACCGGAAGCCGGGCGACAGTCGCCTCGGGGATGTCCCGGTGGGGGTCCTGGGCACCGCTGCCCTCGCCCGTATTCGTACTCCGTGCCGTCACGCTCTGCTCTTTCAATGCCGGCGCCACAGACGGGGGCTTTTTAGCCCGGGATCGCCCTGCGGCTCAGCCACCATACGGAGTTTGTGACCGCGAGAACAAACTCGCAGAGCGTCGGCTAGCACACGTGTTTGCGGAGTTGTCAGAGGGGGGCTGTTCGGGGTAATGGGCCGATCGACAGTTATTCTGGGGAGCGCGCGAGCGCTGCCCTCAGCCGCTCCTCGGAGACACGCCAGAAGTCGTGCTGCTTCCCGTCGACGTACGTCACGGGCACCTCGTTCGTGAAACGCTCGCGCAGTTCCTCGTCGGCGTCGATGTCGACCTCGGTGTAGTCGTCCCCGACCACCTTCTCGAGGACCAGCCGAGCCTCGTCGCACAGATGGCAGCCCTGACGGGAGTAAAAGGTCACACGTGGTTCCATCCGACCATCTTGACACCTGGGTCCCCTCACGGCGTCCGGACCACTACTGTTGGCGAAATGAGCAGCGCCAGCGACCGCCGCCGTGCCGAGCTTCGGCGAAAAGACCTCAAACGCCGCTCGGCTCTCGCCGGCGAGGCATCGGCCGCGGCCGCGGAGATCGAGGCGTGGCTCTATCCGACGGCCGGAGACCCGACGGCGGCAGCCTTCTTCGACGTCGACAACACGATCATGCAGGGCGCGACGATCTTCCATCTGGCCCGCGGCCTGCACCGGCGCAAGTTCTTCCGTACGCGGGACATCGCCTCGGCTGCGTACAAGCAGGCCTATTTCCGGGTGGCCGGGGTCGAGGACCCGTCCCACATGGAGTCGGCGCGCTCGTCGGCGCTGTCGTTCATCCGCGGCCATCGCGCCGAGGAGGTCGAGAGCCTGATGGAGGAGATCTTCGACGAGGGCATGGCCCACCGGATCTGGCCCGGCACCAGGGCCCTCGCGCAGACCCATATCGACCAAGGACAGCGGGTGTGGCTGGTGACCGCGGCGCCCGTCGAGGCCGCGCGGGTCATCGCCCGACGGCTCGGGCTCACCGGCGCGCTCGGGACGGTGGCGGCCACCGAGGACGGCGTCTACACCGGCGATCTGGTCGGCGAGATGCTCCACGGGCCGGCCAAGGCGGAGGCGGTCAAGGCGATCGCCGCCCGGGAGGGCCTCGACCTTTCTCGCTGCGCCGCCTACTCGGACTCCTACAACGACCTGCCGATGCTGTCGCTGGTCGGACATCCGTGCGCGATCAATCCGGACGCGCGCCTACGCGCCCACGCGCGCGTGAAGGGCTGGCCGATCCGTGACTACCGCACCGGTCGCAAGGCCGCCCGGGCCGGCGTGGTCACCGCGGCGCTGGGCGGGGCGGCCACCGGGGCGATCGCGGTGGCGATCGCGCTCCGCGGACGGCGGGACTGATCGCCCTGTTGGCGACCTGTATGCAGTGGCGGGTATTCGCCGCTCTGTCAGGAAATTGCCAACACACGCCGAGGCAACTTCGGCTCGGGACCTGACATCGGGATGCCCTAACCCGTAAGGTTGGGCTCGCTCAGGGGGAGTCTTCGGGAGGGACCCACATGTCGCGCCGCGCCAATGACGTCCATCGTCGCTTGGATGCACTGCGTGCTGCGGTCGAGCTCTTGATGAACGAGGGCTACGAGCCCGCCTACGCCGGTGTCGCCGGTGCGTCCGGTCCGCTCGCCGAGCCCGAGCGCCGCGGCTCGGGTGGCACCCACGAGTCCAAGCCCCGCTCCGACAACGAGCCGGACGACGACGCCGAGCTCGCCACATCCTCGGAGGAGAGCGAGGCCGACCGCACCCGGCTGATCGCGCTCGTCGAGCTCGCCCGCAAGGGTGACAAGGAGGCGTTCGGCCTCCTCTACGACCACTACCACGGTGCGGTCTACCGGTTCCTCTTCTACCGGACCCGCTCCACCCAGGTCGCCGAGGACCTCACCTCGGAGACGTTCTTCCGCGCGCTCCGCTCGATGACCGGCTTCCGCTGGCAGGGCAAGGACTTCGGCGCCTGGCTGATGACCATCGCGCGCAACCTGGCCACGGACCACTTCAAGGCGGGACGTACGCGCCTGGAGATGACCACCGAGGACATGGGTCAGCACGACTCGTCCTCGGACGGGCCGGAGAAGATCGTGATGGCCGGGATCACCAACGAGATGCTGCTCGGGGCTCTCTCCAAACTGCCCGACGAGCAACGCGACTGCATCATCATGCGTTTCCTCCAAGGGCTGTCAATCGCGGAGACAGCCGCTATCCTCGGGCGCAGCGACGGAGCCGTGAAACAGCTCCAGCTGCGCGGGATCCGCAATCTCGCCAAGCAGATGCCTGACGGGATCCGCTGATGACTGTGTTCCGCACCACCTTGAATGCTCGACCGGTTGCCGTAACCCGCGGCCGGGGCGACTCGTTGTCTGACATGGCAGCACCTTGTGCGCAGCTGTTTCGACGAATCCCTGACAGCCGATACCGAGTAGGAACCCCCCGATGAGCCCGGCATTCCCGGCGCGAAAGCGTGCCGACGAGTTCGACCGAATGGTCGCGGCTGCTGCTGCGACGGATCGGCGTGCCTCGCAGTCTGCCGACGAGCTTCGTGATCTGGCCGTCTTCGCTTCGTCGCTCTCCACTCTCAGCGACTCCGCCGTCCCCAGTCGCGACTTCTCCGTCTCCCTTCGCGAGCGCCTCATGGAGGCCGCCGACACCGAGCTCGTGCCCGCGCCGCGCACCGAGAAGACGGTCGAGCGCAAGCTCACCGTCGGTCCCGTACGCAGGCCGCGCCGGCAGCGCAAGCTCGCCGTCGCCTTCGCCGCGATGGCGATCGTCGGCGGCACTGCAGGTGCCGCGGCCGCGTCCCAGACCGCTCTGCCCGGTGACTCGCTCTACCCGGTCAAGCGTGCCGTGGAGAACGTCTCCGCCGGCTTCACCGTCAGCACCCAGGCCCGTGGCATCCGGATCCTCGAGGACGCCGGCACCCGCCTGCGCGAGGCCAAGTCGCTCGTCGCCGATGCGCCGATGACCGACTCCGAGCGGGTCACCACGACGCTCGAGACCTTCTCGCGACAGGCCGCGCACGGCTCCGACCTGCTGATCAGCGACTTCGAGCAGTCCCAGGACAACGACTCGCTCGCCCAGCTGCGTACGTTCGCGGCCGATGGCGTCGAGGAGCTGGCCGAGCTGAGCCCGAAGGTGCCCGAGCGTGCCGAGCCGGCCGTCTCCGACGCCGCGCAGACCCTCGTGCTGATCGACCAGGCCGCCGCCCAGCTCTGCCCCACCTGCGAGGGTGGCATCACCGAGCTTCCCGCGACGCTGGTCTCCAGCCTCACCTCCGACATCGACGGGCTGCTTCCGGCCGACACCGTCGTCGAGGCCGAGGCGCTGCCGCCGCTCACCCAGGACGACAACGCCCTCGATCTGCCCTCCATCGACCCCGACAAGATCGGTCCCGGCTCGGTGACCGACCCCAAGGGCGAGAAGGACGACCAGGAGAAGCCCTCCGAGGAACCGGAGGAGGACGGCAGCATCCTGCCGACCCCCACCACCCCCTCCGACGGCGATCCCTCCGAGGACCCGGACACCGACCCCGGCACCGTGACGGACCCCGTCACCGGTCTGGTCACCGGCGTCACCGGTCTGGTCGGCGACGTGCTCGCCGGCGCCACCGGTCTCCTCACGCCGTAACTCACGGCCGAAGCGTCACTGGCGCTGGTCGAGTTGGCACAGGCGTGCCGTCTCGGCCGGCGCAGCTGACTTCTCGACCGGCGGGGGTGACCTCTCGGGATCAGCCGAAGACGGAGGCGCGCTCGCCCAGCAGGCGGTAGAGCGTCTGCTGGATCGTCTCGCGCACCTGGTCGGTGACGTTGAAGACCAGCATCGGGTCGTCGGCCTCCGAAGCGTCGTACGCATCGGTGCGGATCGGCTCGCCGAACTCGATCAGCCACTTCGACGGGAGCGGGATGAGACCCAGCGGCCCGAGGAGTGGGAAGAACGGCGTGATCGGCAGGTAGGGCACGCCGATGACCTTGGCGAGGGCCGGGATGTTACCGACCAGCGGGTAGATCTCCTCGGCGCCGACGACGGAGAGCGGCACGATCGGGACACCGGTGCGCAGCGCCGAGGAGACGAAGCCGCCGCGGCCGAAGCGCTGGAGCTTGTAGCGCTCGCTGTAGGGCTTGCCGATGCCCTTGAAGCCCTCGGGCCATACGCCGACCAGCTCGCCGTTGCGCAGCATCCGCTCGGCGTCCTCGCTGCAGGCCAGCGTCGCGCCCGCCTTGCGGGCGATGTTGCCGACGATCGGCATCCGGAAGACCAGGTCGGCCCCGAGCGGGCGCAGGTTGCGACCGAGCTCGTCGTGGATCGAGACCATCGTCATCAGGCCGTCCATCGGGATGGTGCCGGAGTGGTTGGAGACGATCAGGGCGCCGCCGTCGGTCGGGATGTTCTCTATGCCGCGCACCTCGACCCGGAACCACTTCTCCTTGATCGGCCGCAGCACGGCCAGCATGAAGCGTTGGGTGAGCTCGCGGTCGAAGCCGTATTCGTCGACGGAGTATTCGCCGGAGATCCGGCGGCGCAGGAACACGATGAACCGAGCGAGCTGCTCCTCCCACTCGGCACCGAAGACCTCTTTGGCGGCGCTCTCCAGAGCCGCTGCCCAGTCGGCCGCCGGGATCGCCCGCAGCGGGTGGCGCTCGCGCGCCGTGGCGCCGGTGAAACCCTGGGCGGGGGACTCAGTCACCGGGCGCTCCTGTCAGTCGGCTCTCCAAGGCGGCCAGCGCACGGTCGGCGCGGTTCGCGGACGGCATCACGCTGTCCGCGAAGTCTACGACCGTGTCCTCGGTCGTGTATCGGGGTTCGAAGCCCAACAGCGAGCGCATCCGCGTGGTGTCGACGCCACGACCGTAGGTCAGCAGGGCCCGGAGCTCGGCGGGATACTCGCCGCCGCCGAACCTCGCCAGGCCGAACATGGGCTCGGGGATCGGCACCGTGACCCGCTGCAGCCGGCGCGCGACCTGCGAATGGGTCAGCACGCCGTCGCCGGCGACGTTGAACGTCCCGGGGACCCCGGTGCGTACAGCATGCTCGAGGACGCCGTAGAGGTCCTGCTCGTGGAGGAACTGAAGGCGGGGGTCGAAGCCGAGCACGTTGGGCACAACCGCGCGCCGGAAGTGGGACGCGATCGGGCTGACCACGCTCGGCCCGAGGACGTTGGCACAGCGCAGCACTGTGACCGCGATGTCCGGGCGACGGCGGGCGAAGCCGCGTACGTAGGACTCGATGTCGGCCGCGTCGCGGGCATAGCCGGAGGACGGGGTGCGCCGCGGCTCCATCGACTCGGTGAACATCGCCGGGTCGCGGCTGCTCGCCCCGTAGACCTGGGTCGTCGACTTCACCACGACCTGACGCAGGGACGGCGCAGTCTGACAGGCCGCGAGGAGCTGCATCGTCCCGATGACGTTGAGCTCCTTCATCGTCGAACGACCCCCGGTGGTGCCGGGGGTCGCGATGACGCTGAGGTGGACGACGGTGTCGACCTCCTCCTTGGCGATCACCTTGGCGATCACCGGGTTGCGGATGTCGGCTCGGACGAATCCGACCTTGCCGATGTCACCGCGAGGCGGTGCGACATCGACTCCGATCACCCGCTCGACGTTCGGGTGGCGGGCGGCAGCGCGCGCAAAACGGCGACCGAGGTCACGCGAGACCCCGGTGACCAGGAGGACCCGCCCCTGCTGCCCGCCTCGGGCTTCGCTTCGGCCAGGTCCGGTGCGTTCCGCCACCTACGCCACGAACGTCACTTGCCGAGCTTGCGGCGCTGGACGCGAGTCTTCTTGAGCAGCTTGCGGTGCTTCTTCTTCGCCATGCGCTTGCGACGCTTCTTGATGACAGAACCCACGGGGAACCCTTCACGATCGTTGCAGAGAATGCCGGCCCGGTGCCGACGCGGCCACTCACCGCAGCGCGCGGCAAACAGACCTAGGGGGTAAGACTAACGAAGCCAGGGCACCCAGAGAGAATCGGTGACCCGATGGGACCGGTGTTGCCCCCGCGCCCATTGTGCCTGGGCGCGGGGTCCGACAACTAGCCCGCGTTGTAGAACGAGCTCTTGAGGTATTCGTTCGCGTCGTCCTCCCGAACCCGGAAGGAACGACCGACACGCACCGCAGGCAGCTCGCCCGAATGAACCAACCGGTAGACCGTCATCTTGGATACGCGCATCATCGACGCAACCTCGGCAACGGTCAGGAACTTGCTGTCAGAGATGTCTCCAGAAGGAGTAACCATCTGCTTCCACCGTTCTCTCTCGAGTGATCGCGACGCCGGCGGCTTCCCCACCGCCGGTCCAAAAACGCGATCCCAAAGTGAGAATAGGGCCTGATGTGACTGATGGGGAAGGGGACACCCCTGAGAATCTCACATACCACCGGCGTGTCGAGTTGCATTTGGGCGCGACGAACTGCGGTTTCTAGACCGTCCCGAAACTATCTGACCGGGCTACGGCATCGGGTCGAGCCCGTGCAGCGGGAACACCGCTGTGCGAGTCGCGTGGACCTGCCGGTCCAGCCACGTGCCGGGGTCATATCCGCTCCCCCAGTCGCGGTAGGCCGGTTCACGTCCGTCCGTCATGCGCAACGGTGCGACCCTCCCGAGGCGCGTCTGCACGTGCTCACGCCAGCCACCTGGCACGTCGAGCGTCGGCTCCAAGGGATTCCCCGACACTAGCGCAAGAAGGTGGGTCCATGCGCGTGGCACGACGTCTACGACCGCATAACCACCGCCGCCGAACGCCACCCACTTGCCGCCGCACACCTGGTGGGCGAGCTCGTGGAGCGCGACGTACGCCGCCCGCTGGCCGTCCACGCTGAGCGCCAGGTCGGCGAGGGGGTCGTCGGTGTGCGAGTCGCAGCCCTGCTGGGTCACCAGGATCTCCGGCTGGAACTCCCGGATCAGGTCGGGCACGACGGCATGGAAGGCGCGCAGCCAGCCGTGGTCGGCGGTGCCGGGCGGCAGCGCGACGTTGACCGCGCTCCCCTCGGCCTCGGGTCCGCCGACCTCCTCGGCGAAGCCCGTGCCGGGGAAGAGCAGCTGGCCGGTCTCGTGGAGGGAGATCGTCAGGACGCGTGGGTCGTTCCAGAAGGCCCGCTCGACGCCGTCACCGTGGTGCACGTCCACGTCGACGTACGCGACCTTCTTCACGCCCTGGTCGAGGAGCCACTGGATGCCGGCGGCGACGTCGTTGTAGATGCAGAACCCGGCGGCCCGTCCACGCATCGCGTGGTGGAGGCCGCCCATGATGTTGGCGCTGTGCAGGCTCTCGCCGGAGTAGACCTGGCGGCAGGCCTCGATGCTCGCGCCGACGATGTGTGCGCTGGCGTCGTGGATGTGCGCGAAGACCGGGTCGTCCTCGGTGCCGAGGCCGTGGGCGAGGTCCGACTCGCCGCTCCTGCCGGCCTTGATGACCGCCTCGATGTAGCTCTCGTCGTGGATGGTGAGCAGCTGCTCCGGGGTGCCCATCGGCGCCTCGACGACCTTCAGATGGTCGAGTACGCCGAGCTCGCCGGCCAGGCGCATCGTCAGGTCCACCCGGATCGGCGCCATCGGGTGGGTCGGGCCGAAGTCGTAGTCGGCCAGGCTCTCGTCGAACACGACCGTCGAGTGCCCCTGGCACGAGGTCGGCCACGTGGTCGGCGGAGTCGTCATGGGCCACACGCTATCTGTGACGTGTGAGACACTGGAGAGGTGTTCAGCATTCGTTCCACCCAGTGGTGGTCCGCCTCCTAGGCGGTCCACCCGATTGTTGAGCACTCACATCAGGCCGCCCACGGGCGGCCTTTCTCGTTGATCGTCGCTGACCCGTGGGCCTCACCACCCCGAAAGGTCCACCATGACCAGGCGACTCTCTCTCATCACACCCTCCGGCCGACTCACCATCGGCAACCTGCTCGGCGCGCTGCGACCGATGCGATGTATCGAGCCTGTCGAGATGGCCGCCACGGCCGACTCGGACGCCTTCTACGGCCTCTCCGACCTGCACGCACTGACCCTGCCGCACGAGCCGTCGGTGCTGCGTACGCGGACGGAGGAGATGGCACTCCTCCTGATGGCGTCCGGGCTCGAACCGGCCACGTTGTTCATCCAGTCCCACGTCCCCGCGCATCGCTCGCTCAGCTATCTGCTCGAGTGCGTCGCGCACACCGGCGAGCTGGGTCGGATGATCCAGTTCAAGGAGAAGTCGCGCCGCGTGGGGGCGTCGGTGCGCGCCTCGCTGTTCACCTATCCGGTGCTGATGGCGGCCGACATCCTGCTCTACGGGGCGACCGAGGTGCCCGTCGGTGACGACCAGCGTCAGCACGTCGAGCTGGCCCGGGACATCGCGATCCGGTTCAACACGACGTACGGCCGGGTCTTCTCGGTCCCCCAGGCGGTGCATCCCGAGGCCGGGGCCCGGATCATGGATCTGGCCGAGCCGACCCGCAAGATGTCGAAGTCGGCCGGCGACGCGCACCCGGGCTCGATCTTCCTGCTGGACGATGCCGATGTCGTACGTCGCAAGGTGGCCCGTGCGGTCACCGACTCCGCCGGAGACGTCTCCCGCGACGAGGAGCGGCCGGGTGTCACCAACCTGATCGACATCCTCGAGGCCTGCGGTGGATCGGCGGCCGGGCTGTCGAACTACGGCAGCCTGAAGGCCGCGGTCACCGACGCGGTCGTCGCCGAGCTCGAGCCGATCCAGAAGCGCTACCACGAGCTCGCCGCCGACCGGGCGTACGTGACGCAGGTGTACGCCGCCGGAGCCGAGAGGTGCCGTGAGGCGACCGCACCGGTCCTGGCCGCGGCGGAGGCGGCGATCGGGCTGGGCTGAAACGCGTGTAACACGTCGTTCGTCGGACTTATCGCCCTATCTGATAGGGCGATAAGTCCGACGAACAGCGTGTTACACGGGGGCGGTCCGCTCAGATGCGCACGTCAGCCAGCTCTCCCACCCGCGCACCTTGCGGCCGCAGGTAGACCACGAAGGTGACCAGGGCGCAGATGGCGTAGAAGATGGTGAAGGCGATGAACGCCGACTTGGTGGCGTCGAGGGGGTTGTCGACCCACGGGCTGTTGAAGGCGATCGGGATGAAGAACCCGCCGATCGCACCGACGGCGCCGATGATTCCGACCGCGGCGGAGGACTTCTTGGTCGCGCCGACGAGTGCGGCGTCCCGCTCGGCGGTGCCCGGCGTGGTGGCCATCTCGGCCTCACGACGGAAGATCGACGGGATCATCTTGTACGTCGACCCGTTGCCGATGCCGGTCGAGGCGAAGACCAGCATGAAGAAGCCCAGGAACGCCGGGAACCACGACTGGTTGTCGAACGCGATGGCGGGCGTGGCGTCCGGGTTCGGGGTGAGCTGCATCAGCGTCCACAGCACCCCGAGGGTGAAGACGACCAAACCGATGAACGCGCCGAGCGTGACCTTCGCGCCGCCCCAGCGGTCGGCCAGCCAGCCGCCCAGCGGCCGGGTCGCGGAGCCGATCAGGGCGCCGAGGAAGGCGAAGTAGGCGAAGTAGATGCCGGTGCCGAGCGGCGCGGGCTCGGGCACCCAGAAGTTGAGCTTGATCAGCAGGGGCATCGCGGCGGAGTAGCCGATGAAGGACCCGAAGGTGCCGATGTAGAGGAACGACATGATCCAGGTCTGCTTCGACTTCACGACCGAGAGCTGCTCACGCACGGGCGACTTCGCGGAGCTGAGGTTGTCCATGAAGAAGAAGGCCGAGAGGGTCGCTATGACGGCCAGCGCCGCGTAGACGAACGCGGCCCGCTCGAGGTGGATGCCGCCTTCGGAGGCCTTGATCAGCCCGAAGATGCCGGCACCACCGACGATGACCGGCAGCAGGAACTGGATGAGCGCGACGCCGAGGTTGCCGCCAGCGGCGTTGAGGCCGAGCGCGGCGCCCTTCTTGGCGGAAGGGTAGAAGAAGTTGATGTTCGCCATCGAGGAGGCGAAGTTCCCGCCGCCGAGGCCGGCGGTGGCGGCGATGACGCAGAAGACCCAGTAGGGGGTGGACGGCTGGGTGACGGCGTACGCGAAGCCGAGGGTCGGCACGAGCAGCAGCGCGGCCGACATCATCGTCCAGTTGCGACCGCCGAACTTCGGCACCGCGAGGGTGTAGGGCACCCGCAGCAGCGAGCCGACCAGGTTCGGGATGGCGATCAGGAAGAACAGCTGACTCGGGGTGAAGTCGAAGCCCTGGGCGACCAGGAAGGCCGAGGAGACCGACCAGATCAGCCAGACCGAGAAGCCGAGGTGCTCGGCGAAGATCGACCAGATCAGGTTGCGGCGGGCGGTCTTCGCCCCGGTTTCCTCCCAGAAGGTGGCGTCCTCCGGACGCCAGTCGTCGATCCAGTAGCGGCGGCTCATGGTGGGCTCCTCAGATGCGGCAGTCGGCGAGATATCACTCACCATCGCCAGTCCACGTTTCAGCCGGCGCCAACCCTCGCGCGCAGGCCCGTCAACTTCCTCTCACGACCTCACAGGGCTCACAACCTCACCGCTGCCACCGAGAACGGCGTTACCCAAACCGGGCGATTCGATCGCCACCAGAGGCAATGAGACTGAAGAACGACCGGCGACGACGCGGTCGCTGGTCCGTACAGACAACACAAGGGGGACACGCAATGTCCAGACTTCCACGGTGTCTGACGGCGGCCGCCGCACTGATCCTCGGCGCGGCGCTCATCGCCACCACCCCAGCAGCGCAGGCCCATTCCAAGCCTCGTCTGCCCACCGGCGTACTCGCATCCGGCCTGCTCTCCCCGCTCAGTGCGGCGGTGGGCGATGACGGGACGGCGTACGTCTCCTCGAACTTCGCCGGCCAGATCCTGAAGGCCCGGCCGGGCAAGTCGCCGAAGGTCGTTTACACCGATCCGAACGGCTACGAGGTCGGCGGGCTGTCCGTCCGCGACGGTGTGGTGACCTTCGTCGTCACCCGCTCCAACCGCGAGACCTTCGAGAACACGGGCAGCTGGCTGAAGCGGCTCTACCCCTCCGGCAAGGTCAAGACCGTCGCCGACCTGCACGCCTACGAGAAGAAGCGCAACCCCGACGGCCGTACGTCCTACGGGTTCCGCAAGGGCGATCCCAAGTGTGACGCGAAGTGGCCGGCCGAGATCGGCGCACCCGCGTCGTACAAGGGCGGGGTCGACTCCCACCCGTACGCCACCGCGACCAGGAAGGGGAGCACCTACGTCGCCGACGCCGGTGGGAACAGCATCCTGTCGGTCTCCTCGTGGGGTCACGTGAAGACCGTCGCGACGCTGCCGGGGATCCCGTACAAGTTCACTGCGGAGGTCGTCGAGGGATTCGGGCTCGACCCGTGCTTCGTGGGTCGGACCTACTACTTCGAGGGCGTTCCGACCGATGTCGAGACCGGCCCTGACGGGCGGCTCTACGTCTCCAGCCTGCCGGGCGGGCCGGAAGGCCCCGAGCTCGGATCTCGCGGAAGCGTCTTCAAGATCGACGCCCGCACAGGACACCAGAAGCAGGTCGCTCGTGGCTTCCTGGGTGCCACCGGCGTCGCGGTGAGTCCGCACGGCACGATCTACGTGGCCGAGATGTTCGGGAACAAGATCACCGCCGTACGCCACGGCCACCGTTGGACCAAGGCTTCACCGCCGACTCCTGGGGCCGTCGAGTGGACCAAGTGGGGCGTGGTCGCCACGACCGACGTCCTGTCCGGCACCGACGGCACCTCGCCGCCGGCCGGTCAGCTGGTCAACCTCGGCTGATGGCGGTACGTGGCGGGCGGCCCGAGCCGCCCGCCACGTACGTCTCATCTCTCGAGCCGCCGATCCTCAACCGAGGTAGCGCTCCCACGGGCCGGTGATGGCCAGGGTGTAGCCGGGGTCCTGCATGTTGACGAAGAGGACCTTGCCGTCGGGCGAGAAGCACGGCCCACAGAACTCGGAGTCGTTCAGATCGTTGCGGGCGATGGCGTACGCCGGGCCGCCCGGGAACGCGCCGAGCACGTGCGAGGCGCCGGTGCCGTCCTCGGCGAGCACCAGCGAACCCCAGGGGGTGACGGTGACGTTGTCGGGGCCGTCGAAGGTGAGGTCGCTGTACTTCGGCGCCGGGGCATCGTCCTCGGACTGCGTCTGGTGCGGGAAGTACGTCACCAGCTGGATGGTCTCGGCCTTGTAGTCGTAGAACCAGACCATGCCGTCGTGCGGGGACGCGTCGGCGGGCATGTCGCCCTCCTCCCACGCGTAGGAGTTGACCACGTAGACGCCCTCGTCGGTGCCCCACACGCCCTCGAACTTGCGCCCGCGGGTGACCTCGCCGTCGGCGAACTGCTCGCGGCACGGCGTCTCCTGGGCGTCGCGCTCGGGCACGGTCTTCCACTTCACCGGGAAGGGCTGACCCATCTGCGCGGAGGTCAGATAGGCCACGTCGGGCAGCACCGAGCCGTCGGGAAGGATGATCTGCATCGCGGCGAGCGTGCCGGCGTCGTCGGCCAGCTCGGTGAGCACGCCCGGGCCGAGCCTCACCCCGGCCGGGGCGGTCCAGCGGTAGAAGAGCCCGTTCGGCTCGTCGGCGTCCTCGGAGAGGTAGACCTTCGTGCGGCTCTTGTCGATCGCGAGGGCCTCGTGGTCGTAGCGACCGAAGGCCTTGATCGGGCGCGGGTCGGCCGAGCCGTCGGCCCAGACCTCGAAGACGTAGCCGTGGTCCTTCTCGTAGACGCCCTTGGTGCCGTCCTCGCCCTCCCACTCCTCGCCGGCGTCGTTGACGGTCTCCTCGCAGGTCAGCCAGGTCCCCCACGGCGTCGGGCCGCCGGCGCAGTTGGTGGAGGTGCCGGAGATCGCGACGAACTCACCGAAATTGGCACCGCCCCCGTCGGTGGTGATCACGGTGCAGCCGCCCGACGGCGCGCCCGGGTCGTAGACGGTGCCCTCGACGAGCGGCACCGGAATGCCCTCACCGGGCTCGATCTCGTGGTTCTGGATCAGCGTGTAGCGCCCACGCCTGCCGCCGAGCACCATCATCCCGTCGTGGTTGGACGGCGTCTTCTCACCCGTCTTCAGGGTCGTCTCCCCAGCGGAGGTGACGATGGCGTACGCGAATCCCTCGGCCAGCGCGAGGATCCCCTTGGGGTCGTCCACGAGCGGCGGGAACGGCTCGCGGGCGCGCTTGCGTCCCGGGGTGCCGGGCCGCGCCGGCTTCGCCTCGGCAAGAGCGGGAACGGCACCGGCGACGGCCAGGCCGACCCCGGCCGCGGCTCCTCCGGTGAGCAGGGAGCGTCGAGTTGCGGACATGGGTTGGTACTCCTCGGAGCTTGGTAGGGGATCCCGAGACAGGTCTCAGCCCTCTACCCAAGCCACTCCGCAACACCTGCGCGCCCGCGCGAGATGAACCTCAGGCGACAGTGGCGTGAAACGTACGCCGACGGCGCCTCAGGCCGCTCCGAACAGGCCGTTCAGGCCGGTCCTCCGGGCGGGGCCGGAGCGCCCGCTCTCCCACGCGTACCCGCACCTGCAGCACATCAACCGCCGGCGGCCCCCCGCCGAACGCGAGAGAACCCGGATCTCCTCGTCTTCGGTGCACTTGGCACACATAGCCGAAGTCATCGAGTGAACTCCTCGCACTTCTCAAGTGAACAGAACCTGTACAACTCTCCCCAGGGTGACATATCAACCGGCCCGTCCACCAGATGAGCACTTCCTGTGGGTGAACTGTAAAGTGCTATTGACCAGCGGGAACATCGTCGGCGTTGGCCACGCCGTAGGGGATGTGGACTCCGGCGATCGACCCGACCGCCTCGTCCAGATGGGTCGTCTGGTCGTCGAAGAAGATCAGCGGACGGAGCACCTCGAGCACCCGCACCTTCTCCACGCCACCGAGGAAGAAGGCCTCGTTGACGTAGACGTCCCACGACTGCAGAGACCGGATCGCCCGCTCATGGGCCGGGGCGCCGCGGGCGGTGACGAGCGCGATCCGCAGCCGTGGCTCGTAGCCCGGATCCTCCAGGCGGCGCTGCTCCTCGATCTGCTGGATCCGGTTGAGGTCGCGCAGCAGCGGCTGCAGCGGCCCGGGCTCGAGCGGCTCGGCCTTCCGGCTGGCCTCGTAGGCCCGATATCTCTCGATCCCCTCCTCGCGGAAGACCCGCTCGCTGCCGTCGTCGGCGAGCACACCGTCGAAGTCGAAGGCGACGACCACGGAGCGGTCGGTCTCGTCGTACGTCGCCGCCGACGGCAGCACGTGACCGGCCGGGAACCCCTCGCGGCTGGCCGCGATGACGTCCTCGCGGTTGCCACTGAGGAACAGCGACATCCCGAGCGCGCCGATGTAGGGGTGGGGCGAGCGACCCTGGGTGAAGACCGCGCGGGTCATCGGCAGGCCGTGGTGCTCGATCGAGCGCATCACCCGCAGACCGGTGTTGGGGTCGTTGCGCGAGACCACGATCACCTCGACGAGCCCGTCGTCGGCGTCGGCCGCCAGGTCGTTGAGGCTCAGCAGCCGCTTGATGAACGGGAAGGCGACACCTGGCCGGAGCGGGTCGTCGATGCGCTCGTCCTGGTAGCGGCGGTAAGCCTTCTCGCCGTGCTCGCGGAAGTACGCATCCGACTCGGTGAGGTCGAAGAGCGCGCTCGAGGCGATCCCGACGACCAACCGGTCCCTCAGCTCGTATCCCACGCGTCGCAACCTACAGCCGATAAATCGATAAATCGTGTGCGTTCGGGGTCATCGCCTGTCTAACGTGGTCGGCATGCAGCAGCGACCGCGCCCGTGAAGACACAAAACGGGTTGTGGGGAAGCGGCTATCCCTCCTGGGTTGGGTCCAGGCGATCGCGGGTTCGAGTCCCGCCAACCCGACGACGACCTCAGTCCACGTTGGTGACGCGGAGGAACTCCTGGACGTCGAAGACGGCCCGGAAGACACCGGCGGCCTTCGGGAGCAGCGGCGCGACCTCGGCGTACGGGACGACGCGCGGGTCGGTGACCCGGTGGTCGACGCCGTCGTAGACGATCGTGGCCGAGTTGGCGGCCAGGACGTTCTGGGCCCAGTCGACCTTCGAGGTGTAGGGCAGGTTGATGACGAAGCCGTCGGGGGTCGGGAACGGCGTGACCGGGGTGGCGTACTCCCGTCCGCTCGCGCGGCCGACGTGGAGGACGACGCCGTTGGTGGCACCTTCCATCCCGGCGGTCTTCAGGGCCTCGGACGCGAACCGCTTCGAGAAGGCGCGGATGCGGTCCTGCAGCCACGGCGACTTGTTGCGCATGCCGATCACGAAGGCGGCCCCCGCGCCCGCTACGCCGACAGCCAGCAGACCCGGGATCACTCGACTCAATCGCATGCCGCAAACCTACCTCGCGCCCCTGCGGTGGCCCGGGTGACAGATAGCGTGGGCGCGGTCACAATTATCGGTGAGCGGCGAGAGGAGAGCGGATGCGGCGCTGGAGGCGCACCCACCTGGGCACAGAAGCCGATCGGGCGACCTTCCGCACCCTCCACAACGCATCGCTGGCGAGCCCTGCGCTGCGTGGCGGCCTGACCGTCGACAGCGCCGAGCGCGCTGCCCCACACCTGCAGGCACTCCTGGCCGCCCCGGCGCTCGCGATCACCGACACCGACGGCCTGCTCGCCTGGGAAGGCATCGGCACCCACCACCAGGAGCACGTGACCAAGCTGGCCGAGGGGACGCTGGAGCACGGCGCGACAAGGTTCTACGACCGGGTCGACCTCGAGTGCGGCCAGGCCGGCTGCCCGCTGCACTCCGCCGTGGTCAGCCCGCTGGTCGTCGACGATCACCTCGTCGGCACGCTGCAGGCGTACGCCCCGGACACCTCGGCGATGATGGTCCGCGCCACCGACGAGGTCGCGACCTGGGTCTCCGGTCAGCTCGAGCTCGCCGAGCTCGACGCGTCGCGGCGGCGCCTGATGGAGGCGGAGGTGCGCGCGCTGCGCGCTCAGATCAGTCCGCACTTCATCTACAACTCGCTGGGGGCGATCGCCAGCTTCGTACGCACCGATCCGGAGCGTGCGCGCGAGCTGCTCCTGGAGTTCGCGGACTTCACCCGCTACTCCTTCCGGACCCATGGCGAATACACCACGCTGTCCGAGGAGCTCCGCTCCGTGGAGCGCTATCTCCTGCTGGAGCAGGCCCGGTTCGGCGAGCGGCTCTCGGTGAGGCTCTCGGTGGCGCCCGAGGTGCTGCCGATCGCGGTGCCGTTCCTGTGCCTGCAGCCGCTGGTCGAGAATGCCGTACGCCACGGGCTCGCCGACGCGCAGACCGGCCACATCTCCATCCGGGCCGCCGACAGCGGCACCGAGTGCGTGATCGAGGTCGAGGACGACGGCGCCGGCGAAGACCCGGAGAAGGTACGCAACGCGCTGGCCGGCGGCGCCGACTCCGTAGGGCTCGGCAACGTCGACGCCCGGCTCCGCAACGCCTACGGCGACGACTACGGTCTGGTGGTCGAGACCGCCCCCGGCGCCGGCACGAAGGTCATCCTCAGAATCCCGAAGTTCGCCCCAGGAGTGCACACATGAGTGGCCGAACCACGCAGGCGTTCGCCGCGCGACAGGGAGCGCCCGGGGGCCGGCTGAGAATCCTGGTCGTCGACGACGAGCCGCCGGCAGCCGACGAGCTCTCCTACCTGCTCACCCAGGACGCGCGGGTGGCGGAGGTGCGCACCTGCCTGAACGCGACCGACGGGCTGCAGCAGCTGCAGGGGTCGGGCGTGGACGCGGTCTTCCTCGACATCCAGATGCCCGGTCTCAACGGGCTCGAGCTGGCCCGCCTGCTGGCGAGGTTCAAGACGCCGCCGGCGGTCGTGTTCGTGACCGCTCACGAGGAGCACGCGCTGGAGGCGTTCGACCTGCGCGCCGTCGACTACGTGCTCAAGCCGGTGCGCGCCGAGCGGCTGGCGGAGACCGTCACCCGGCTGATGGGCAGCATGCCGGAGGAGGAGCCGAGCGGCGACGTACAGATCCCGGTCGAGCTCGGCGGCGTCACCCGCTTCGTCTGGCGCTCCCAGATCACCCACGTCGAGGCGCAGGGCGACTACGCCCGGCTGCACACCGCCGACGCGTCCCATCTGGTGCGGGTCCCGCTGACCCAGCTGGAGCAGGAGTGGGCCTCCGCCCGGTTCGTACGCATCCACCGCTCCCTCCTCGTCAACCTCGCCCACGTGACCGAGGTGCGGTCCGAGGCCGGCCGCTGCTCGGTCGTCGTCGGCGGCTCCGCCCGCGGGACCGAACTGCAGGTCAGCCGCCGGCACACGCGCCAGCTCAAGGACCTGCTCGCCCGGCGAACCTGACATGACAGAGCCACAACGCGTACGCGTCACCGGACCGCCCCGGCGACGCCCGGCCGTCCGCCGGGTCGACGTCGACGAGGACACCCGCCTCGGCGAGGTCTACCTCGGCTCGCTGATGCGCGCCCAGTTCTCGATCGCCCTCCGCACCCTGGCGGTGCTCTTCCTCGGCGTCGGCTCGCTCCCGCTGCTGTTCTGGCTGGCTCCGGGCCTGGTGCGCACCGCGCCGTTCGGCGTACCGCTCCCCTGGCTGCTCCTCGGGGTGCTGGTCTACCCGTTCCTGTTCCTCCTCGGCCGCTGGTACCTGCGCGGAGCTGAGCGCAACGAGGCCAGCTATGCCGACCTGCTCCGCTCCGACGACGAGACGCCATGACTTTCGAATCCGCCCCGGCGATCGTCGCGGTCACCCTGGTCACCCTGGCGACGCTGACCATCGGCACCTGGGGGCTGCGGTTCAGCCGGACCACGAGCGACTTCTACGTCGCCTCGCGATCGGTACGCCCCGGCCTCAACGCGAGCGCGATCGGCGGAGAGTATCTCTCGGCCGCCTCCTTCCTCGGGGTCGCCGGTCTGGTGTTCACCTCCGGTGCCGAGATGCTCTGGTATCCGATCGGCTGGACCGCCGGCTATCTCGTGCTGCTGACCCTGGTCGCGGCACCTTTGCGCAGGTCAGGGGCGTACACGCTGCCCGACTTCGCCGAGGAGCGGCTCGCCTCCACAGGGGTGCGGCGGCTCTGCTCGCTGCTGGTCGTGAGCATCGGCTGGCTCTATCTGCTGCCCCAGCTGCAGGGCGCCGGGCTGACCCTGGAGCTGGTCGCGGACGCACCTCGCTGGGTGGGGCCGGTGCTGGTCGGGACCGTCGTGCTGGTCAGCGTCTTCTCGGGCGGGATGCGCTCGATCACGTTCGTGCAGGCCTTCCAGTACTGGCTCAAGCTGACCGCCCTGCTGGTGCCTGTCGGGGTGCTGGTCGCGGTCTGGGCCAACGACGGCGCGCCCCGCGCCGACCTCAGCCAGGCCTGGTCGCTGCCCATCGGCACCGACACCACGACCGGCCTCTATGCCACCTACTCGCTGATCGCGGCGACGTTCCTCGGCACGATGGGCCTGCCGCACGTGGGCGTCCGCTTCTACACCAACCCCGACGGCCGCGCCGCCCGCCGCACGACCCTGGTCGTGCTCGCCCTCCTCGGCGTCTTCTACCTGCTGCCACCGATCCTCGGCCTCCTCGGGCGCGTGTACGCAGCCACCCCCGCCTCCGCCGACACCCTGGTGCTCGAGCTGCCCCGGCTGATGGTCCCCGGCTGGGCGGGCGACGCCCTCACCGGACTGGTCTGCGCGGGCGCCTTCGCGGCTTTCCTGTCGACGTCGTCGGGCCTGGCGATCGCCGTCTCCGGCGTGCTCTCCCAGGACGTGGTCGTCCCCCTGCTACGTCGAAGGGGCAGCCGCTTCGGCGGCGTCGCCGCCTTCCGGATCGCGTCCCTGGTCGCCGTCATCGTCCCGGTCATCGGCGCCCTGCTGACCCCCAGCGTCGGGGTCGCCCGCGGGGTCGCGTTGGCCTTCGCTCTCGCCGCCGCCACCTTCTGTCCGCTGCTCCTGCTCGGCATCTGGTGGCGCCGGCTGACCGCCTACGGCGCCGCCACCGGCCTGGTCACCGGCCTGGTCACCACGGGGTCGGCCGTGGTGTTCACGATCAGTGGGTCGCGTACGGGCACGTGGGCCGACGTCGCGCTCACCCAGCCCGCGCTGTGGGCGGTGCCGTTGTCCTTCGCCGTCATGATCGTCGTCAGCCTCGCCTCCGCCGCCCACGTCCCGGCCCACACCACCCGGCTTCTGGTCCGCCTGCACTCCCCTGAGCCGGTGACCGAGCCGGCTGTGTCGGCCATGAAGGCGGCCTTGCAGGAGCGCTGACCGGGCCGCGACAGCAGCCATTCAGCGTACGAAATCGACCGCTCGTCGCGCGACGACGCCGTCTACCGAGGGACCGGGCGTTACCCCGCGACGAGCGGTCCGACGGGCCCCTAATGTGACTGCGATCACACGTCGTCCGTCATCCACCCCCACGGTTGACGGCCTCGTCAACGAAAGGGTTAGACCGTGAGCGAAGAAGCGCACGACCAAGCCCACCGGCACGACCCGGTCTACGACAGACTGCACGCCACGGCAGAGTTTCGCGCTCTGCGGTCGGCGTACCGGAAGTTCGTATTCCCGGCCACGGTGGCATTCCTGGCTTGGTATCTCCTCTACGTGTTCTGCTCCAACTGGGCAGAGGACTTCATGAACACCAAGCTCGTCGGCAACATCAACGTCGCGCTGGTCTTCGGGCTCCTCCAGTTCGCGACCACGTTCGGCATCGCCTACCTCTACGCCAACTACTCCAACAAGCACCTCGACCCGCTGGCTCGGAAGCTCGACGAGGAATACGAGATCGAGAAGAGGGACGCCTGATATGGACGGCAGCCAGATCCTCACCACGGTCCTCTTCCTCGCGGTCGTCGCGGTCACGATCGGTATCACCTTCTGGGCGAGCCGGCAGACGAAGACAGCGGCCGACTACTACGCCGGGGGCCGCGGCTTCTCCGGTTTCCAGAACGGTCTCGCCATCGGCGGCGACTACATGTCGGCGGCGTCGTTCCTCGGCATCTCCGGCGCCATCGCCCTGTCCGGCTACGACGGGTTCCTCTACTCGATCGGCTTCCTCGTCGCCTGGCTGGTGGCGCTGCTGCTGGTCGCGGAGGTGCTGCGTAACTCCGGTCGCTACACGATGGCCGACCAGCTGGCGTACCGGATGAAGCAGCGCCCGGTCCGCCTGGCCGCGGCGACCTCCACGGTCGTCGTCTCGATCTTCTACCTGCTGGCCCAGATGGTCGGTGCGGGCGCCCTGGTGGCCCTGCTGCTCGGTGTCGAGGACCAGGTCGTCAAGAACATCGTGATCCTGTTCGTCGGCGCGCTGATGATCTTCTACGTCACCGTCGGCGGGATGAAGGGCACCACCTGGGTCCAGATCGTCAAGGCCGTGCTGCTGATGACCGGCTCGGCGCTGATCGTGATCCTGGTGCTCGCCCAGTTCGGCTTCAACCTCTCCGAGCTGCTCGGCTCCGCCGCCGACGCCTCGGGCAAGGGCGACGCCTTCCTCCAGCCCGGACTGAAGTACGGCCTGAGCTTCACCAGCGAGCTGGACTTCGTCTCGCTCGGGCTCGCCCTGGTGCTCGGCACCGCCGGCCTGCCGCACATCCTGATCCGCTTCTACACCGTCCCGACCTCGGCGGATGCCCGCAAGTCGGTGCTGTGGGCGATCGGCCTGATCGGTGTCTTCTACCTGTTCACCCTGGTCCTGGGCTTCGGTGCGGCCGCGCTGGTCGACCCGACAACCCTGGACAAGGCCGGCAACCTGGCGGCACCACTGCTCGCCCAGGAGGTCGGTGGCGGTGAAGGCTCCATCGGTGGCGCCGTACTGCTGGCGCTCATCGCAGCGGTCGCCTTCGCCACGATCCTCGCCGTGGTCGCGGGGCTGACGTTGACCTCCTCGGTCTCCGTCGCCCACGACATCTACAACTCGGTGATCAAGCGTGGCAAGGCCACCGAGAAGGAGGAGATGAAGGTCTCTCGCTGGGCCGCGGCGGGCATCGGCCTGGTCGCGATCCTGCTGGCCATCCCAGCGCAGTCGCTGAACATCGCGTTCCTGGTGGCACTGGCCTTCGCGGTCGCCGCCTCGGCGAACCTGCCGGCGATCATCTACAACATGTTCTGGGCGCGGTTCAACACCCGTGGTGCGGTGTGGTCGATCTACGGCGGCCTGATCTCCTGTGTCGGTCTGGTCTTCTTCTCGCCGGTCGTCTCCGGCAAGACGGCCGTGGACGCGGTGACGGGCGAGACGATCTCCGCCTCGCTCTTCCCGCTCGGCGTGGACTTCTCCTGGTTCCCCCTGGAGAACCCCGGCATCATCTCCATCCCGCTCGGGTTCTTCCTGGGCTGGCTGGGCACGGTGACGTCGAAGGAGCCGGAGACCGCTGAGCGTTACGTCGAGCTCGAGGTGCGCGCCCTCACCGGCGCCGGCTCGGAGAAGGCGATCACGCACTGATCCATCACGGCGGGCCGTCGTACACAGGTGTTGTACGACGGCCCGCCATCATTCTTTCCCCCGCACTACCCTGTGGCTTGAGCCACACATTTTTCGTACGTAGGAGTCACTGTGAGCGACGAGACCCTGTCCAACCTGCTGCACGAGAAGCGCCGGTTCGAGCCCCCGGCCGAGCTTGCCGCCGCTGCCAACGTCAAGGCTGATGCGTACGACGCCGCTGCCGCGGACCGCGACGCGTTCTGGGCGGCCGCCGCGGAGCGGCTCACCTGGTCCAAGCCGTTCGACCGCGTCCTGAACTGGGACAACCCGCCGTTCGCGAAGTGGTACGAGGGTGGCGAGATCAACGTCGCCTACAACGCCGTCGACCGTCACGTCGAGGCCGGGCTCGGCGACCGGGTCGCGATCCACTGGGTCGGCGAGCCTGCCGACGACAAACGCACCATCACCTATGCCGAGCTCAAGGACGAGGTCTCCCGGGCCGCGAACGCCTTCGAGGCGCTCGGCGTCGGCAAGGGCGACCGGGTGGCGATCTACATGCCGATGATCCCCGAGGCCGTCATCGCGATGCTGGCCTGCGCGCGGATCGGTGCGATCCACACCGTCATCTTCGGTGGCTTCTCCGCCGACGCTCTCGCGACCCGCGTCGTCGACTGCGGCGCGAAGCTGATCGTCACCTCGGACGGCGGCTACCGCCGTGGCGCACCCTCGGCGCTCAAGCCCGCCGTGGACGAGGCGGTCACGAAGGTCGAGGCGACCCAGCCCGGCCTGGTCGAGAACGTACTCGTCGTCAAGCGCACCGGCCAGGACGTCGACTGGAACGACTCGGTCGACAAGTGGTGGTCGGATGTCGTGTCGTCGGCGTCGACCGAGCACACTCCGGTGGCGCACGACGCCGAGCACCCGCTCTTCGTCATGTACACCTCGGGCACCACGGGGAAGCCGAAGGGCATCCTGCACACCACCGGCGGCTACCTCACCCAGGCGGCGTTCACGCACTGGGAGGTCTTCGACCTCAAGCCCGAGACCGACGTCTACTGGTGCACCGCCGACATCGGCTGGATCACCGGCCACTCCTACATCGTCTACGGACCGCTGGCCAACGGCGCCACCCAGGTGCTCTACGAAGGCACCCCGGACTTCCCCGAAAAGGGTCGCTGGTGGCAGATCATCGAGGAGTACGGCGTCACGATCTTCTACACCGCGCCGACCGCGATCCGGACGTTCATGAAGCAGGGGCGCGCCATCCCGGACGGCCGCGACCTCTCCTCGGTCCGCCTGCTCGGCTCCGTTGGTGAGCCGATCAACCCCGAGGCCTACATCTGGTACCGCGACGTCATCGGTGGCTCCGCGGTGCCGGTGGTGGACACCTGGTGGCAGACCGAGACCGGCGCGATCATGATCTCGCCGCTCCCCGGGGTCACCCACGGCAAGCCGGGTTCGGCGATGAAGGCCCTGCCGGGCGTGGGCGCCGACGTGGTCGACGACAACGGCGTCTCCGTCCCGAACGGTGCCGGGGGCTACCTCGTGCTGACCCAGCCGTGGCCGTCGATGCTGCGTACGATCTGGGGCGACGACCAGCGCTACATCGACACCTACTGGGCGCGGTTCAAGGATCAAGGGTTCTACTTCGCCGGCGACGGCGCGAAGAAGGACGAGGACGGGGACGTCTGGGTCCTGGGCCGCGTCGACGACGTGATGAACGTGTCCGGACACCGCCTCTCCACGACCGAGATCGAGTCGGCGCTGGTCTCGCACCCCTACGTCGCCGAGGCGGCGGTCGTCGGTGCGACCGACCCCGACACGGGGCAGGCCGTGGTGGCGTACGTCATCCTGCGCGACGGGTCGCCGGAGGACTGCCACAAGGAGCTCTCCGACCACGTCCGCAAGGAGATCGGCCCGATCGCCAAGCCGCGGCAGATCATGATCGTGCCCGAGCTGCCCAAGACGCGCTCGGGGAAGATCATGCGGCGACTCCTCCGAGACCTCGCCGAGGGTCGCGGCGTCGGCGATACGACGACGCTTGCCGATCAGACGATCATGGATCTGATCGCCGCCGGGAAGACGACCGCCACGGACGAGTGATCACGGGCGGGTCCCACAGCGGCCCGGTCACCCTTCGCGGGGCGGCCGGGCCGCTGCGTACGTTCTAGTGCTTCTTGTACTTCACCCGGCGGATGAAGTGGCTGTCGGTCCAGATCGGGTCCTTCGTGACGGCCTCACCCGACCCGGGCGCATGCCAGACCCAGCGGCGACCGTCGCGCTTCCCGGCGTAGATGCCGACGTGATAGACGCCGCCGCTGCCGTAGAAGAAGACCAGGTCGCCCTTGCGTGGCTTCTTGACCTTGAAGGTGTGGCCGACCTGGGCCGACGAGCTGTGCGGCAGCTTGCGGCCGAGCTTCTTGTAGACCCACTGGGTCAAGCCCGAGCAGTCGTAGGCGTGGGGGCCGTTGGCGCCGTAGGAGTAGGGGTCGCCGGCCTGGCTCTTGACGCGACGCAACGCTCGCAGCCCGCGCGACTTCTTCTTCTTTTTCTTGGTGGTGTGGGTGCTCGCCTGAGCGCTGGTGTTGGCGCTGGTCTGGGCACTTGCGCCCGGCGGGGAAGCTGCCGTGGCGGACTGGTTGGGAGCGGCGGCGAGCGCGAGGCCGACCACAAGGGCGGTCGCAAGGCCGACGGTCATCGTTCTGTAGGCGCACGAAAGCGCACGGACACACGAACCGGTCATTCGAGGTTCCCCTGTTGCAGCGACGCCTGCGAAGGTTCACCTGTCGGATTCGGGCTGCTGTTGCCCGGGCGCTGGTCTCGTCTGCGCCTTCACCCCTAGCCGGTCCGCCTTGTCTCTGGCTCCCGGCGTACTGCTTGGCTCCCCCGTGCCCGCCACCGTGGTCGGATCGACTCTCCTCCGGTTGTGACGGGCCTCGGCGCGACCGGAGCGGCCCCACCATT
Organism: Nocardioides sp. NPDC004968; assembly: GCF_040608935.1. Taxonomy (NCBI): domain Bacteria; kingdom Bacillati; phylum Actinomycetota; class Actinomycetes; order Propionibacteriales; family Nocardioidaceae; genus Nocardioides; species Nocardioides sp. NPDC004968. Next base: position 31,010 of record NZ_JBEXJF010000034.1, read on the forward strand.
CGGTGAGGGCTCATCCACTATGCAATGGAATCCGGTGCCTGTCGGGGCATTTGTGCAGCAACTCACTCTCTGTTTTATAAATTTGCTTGTGTTTGACTCGGTTTGCGCTCGCCCTTCGGTCGAAAGTGGCCCCAAGTTGAGCACCCTCCTGTCCCTGACAACGGTGCTTGCTAGGGTCGAGATCAGGTGTGCCGGGAAGTCTGGTCGGCGTGACATCGTCGACCCCTGAGCCCCTGGAGGCCCATCCGTGACCGACACCCGCAACCGCCTCTTCACCCGCGGCTCCTGGCTGGAGACCTCGCGGACGGCCGAGATCCTGCGAGCCGAGACGACCGGCGGCGTACTCCTCATCATCGCCGCGATCATCGCGGTCATCCTGGCCAACAGCCCCTGGCAGGAGGCGTACGAGGCGGTCCGCGACTTCCGGGTCGGGCCGGAGGCTCTTCATCTCGATCTGACCATCGGGGCCTGGGCGGCCGACGGCCTGCTCGCGATCTTCTTCTTCGTCGCCGGTCTGGAGCTCAAGCGGGAGTTCGTCTCCGGCGACCTCCGCGACCCCCGGCGGGCCGCGCTGCCGATCGCGGCCGCGGTCGGCGGCATGGTCGTACCGGCGCTGGTCTACGTCGCCGTCAACCTGATCGGCGACGGCTCGCTGGCCGGCTGGGCGACACCGGTGGCCACCGACATCGCCTTCGCGGTCGCCATCCTGGCGGTCATCTCGACGCATCTGCCTGCGGGGCTGCGTACGTTCCTGCTGACCCTCGCCGTCGTCGACGACCTCCTCGGCATCACCATCATCGCGGTCTTCTTCACCTCGGAGCTGCACATCGGCTACCTGCTGCTGGCACTCATCCCGATCGGGCTCTTCGCGGTGCTCGTGCAGCGTCGCGTACGCAGCCCCTGGCTGCTCCTCCCGCTCGCCCTGATCGCCTGGGCCCTCGTCCACTCCAGCGGCGTCCACGCCACCGTCGCCGGGGTGCTGCTCGGGTTCACCGTGCCCGTGATCGCCCGCAATCCCGAGGCCAAGCGCGGGCTCGCGGAGCACTTCGAGCACCTGGTCCGACCGATCTCCGCCGGTGTCGCGGTGCCGATCTTCGCCTTCTTCGCCGCCGGCGTGTCTCTCGGCGGGTGGGTCGGGGTGACCAGCGCGATGCGCGACCCGATCACGCTCGGCATCATCCTCGGCCTGGTCGTCGGCAAGACCATCGGTATCTCCGGCTCGACGTGGCTGCTGGCCCGGTTCACCAAGGCCTCGCTCGACGACGACCTCGCCTGGTGGGACGTGATCGGGATGGCGATGCTGGCGGGCATCGGGTTCACCGTGTCGCTGCTGATCGGCGAGCTGGCTTTCCACTCCGATCCCGGCGCCCATGACCACATGAAGGTGGGCGTGCTCTTCGGGTCCGTCCTGGCCGCCGCCTTGGCGACGGTGGTGCTGCGTGCCCGCAACCGGGTCTACCGCCGCATCGAGCAGGTCGAGACTCTCGACGCCAACAAGGACGGCGTGCCGGACGTGTTCGAGGATGATCAGGGTCGGGACCGGTAAGGTCGTGGGCGCTCCCCAACACACGTTCAGCGAAGGGTTCCCATGGCAGTCGACATCGTGAAGTCCCCGGGCGACGAGGACCCGACGATCGGAAAGCTCGTCGTCGACGCCACCCGCGACATCTCCGAGCTCGTCAACAAGGAGATCACGCTCGCCAAACAGGAGCTCAAGGTCTCGATGACCAACGCCGGCGTCGGCGTCGGTCTCTTCGCCACCACCGCGTTCCTGCTGGTCCTCGCCGTGATCATGCTCTCCTTCTCGGCGGCCTACTTCATCCACTGGGCCGGCCTCGGCCTGCACTGGTCCTTCCTCATCGTCTTCGGCTTCTACGTCCTCCTCGCCGCCCTGCTCGGCTTCGTCGGCGTACTCAAGGTGAAGAAGGTCAAGGCCCCCGAGAAGGCCATCGCCCAGGGCAAGGAGATCCCCCGGGCTCTCAAGGGCCAGTACTGACCCACCGCCGAGGCGGGGGCCGAGGCGTCAGCCCCGTCGGCCGAGACGTCACTCCGGTCGGCCGAAGCGTCACGGTGACGGGCCAGTTTCTGTCCACAGGGCGCGCTGAGTCCGAAGTTATCCACAGCCTCTGAAAAGACGGATGACTTCGTACGCATCCTGTCGCACGCTGCGGCCATGAATCTCTCACTCGTCAAGACCGACAGCCACCTGCCAGAGCGTCCCTTCACCACGTCCGACATCGAGTCGGTCGCGACCAACCGATACGCACTCGCCCAGGCGATCAGCCATGGGGACGTACGCCGCCCGTTCCGGGGCGTCTATCTCGCCGCACAGGCGGAGGACGACCCGGTGAAGCGCGCCGAGGCCCTGGTGCAGGTGGTGTCCGAGCACCAGGTGATCAGTGACCGAACAGCCGCCTGGGTGCACGGCATCAACACCTTCACCCAGACCGAGATGGCACAGGTCCCTGCCGTGGAGACATGTGCCGTCCGCGGTCACACCCGCACACGGCGCCCTGGCACCGACGGCCGCTCGCGCGACCTCCTGCCCGAAGACATCGAGGTCATCGGAGGCGTACGGGTGACGACACCGCTACGCACCGCGCTCGACCTCGGCTGCAACCTGAACCGGCGGGAGGCGATGGCCGCGCTCAACGAGTTCGCCCGGCACCATGGGATCACCCGGAGCTCTCTCGATGAGCAGCTGCCCCGCTTTCGCGGCCGGCGCGGTGTCGTCCAGCTCCGCGAGCTCGTTCCACTCCTGAATCGTCGCCTCGAGTCCCAGCGCGAATCGTGGACCTTGCTCGCGATCAGCGACGCCGGACTTCCTCTTCCCGAGGCACAGGTCTGGGTCGACGTCGAAGGAATCCCGACCTACCGCCTCGACTTCGCCTATCGGCTCGCCAAAGTCGCGATCGAGTACGACGGCGAGGACCACGACGACCCCGACCAGCGAATCTACGACGAAGAGCGCCGAGGCTGGCTGATCGATCACGGCTGGACGATCGTGATCGTACGAAAGGGCGACTTCACCGGCGACCGTCTCGATGCCTGGCTCCGCGAGATCAAGGCCGCCCTGACCCCGACCTACTCCACCCGCCGCTTCTGATCGAAGCGTCGCCCCCGTCGGCCGAAGCGTCACGCGCGCGAGCCGAGGCGTCAGTCCCGTCGGCCGAGTTGGCATCGCGTTGCCAACTCGGCCGACGCGGCTGACGCTTCGGCCGACGGGAGTGACGTCTCGGCCGACGTACCCGACGCCTCGGCAGGGGTCAGCCGGCGCAGGCTCCGGTGTCGACGGCAGCGGTCTGGGAGCGAGCCTCGCGGGCGATCTCGATGACCTGGTCGGTGGTGAGGGCGTAGCCGGTCTCGGAGTCGGTGACCGAGGCGGCGAAGACGACGCCGACGACGTCACCCTCGGAGTCGACGATGGGGCCTCCGGAGTTGCCGGGGCGGATGAGGCTGCGTACGGAGTAGACGTCTCGGATGACGGTGCCGACGCCGTAGATGTCGGGCGATCGGAGTCGCTGCTCGGCACGGATACGACCGGGCTGTACGTCGAAGGGGCCGTCCTGCGGATAGCCCAGGACAGCGATCGGGTCCTCAGCGGCAGCAGAGCTGTCGAAGTCGAGGCGCTTGAGGTTGCCGCCACCCTCGAACTTCAGAACGGCGATGTCGATCTCCGGGTCGTAGTGGACGACCTTGGCGTCGTTGGCGCCGTCACCGACGATGACGTTAGGGTCGTCGACGCCGGCGACGACGTGGGCGTTGGTCATCAGGTAGCCGCGGCCGATGACGAATCCGGTGCCCTCGACACCCTTGCCGCACTCGTTGGCGCCGCGGATCTTGAGGACCGACTCGCCGGCGCGTACGACATCGGGGTCGGTGAGCATCCGCCGCGGACCGGGTCCGACCTCGACGATCCGCTCACTGGCGAACGGCTCCAGGTAGCGCGGGAAGAACGAGGTGCCGACGACGTCGTTGAACGCGCTCAGTGCACGGTCGGCAGGCGACGGCATGATGGAGTCGACCTTGGCCAGGATCGCCGACCCACGCACCGCGGGCGTGAGCCCGTTGATCTGTGCCCCCGAGACCGCGACCCCGAGAGCCCAGGCGACGACCAGCACGGCCGCCGCGCTGAGCAGCGATCCGCCGAGCGCATCGACGATCCGGGCAGGCTGCCAGGTGATCTCGTCCCGCACGCGTACGCCGCCGTATTGCAGCACCGCCTGCCCGATGGACGCACACGCGATCACGACGAACAGAGCGCCGAGCGAGACCCACAACGACGGAGCCGCGCTGCCGAGCACCTTCGGTGCCAGCCAGATGCCGATGAAGCCACCGAGCAGCAGTCCGCCGGTCGCGAAGGCGCCGGTGATGAAGCCCTGCCAATATCCCGAGAGCGCGTAGGCCGCGACGAGGATGATCAGGATCCAGTCAAGAAAGTTCACGGCTGATTCCGTTCGCGTCCCTGGAACATGTATTCGGGCAACTCCTTGATCGGGGCGTCCGGAATCTCCGTGATCCACCCGAGATAGGTGAAGAAACGGCTGATGATTCCACCTGTGAAGCCCCAGAGGATGACATCCTTCTCCGGTCCGATCAAGAACGCGGGCATCAGCCATCCGCTACGGCCCGGTGCGCCGACCTGGATCCGGTGAGCCGGGTCGATGAGATCCGACAACGGCACCCGGTAGACGGCGTGCACCTCTTCGACCGAGCGCGTGGTGACCGGAGACGGCTCCCGCCACCACCCGATGATCGGCACCACCGCGTGGTTGGAGAACGGGATCCACAGCGCCGGAAGGCGGCCGACCACGTCGACACCGGTCGGGTCGAGCCCGGTCTCCTCCCAGGCCTCCCGCAGCGCTGCCTCCTCGGCGGTCTCCCCCGGATCGAGCCGGCCGCCGGGGAACGAGACCTGGCCCGGATGCGACCGCATCGTGTGCGAACGCTCGGTCAGCAGCAGATCGGGACCCGAGGGCCCTTCGCCGAAGAGCATCAGCACGGCTGACTCGCGGGCGCTGCCGTCGGCCGGCGGCAGGAACTGTGAGATGTCCTCGCCCTGGATCTGCTGCGCCGCCTCGACGATCTCGTCGAACCACTCCGGCCGCGTCCCGTTGGCCGCCTGGCGCTCCCTCACAGCTCGATCCCCAACTTCTTCTCGACGAGCTCCTTCACCTGGGCCGCACTGGTCATGCCACCCATCTGCAGCAGCTCGACCTCGCCGGAGGAGGACAGGACGTACGTCGCCGGCACCGCGCGCGCTGTGAGCGGCCCGCCCTGCAGCTCACCGCCCGGATCGGCGTACATCGGGAAGGTCACCCCTCGCGAGATCGCCTCCTCGAGCGCGACTCCCGGGACGGTGTCCATGACGTCGATGCCGACCACCGGCACCTCGTCGCCGTAGGTCTCGTAGAAGCTCTGCAGCGCGGGCATCTCCTCTTTGCAGGGCGCGCAGAAGCCCTGGAAGAGGTTGATCACCATTGGTCCCTCGAACGAGGCGAGGTCGGCGGACTCGCCACCGCCGAGGCAAGGCAGCACGATCGACGGCAGCCCACCGTCGCTCGCACGCCCTTCCTCGCAGGCCTCCACCTTCGACGCCTTCTTGGCCGCCACCATCTCCGCGGTGGCGACGTTGACCTTGGAGGAGGACGGCTCGTCGGCGAGTGGCGCGCCGGATTGCCCGCCCCCGCTCGAAGAGTTGCCGCAACCGGCCAGGACGGCCAGCAGCAGGGCGGCTGCCGACGCGACCCGGGCTCGTCTCCCCAGGGCACGAACCATCAGTTGCGGCCCTCCGTGCGGACCAGCTTGGCCGCGGCGACAGGGTCGGTCGGCCCTTCGCCGTACGCAGGGCACATCTGCGACACCGGACAGGCGCCGCACGCGGGCTTCTGCGCGTGACAGATCCGCCGCCCGTGCCAGATCACATGGTGGGACAGCATCGTCCAGTCCCGCTTCTCGAAGAGCGCGCCGACCTCGTGCTCGACCTTGACCGGGTCCTTCTCGGTCGTCCAACCGAAGCGCCGCGAGAGCCGCCCGAAGTGCGTGTCGACGGTGATCCCCGGCTTGCCGAAGGCGTTGCCGAGCACCACGTTGGCGGTCTTGCGCCCGACACCGGGCAGCTTCACCAGCTGCTCCAGACGGTCGGGCACCTCGCCGTCGTACTCCTCCACCAGCACGGCGCTCAGCTTCAGCAGCGCTTCGGTCTTGGCGCGGAAGAAGCCGAGCGGCCCGACGAGCTGCTCCAGGTGCTCCCGGGGCGCCGCCGCCATCTCCTTCGCGGACGGGTACGCCGCAAAGAGGGCCGGTGAGGCCAGGTTGACCCGCTTGTCCGTGGTCTGCGCGCTCAGCACGGTCACGACCAGGCATTCGAACGGATTGGTGAAGTCGAGCTCGGCCTTGGCATCCGGATAGGTCTCACCGAGGACGCGGTCGATCCGACGGGCACGACGCACCAGACCCAGGCGCGTCTCAGTCGCAAACTTCTGGGCAGGCACGCAGCAAGGCTACGCGGCCGCACCGACAATCCCGATCCGGCCCAGAGGGCGGCTACCACAAACACCGCTCAACACATGCACTTTCTGCCCTTATCGGTGGGTGATGTGCACTTGTGAGACGTTCCACAGATAGGATTCCCGGTGTAATACCCGCGGATGTGGGGAAAATCCAGGAGGAATGGCCGCAATGGACAACGACGTACTCCGTCAGGCACCGCTCTTCAGCGCACTCGACGACGAGTCGATGACGGCCCTGCACGCCTCGATGGCAGAGTCGAAGCTCCGCCGCGGAGAGGTGCTCTTTCACGAGGGCGACTCCGGCGACAAGCTGTACGTCGTGATCGACGGCAAGGTGAAGCTCGGCCGCACCTCATCCGACGGCCGCGAGAACCTGCTCGCCATCATGGGCCCGGGCCAGATGTTCGGTGAGCTCTCGCTCTTCGACCCCGGCCCCCGCTCGGCCACCGTCACCGCGGTCACCGACTCCGCCTTCGCCAGCCTGTCGCACGAGGACCTCCTGAAGTGGCTCGAGGGCCGCCCGGTCGTCGCCCGCGGCCTGCTCGCCCAGCTGGCCGGCCGCCTCCGCAAGGCCAACGACGTCGTCGCCGACCTCGTCTTCTCCGACGTCCCCGGCCGTGTCGCGAAGGCCCTGCTCGACCTCGCCGACCGCTTCGGTCGCACCGCCGACGACGGCGTCCACGTCCACCACGACCTCACCCAGGAGGAGCTCGCCCAGCTCGTCGGCGCCTCCCGCGAGACGGTCAACAAGGCCCTGGCCGACTTCGCCAGCCGCGGCTGGCTCCGCCTCGAGCCGCGCAGCGTCGTCATCATGGACATCGAGCGCATGGCTCGTCGCGCCCGCTGATTCTTTACCTTCCAACAGGCATCCGGCCTCCTTCCACCTGGCGTAACAGCAGGTGAAAGGAGGCCGAGATGCTTTTCGGATCAGACCCGGGTCAGGCGGAGTTCGACGAGTTCGTACGCTCCCGCGCCCAAGCGCTCTCCCGCACGGCGTACTTGCTGACCGGTGATGCCCACCTCGCCGAGGACCTCCTCCAGCAGGCACTCCTGTCCGCGGCCAAGGCCTGGCACCGCATCGAAGGCCACCCCGAGCCGTACGTCCGGCGGATCCTCTACACCCAGAACATCTCCTGGTGGCGCCGCCGTCGTTTCGCGGAGACCCCACTGGATGCCCACGAGGCCACCACCGCAGCGCCTGAGACCGGCGACCGAGACCTCCGGCTCAGCTTGGAACAGGCCCTTGCCCAACTGACGCTGAAACAGCGCACGATCCTGGTGCTGCGCTACTTCGAAGACCTCACCGAGGCCCAGACCGCCGACATGCTCGGGCTCCACGTCGGCACCGTGAAGTCGACCGGCCGCAAGGCGCTCGATCGGCTACGCGCCCTCGCCCCGCACCTCGAGGAGCTCATCAATGACTGACCAGAAGCTCCGCGACGAGCTCTCCCGCATCGCCGACACGGCACCATCTCTCCATGTCCCTGACGGCCTTTACGCACGCGGTCGCCGCGTCCATCGCCGTTCGGTCGCGATCGTGGCGGCCTCCGTCACCGCGGCCGTCGCTCTCATCATCATCGGCTTCACCGGGCTCCCCGACCGACAGTCCGATGTCGAGCCGGCCGAGCGCAACGGCGACCTCGCCGTCCCCGAGATGGTCGAGACCGCGCCGGAGTGGCTGACCGAGCTCGACGGGCTCGGCTCGTACGCCCATGCCGACGTCATGGAGGACGACCTCGATCTCGGCGTCGGGGCCGTGGCGTACGTCCGGAGCAGCAGCGACGAGAACGGCAGCGTCCCGGTCGTGGTCGATGCCGCTACAGGCAGCTATCACGTGCTCGACCTGGCCGGTTTCATCGGCAAGGAGGTGCGTGGCCAGCCGTCACACAGCGCCCTCGCGCTCTCGCCGGACGGCAGCCATCTCGCCTGGGCGTGGGCCGATCCCGCCGACGGTGACGATGACGGTGACGCCACACCGCGTCCAGCCGGCGTGAAGGTCGCCGACCTGACCACCGGAGACGTACGCACCTGGAACATCTCCGCGCAACACGACGCCGCCGTCTACGTCCACAACCTCGAGTGGTCCACCAACGGACAGTGGCTGCTGTGGCAGGGCTGGCAGATGCAGAGCTGGCGGGACGCGACCTTCGAGACCGAGACCTCCCGAGCCGGCGGCATCGGGCTCGGGGACGACGGGTTCCTCTTCACGGACGAGAGCTCCGCCCAGGCTGATCAGCAGAACAGGGAGCTCGGGTTGAGCCGGGAGGTCGAGTGGGCCATCTCCGACGACGGCACGATCGCCCGCCTCATCGAGAGCCACGTCATCACGCAGGCCCCCGGGATGGCCCCCGAGAACCAGCCGCTGACCCCGATCGACGAGGGACAGTACGTCGGCCTGGCTTTCAGAGGAACAGAGCTGCAGGTCATCAAGCAGCCCTTCGGAACCGAGGTGCTGCCGGCGGACGGGAGCTCCCGCGGGCTGAAGACCACTGCGAGCGGATACCCGCGGCTCGTCGGCTGGGCCGGCGCGAACCCGATCCTCTGGCAGGAGATCGACGACAACCTCACCTCCTTTGATCAGTACTGGTCGGCGGCCCCCGACGGCACATCGAGCCTCGTCGCGATGCACCGGCCGATCGCCAAGGGCGCGACGATCGCCTACCGGCTGATCAAACCCGGTGAGGTCAGGACCACCGTTATCCGACCCGACCCGACCTGGCCCGAACCGTCCAGCGGCCTGGGCCTGCCGACGATCGGTCTCATCATCGCGGCCCTGTTCACCCTTGTCCTCGCCCCGTTCGTCGTACGCCGGCGTCAGATCCGTTCGGCGAGAAAGGCCCGCTGAGCGCGCACCGAGAGCTCCGCGACATCCGCCCACACGAACGGGGCTACTGAGGCCGGCGCTTCTGTGGATGGATCGTCTCGTGACGGGCGAGCATGGCGACGTACTCCTCGATCTTGCGCGCCCGCGCGGCCTCGGTCTTCAGGGCGGTGATGCGGTGATAGAGGGCGAAACGGTTCTGGGAGGTGAGGACGTCGTACATCGCCTGCGCCTCGGGCACCGCGGCGATCGCGGCGAGGAGATCTGGCGGGGTCTGGGCAGTGGCCGGACCGGCGTACGCCGCCTCCCACCGCCCGTCCGCCTTCGCCGCCTCCACAGCGGCCCGCCCGGCGGCGGTCATCCGCCCCTCGGCCTCGAGACGGTCGATGTGCTCGACGTTCCTCAGCGACCAGCGGCTCTTCGGCCCACGCGGGGTGAACCGCTGGAACGACGACTGCTCGTCGCGCCGCCGGGCCTGACCGTCGATCCACCCGAAGCAGAGCGCCTCATCAAGCGCGGTCTGCCAGGTCAGCGTGGTCAGCGTGCCGCCCTTCTTGGTCAGCACCAGCCAGACCGCGGCCGTCTCGGCATGGTGCTCCTCCAGCCAGGCCCGCCACGCGGGTGGGTCGGGAAGCAGGAGCTCGGCTCCGGACAGGATCGCCATGAGCCGAACAGTAGGCCTCAGCGCTCAGCGAGGTAAGCTAATTGGGCTCGCACCGAGAGCTCGGCGGCACCCCACAGGACCTGGTCGACGTCGGCGTACACGATCTCGACGATCGCCCGCGGATCCGCCTCGGCAGGGTTGTTGCCGAGCCCGGAGAGAGCGTCCTCGACCTGGCCGAGACGTTCGCGGCGGTGGGCGATGTAGTAGTCCAGCGCGCCGAGGGCGTTCCCGATGACCGGGCCGTGACCGGGCCAGACGCTGCCGACACCGTGTTCGGAGGCGAGGGCGTGCAGGCGGTCGAGCGAGTCCAGATAGGCACCCAGCTCGCCGTCGGGGTGGGCGACCACGGTCGTCCCACGCCCGAGGACGGTGTCACCCGTCAGCACCGCCCCGTCGGCGGGCAGCCAGAAGGACAGCGAGTCCGAGGTGTGCCCCGGAGTCCCGACGACGCGGATCTCCAGACCGTCGACCTCGATGACGTCACCGTCGCCGAGCCCCTCGGTCCCGAGCCGGTATTCAGGATCAAGAGCGCGTACGCCGGCCCCGACCCGCTCCGCGAAGGCCCGTGCCGCCTCGGAGTGGTCGTAGTGATGGTGGGTCAGCAGCACCGTCGCCACCTCACCGGCGGCCTCCGCGACGGCATCGAGATGCCCGTCGTCGAGAGGCCCCGGATCGATCACGACCGACCGGCGCGCGCCGGGCTCACGCAGCACCCAGGTGTTGGTGCCGTCGAGGGACATGATCCCGGGGTTGGGCGCGAGGATGCACTGCCCGCGCTCGCCGAATGCCCCGCCAGACCAGGACTCGTTCATGAGTGCTTCCTTCCGGCGACGAGGGAGGCGTGCAGGGGCATCATCGACAGGGTGTGGCCGCCGTCGACCTCGGTCACAGCGGGAGTGAACATCGTCAGCACACGCTCGGCGGCGACCGCGAGGACCTCGTCCTCGGACCCGAACGAGGTGACCTCGAGACAGTTGAGATAGGTCGGCGGCATCATTGCCAGCTCGCCGGCCTCGACCTGGGCGACCGCCTCGGCGGTGCTCAGCCAGAGCACCGAGGACGACTCGCTGGACACGTCGCGCGTCACCTGCCCCTCGGGGAGGCGCGCGACGAAGAACCAGGTCGCGAAGCGCTTCGGCTCGAAGACGGGCGTCGTCCAGGCCGCCCATGGCGCCAGCAGGTCCGTACGCAGCACCAGCCCGCGACGGGTCAGCAGTTCGGTCAACGACAATGAGCGTGACTCCAGGGCGGCACGGTCGGCCTCCCAGTCGTCGCCCGAGACGTCGTCGACAACGGAATCGCCCGAGGCTCCCGCGAGCAGCACCCCGGACTCCTCGAACGTCTCCCGCACCGCCGCGGCGACCAGCGCTCGCGCGCGGGACTCGTCGACCCCGAGCCGCCGAGCCCACTCACCGGCGGACGGCCCGGCCCAGCAGGAGTCGGGCAGCTCGGCATCGCGTACGTCCACGCCGCCGCCGGGAAAGACAGCCATCCCGGCAGCGAAACCCATCGTCAGCTGCCGGCGGAGCAGGTAGACCTCGGGGCCGGAGGAGGAGCCGTAGGAGCCCGGCCGCAGCAGCAGCACCGTCGCCGCGTCGCGCGGCTCGACCGGGGTGCGTACGCCCTGGGCGTACTCCCCGGCCAACGCCACGATGTCGTCACCAAGCCGGACTGGAGGGATCGGGATACGCACGTTCGTCACTGTAGCGACGCTCACACCAGCGCCCTACCCCCATCCGAGCCTCAGACCGAGGCTCAGATCTCGACGACGATCTCCACCTCGACGGGAGCGTCGAGCGGCAGGACGGGCACACCGACGGCGGAACGCGCGTGCCGGCCGGCCTCGCCGAAGACCTTCCCGAGCAGCTCCGAGGCACCGTTGGCGACGCCCGGCTGACCGGTGAAGTCGGGGGTGGAGGCGACGAAGCACAGCACCTTCACGATCCGCTTGACCTTCGAGAGGTCACCGATCTCGGCCTTGACCGCGGCCAGGGCGTTGAGCGCGCACTGCTGCGCCGCCGCGTAGCCGTCCTCGGCCGACACGTCCCCGCCGACCTTGCCGACGGAGAGCAGCGCGCCGTCCTTCATCGGGAGCTGGCCCGAGGTGAACACGTGGTTGCCCGAGCGCACCGCCGGGATGTAGGCCGCCACCGGCGGCACGACGTCCGGCACGCTCAGCCCGAGCTCGGCGAGAACGTCCTCGGGGCCGCTCACTCGGAGACCGCCCGCTTGAAGAAGCCGACGTAGTTGCCGGTGCCGTTGTCGAGGATGGAGACGAGCTCCCACCCATCGGCACCGAAGTTGTTGAGAATCTGCGCCGCAGCGTGGTTGAGGATCGGCGCTACCTGGTACTCCCACTTGGTCATATCGGCACCCTACTTCGCGGACCCGCGGACGGGTCTCCCGGCGAGATGGTTTGACCTTCCAACTGAGGTCCCGGCCCACTATGGTCAGGTCCGTGACTTCCGCAGAGCAGCTGAAGACGTACGTCGACACCTGGTGGTCCTCCGTCCAGGACCTCCTCACACTCCTGGAGGAGCTCTCCGAGACCGACTGGGACCAGCCGACCGACCTCCCCGGCTGGGACGTACGCGCCATCGCCTCCCATGTCGCTCACCTCGAGGGCCTCACCGCCGGCGCACCCCGCGAGGACGCCTCCGTACCCGAGTCCACCCACATCAAGTCGCCGATGGGTCAGTTCACCGAGATCGGCGTGATCACCCGACGCGACGCCGCGCCGTCGAGCATCATCGACGAGATCCGCCGCTACACCGCCGTACGTCACGACGAGCTGCTCGCTTCTCCGCCCGAGGACCCCGCGGCGCCGGCGTCCGGCATCTTCGGTGCGCTCGGGTGGACGACCGGCAAGCTGCTCCGCAACCGGCCGCTCGACCTCTGGCTGCACGAGCAGGACATCCGCCGCGCCACCGGCCGCCCGGGCAACCTCGACAGCCCCGGCGCCCTCCACACCGCCGACTACCTCCTCGAAGGCGTCGGGTTCGTGCTCGCCAAGAAGGCCGCCTGCGCCCCCGGCACCTCCGTGGTCGTCGAGGTCGAGGGCCACGCGCCCTACGCCTTCACCGTCACCAAGGAGGGCAAGGGAGTCCCGGTGGCCGACCCGGTCACCGCGCCCACCGTCACGCTCTCCACGGACCGGGAGACGTACGTCCTCCTCACCGGCGGCCGCGCCTCCGGCGACCCCGCCAAGGTCGAGATCAGCGGCGACACTGCCATCGGCACCAAGATCGTCGAGAACCTCAACATCACCCCCTGATGGCGCGACCCCGTTAAAGTCGTTCCCATGAGTTCCGACTGGCCCCACGTGCAGCTGCATGTGGTGACCGGCAAGGGCGGCACGGGCAAGTCGACAGTGGCTGCAGCCCTGGCGCTCGGGCTGGCCTCCCACGGGCAGAACGTCCTGCTGTGCGAGGTCGAGGGCCGCCAGGGCGTGGCGCGGATGTTCGACGTCGACCCGCTGCCCTACGCCGAGACCCGCATCGCAACCGGTCTGCGGCTGCGGGCGCGATCCGGTGCCGACGCCGAACCGGGCAACGTCTACGCCCTGCACATCGCCCCGGAGGAAGCCCTCCTCGAGTACCTCAAGATGTACTACAAGCTCGGCCCGGCCGGCCGCGCCCTCGACCGCTTCGGCGTGATCGAGTTCGCGACCACGATCGCGCCCGGGGTCAGGGACGTCCTGCTCACCGGCAAGCTCTTCGAGGCCGTCCAGCGCAACAGTCGCAACAAGGGCGCCCGGACCTACGACGCAGTCGTGCTAGACGCTCCCCCGACCGGCCGGATCACGAGCTTCCTCAACGTGTCCGAGTCGGTCGCGGGCCTGGCCAAGGTCGGCCCGATCAAGCACCAGGCCGACACGATGATGACCCTGTTCCGCTCCCGGCGCACCGCGGTCCACCTCGTCACGCTGCTCGAGGAGATGCCGGTCCAGGAGACCGCCGACGGCATCAGCGAGCTGCGCGCCGCCGGGCTCCCTGTCGGCGGCGTCATCGTCAACCAGGTACGCCCCCGCGACCTCCCCGACGAGTCCCTCGCCCCCGCCCGCGCCGGCACCCTCGACGACGAGCTGATCGCCGAGGACCTCAAGCGCGCCGGCGTCGAACCCGACCCCGCCCTGATCTCCGCCCTCGCCGACGAGGCCAAGGAGTACGCCGAGCGCCGAGCCCTCGAGGACGCCCAGCGCGACCTCGTCGCCGGCCTCGGGGTCCCCACCTACGAGCTCAACCGGATCGCCGGCGGGATCGACATGGGTGGGCTGTACGAGCTCGCGGCCGAGCTCAAGGATCAGGGGCTGGCATGAGGATGGAATACCCGGTTAACCGGGTATCCCTGCACTTCTCGGGCATTGCAACACCTGAGAAGTGCAGGAATCACCTGAGCGGCGTGACGGAAGTGACGAGAGGGACAGCCCGATGAGCGCGCACCCACGCGTCGGCCCGCTGGCCGCGCATGCCGACCACACCCGAGCCCTCGAAGTCGACGGGCTACTCGACGACCGCGACACCCACATCATCGTCTGCTGCGGCAGCGGCGGCGTGGGCAAGACGACCACGTCGGCGGCGCTCGCACTCAGAGCAGCCGAGCGCGGCCGCAAGGTGGTGGTGCTGACGATCGATCCGGCGCGACGCCTCGCGCAGTCGATGGGCATCGAGCGGCTCGACAACACGCCTCGCCCTGTTCCCGGGATCGGCCCTGGCCGGCTCGACGCGATGATGCTCGACATGAAGCGCACCTTCGACGAGGTGGTCGAGTCGCAGGCCAGCCCCGAGAAGGCGCAGCAGATCCTCAACAACCAGTTCTACATCGCGCTGAGCTCGAGCTTCGCGGGCACGCAGGAATACATGGCGATGGAGAAGCTCGGCCAGATCTACCGCGACGCCTTCGCCCACAACGGCGGCAACGGCGACTACGACCTGATCGTCGTCGACACGCCCCCGAGCCGCAGCGCGCTCGACTTCCTCGACGCACCTGAGCGCCTCTCCAGCTTCCTCGACGGGCGCTTCCTGCGCCTGATGCTGGCCCCGGCCAAAGGTCCGGTCAGGCTGATGTCGGCCGGGATCAACATCGTCACCAACGCGCTCAAGAAGGTCCTCGGCGGGCAGATGCTCACCGACCTGCAGACCTTCGTGACCGCGCTCGACACCGTCTTCGGCGGGTTCCGGCAACGAGCCCAGGAGACGTACGCACTGCTCCAGGCCGACGAGACCGCCTTCCTCGTCATCGCTGCCCCCGAGCCCGACGCGCTCCGGGAGGCCGCCTACTTCGTCGAGCGCCTCTCCGGCGACCGGATGCCGCTCCAGGGCCTGGTCGTCAACCGGGCCACCCTGCCTGACGACGCATCGCTCACCGCAGCCGCGGCAGGGGCCGCCTCGGAGCGCCTTCCCGACGCGCCGCTCACCGCCGGGCTGCTGAGGCTCCACACCGACCGCGCGCTCCTGGTCGAGCGCCAGAGCCAGCTGCGCGAGCGCTTCGCCGTCGCCCATCCCCAGGTGCCGACCGCCGTCGTGCCGGCGCTGCCCGGTGACGTACACGATCTCGACGGGCTCCGCGAGATCGGCCGGCTGCTGGCCCGGGAATGAGTCGAGCCAGGACGTACGAAACGTACGTCCTGGCTCAGACCAAGATCTTCAGCGACCCACTCGAGTAGGGGACGAGGGGTCACTCCACAGAGGCACGGGTGCGCGCGGCCTCGAGGACAGCGCGCCAGGAGGCGTTCGGGCTGCGGCGGAGCAGCGCCCGACGCTCGCGCTCGGTCATGCCGCCCCAGACACCCCACTCGATCTGGTTGTCGAGCGCCTCGGCCAGGCATTCGGTGCGGACTACGCAGCCGGAGCAGACCATCTTGGCCTTGTTCTGCTCGGCTCCACGTACGAAGAGCTCGTCGGGCTCGTTCTCACGACAAGCGGCCTGTAGCGACCATTCATCAACCCACATGGTGTGCCATCCCTTCATCGGAGCGCTTCGCCCTCCCCATATTGATGACGTGGCGCCCGTGCGGACTAAAGGTTAAGGACTCGACCCGGTCGAGTGACACACCCTTCTGGCCCAAAGTACGTAGTTCGAAATGACTAGATGGGGTCCTAGGACCCGTTTCTGGCTCCCTGTCCGGCTCCGATTGCGAATCATGTGCTATTAACCGCAATCACCTACGATGACCAGCATGTCCTCGCCGTCGCTGCGCCCGCAGACCGTGCTCAAGCATCTCGCCGTCATGTGCGGCGTGGCAGCCGTCCTCGGAGTCGTCGCCGCGGGTCTCGCCATTCCCTTCGCCGGAGTGGCTGGGATCGCGGCCAAGGAGACCGCCGAGAAGATGGACTCGCTGCCGCAGGCCTTCGAGGTCGACGACATGTCCCAGACAACCAAGATCGTCGACCGCAAGGGCAACCTGATCACGACGCTCTACGACCAGAACCGCGTCTACCGCCCTCTTGACCAGATCTCGCCCAACATGTCGAAGGCGCTCCTGGCGATCGAGGACTACCGCTTCTACCAGCACGGCGCGATGGACCTCAAGGGCACGCTGCGCGCGCTGATCACCAACCAGGCCAGCGACTCGGTGCAGGGTGGTTCCTCGATCACCCAGCAGCTGGTGAAGACGACGCTGGTCTACTCCGCGAAGACCGAGGCCGAGCGCAAGGCGGCCATCGAGAAGTCGACCGCCCGCAAGATCCGCGAGCTGCGCTACGCGATCGCTCTGGAGGAGAAGCACTCCAAGGACTGGATCCTCGAGCGCTACCTCAACGCGGCCTACTTCGGCGACGGCGCGTACGGCGTCCAGGCGGCCGCCAAGCACTACTTCAACGTCAACGCCTCCGAGCTCAACTGGCAGCAGTCGGCGATGCTGGCCGGGATGGTGAAGAACCCCACCGGCTACGACCCGACCAACTACCCCGACGCCACCATCGCCCGCCGCAACGTCGTCGTCGACCGGATGGCCGCGCTCAAGGTCGTCTCCCGCCCCGAGGCGGAGAAGCTGAAGGACGCCAGCCTCGGCCTGAACGTCCAGAAGCAGCGCAACGGCTGCCTCGGCTCGTCCGCGGAGTTCTTCTGTGACTACGTCCTCAAGTGGCTGCTCAAGGACCCGGCCTTCGGTGAGACCGAGACCGACCGGCTCGCGCTGATCAAGTCCGGCGGTCTGACCATCAAGACCACGCTCGACCAGCGCTTCCAGGACGCCGCTCAGGAGTCCGTCGAGGATCACGTCTACGCCACGGACCAGGCCATCGGCGCCCTGGCGATGGTCGAGCCCGGCACCGGTCGGGTCCGGGCGCTCGCCCAGTCCCGTCCGATGGGTGACAACAAGAAGAAGGGTCAGTCCTACCTCAACTACCTGGTCCCGAAGGAGAAGTCCGGCGACTCCAACGGCTTCCAGGCCGGGTCGACCTTCAAGGCGTTCACTCTGGCCGCGGCCATCGAGCAGGGCTTCCCGCTCAAGCAGAAGATCAACTCGCCGGAGGAGCTCACCCTCAACGAGTCCACCTTCGCCGGCTGCCCGGGCGACGGCAACCGCGTCGGTTCCCACACCTTCCACAACTCCACCACGTCGGGCAGCAAGGACGCCTACACCGGCACCCGGGAGTCCGTGAACACCTTCTACGCCCAGCTCTTCCAGCTCACCGGGATGTGCACGCCCTACAAGATGGCGCAGAAGATGGGCATCAAGCTCACCGCCCCGTTCGGAGTCAGCTTCGACGACGGTCACATCTGCAAGCCGAGCGAGACTCGCTGCGGCGGCGCGGAGCGCGTGCCCACCTTCACCCTCGGCGTCGTGGACGTCAGCCCGCTCGAGATGGCCGAGGCGTACGCCACGTTCGGCGCCCGTGGCAAGCACTGCGACTCGGTGCCGGTCAACGAGATCCTCGACGCCAACGACAAGGTGATCAAGAAGTACGAGCCGACCTGCGAGCAGGCGATGGCCAAGGGCACCGCCGACGCGGTCAACGACATCCTCCGCGGCGTGATGGAGCCCGGTGGCTTCGGTCAGAACCTGGCCCTGTCGGTGCCGAGCGCCGGCAAGACCGGCACCACGCAGGACAACAAGGCGGTGTGGCTGATGGGCTACACGCCGCGGCTCGCGACCGCTGGGATGATCGCCGGGGCCAACTCGGCGGGCACGCCGCTCGGTCTCCAAGGCCAATACATCGGCGGCGACTACATCGCCACCGCATCGGGGTCGGGTTTCGCCGGCCCGATGTGGGGCGACGCGATGCAGGTGATCGACAAGTACCTCAAGTACGTGGACTTCCAGGAGCCCGACCCGAACGTGATCGCAGGGAACACGGTCGACGTCCCCTGGGTCGGCGGCATGACCGTCGAGAAGGCCACGAAGGTCCTGCGGGGCGCCGGCTTCCAGGTCCAGGTCGGCCCGGAGGCGTACTCGGAGTACGACCCCGGCCTGGTCGCCTTCACCACTCCCTCCGGCGAAGCAGCCGAGGGGTCGCCGGTCACGATCTACACCTCGCTCGGCCCGGAGCCGAAGCCAGATCCCAAGCCCAAGAAGAAGCAGCCCGAGAAGAAGCCCGGCCGCGGCGATGAAGAGAGACCCGCCACGGTCGAGGACGAGCCCGACTTCGGCTGGGAGTGGCCGACCGGCTGACGCCCAACCCAGCAACGACACGTGGCCCCACCGATCCGGTGGGGCCACAGTCGTTCTCGGGCAGTCGTCAGGCGAGCTGCTTACGCACCTCCGCGGCCACGGCGCCGCCATCCGCACGTCCCTTGGTCTGCGGGGTCAGGATGCCCATCACCTTGCCCATGGCGCGCATCCCCTCGTCGGCCGCACCGGTCTGGGCGATGGCCTTGCTGACCAGGTCGGAGATCTCCTCGGCGCTCAGCTGAGCGGGCAGGTACTCGGTGATCACCGCGGCCTCCGCGGTCTCCTTCTCGGCCTGCTCGGCGCGACCGCCGTCGGCGAAGGCAGTGGCCGCCTCGCGGCGCTTCTTGGCCTCGCGGGTGAGGATCGTGATGATCTCGTCGTCGGTGAGCTCCTTGGCCTCCTTGCCGGCGACCTCGGCCTCGGTGATCGAGGCCATGACCATGCGCAGCGTCCCGGCGCGCTCCTTGTCACGGGCCTTCATCGCGGAGGTCAGGTCGGTCCTCAGCTGGTCCTTCAGAGTGCTCATGGAACCATTGTGGCAGGGTTGAGCCATGCGGCTCGCCTCAGTAATCGGCGCAACCCTCGGCACCGGGCTCGCCACCGGCGCGGCCATGACGGCGTACGCCTTGTGGGAGGCCCGTCAGTACACGCTGCGCCACGTCGGACTGCCGGTGCTCCCCGAGGGCGCGGACCCGCTGCGGGTGCTGCATCTCTCCGACATGCACGTGGTCCCGTCGCAGCACAAGAAGCTCGACTGGATCGCGTCGCTGGCGTCGCTGAAGCCGGACCTGGTCGTCGACACCGGTGACAACCTGGCCCACCAGCGGGCGGTGCCGTCGATCGTCAATGCCCTCGGCTCGCTGCTCGACGTACCGGGCGTCTTCGTGCACGGCTCCAACGACTACTACGAACCGCGGATGCGCAACCCGATCGGCTACCTGCTGCCGGACAACGGTAAACGGCAGACGAACGTGCCCGAGCTCCCCTGGCGTGACCTGTCCGCGTCGTTCACCAAGTCCGGCTGGCTGGACCTCACCAACACGCGCTCGTCGCTGACCGTCAAGGGCATCGAGTTCGCCTTCGCGGGCGTCGACGACCCCCACCTCCGCCTCGACGACCTCTCCTCGGTCGCCGGCCCCGCGGACCCGTCCGCGGACGTACGCCTCGGGGTCGCGCATGCTCCGTATCTACGGGTCCTGGACCAGTTCACCGCCGACGGCTACGACGCGATCCTGGCCGGCCACACCCACGGCGGTCAGATCTGTCTGCCCGGCGGACGAGCGCTGGCCACCAACTGCGATCTCGACCCCGCCCGGGTACGCGGCCTGCACACTCACACCCACGGCGGACGGCAGGCGTGGCTGCACGTCTCGGCCGGCCTCGGCACCTCGCCCTACACCCGGATCCGCATCGCCTGCCGCCCCGAGGCGACGCTCCTGACGCTCACCCCGCGCGGGGCGTCTCGACGGTAGGGGCCGATTACGGATCGGAGGAGTCTCTGGGCTATGCTCATTCCTCGTTGGACCGTTTGTTCGGTGCAGCATTCGGGTTGTAGCGCAGCTTGGTAGCGCACCTCGTTCGGGACGAGGGGGCCGCAGGTTCAAATCCTGTCAACCCGACATCGAGTTCAGGCTCGGAGATCGCAAGATCTCCGAGCCTGAACCTCTTTCTGGCCGAGTAATGTCGACGCCATGAGCTTCGACACTCGCAACGGCACCCGTGGCGCCAAGCAGCCCTCGGCCAACCTCCTCCTGAAGCTGGGCAACAAGCTGATGATGAGCCGGGCCCGCAAGAGCAACGGCACCACGGCCGGGATGCGGCTGCTCGTGCTCACCACGATCGGCAAGAAGAGCGGCGAGCCTCGCTCGACGCCGCTCGCCTGGTTCCCGGGCGACGATGACACCTGGCTGATCGCCGCCTCGGCAGCCGGCGGGCCGAAGAACCCGGCGTGGTACTACAACCTTGCCGCCAACCCGGACCGGGTCACCATCGAGCTCGGCGGCGAGACCATCCCGGTGGTCGCCGAGCAGCTGCACGGCGAGGAGCGCGCCCGCGCGTGGGCTGCGATCGTCGAGTCGGCCACCAACTTCGGGACGTACGAGGAGAAGACCGACCGCGAGATCCCGGTCATCCGTCTCACCCGCGCCTGAGTTCAAATGTGACGCGCGACATGCGAAACTGCCCCTCATGAGCAACGACCCCGCCGACAAGCTCGCCGCGCCGTCGTTCGGTTTCAAGAAGAAGCGTGGGGGCACGAAGCCGGCGAACGCCAAGCCCGAGAAGACCCAGCCCTCGAAGACTCAACCCCAGAAGACGCAGGCCCCGAAGGCTCGTGTCGAGAAGGCACCGGTCGAGACTGCACCGGTCGAGAAGGCATCGGTCAAGACTGCTGCGGTCGAAACGGCCTCCGCGGAGAAAACCCAGGTGCTGGAGAAGACGGCACCACCCGTCGTAGCGCCCGAGCCGCCTGCGAAGAAGCAGAAGGCACAGAAGCCGTCCAAGCCCGCGAAGGAGCCGAGAGCGCCCAAGGCACCCAAGACGCCCAAGGACCCGAGCCAGCGGCGGATCAACCTCGGCACCCCGTCGGGCCTGTCCGCGGCGGTCATGATCGGCGCCATCGTCGGCGCGTTCATGGCCCTGGCCGTCTGGTTCAGCGGCACCCTGAGCCAGTGGACGCGAGGCACCTCGTCGCTCGGCGACAAGGGAGCGATCATCCTCATCGCCGTCTTCGCGCTCGCGATCATCGTCGGCGGCTACCTCCTTCGCCTGGCCGGCGCCCGCTCCCCCTTCACGGTCAGCTTCCTCGGCTCAGCGCTCGTCGCCGTACTCTCGATGCTCTTCCTCACCGACGTCTTCGCACACGCCTGGGGAGTGATCGTCGTCGTGATCCTCGCCGCCGCCGCGTACGCTCTCGCCTACTGGGTCACCACCAACTACATCGACTGACAGACCCATCCGAGGCGTCACTCCGGTCGGCCGAGTTGGCACCGTCGTGCC
>NZ_JBEXJF010000035.1:0-51976 GCF_040608935.1 Nocardioides sp. NPDC004968
TTCTCCACCGCCTTGACGGAACCAGCATGGACAGCCTCGTCAAGACGACGCTCCAGCTCGGCCAGCTTCCCGGCAGTCGTGTGCAGATCGATCTCGGCGCCCGAGGAATCGGGTGCGGTGGTGGGCTCGGCGCTCAACGGGACTCCTTGTGAACTTCAGTGTCAATGAGTGAGACTAAGTGTCATGCGGCATGATGTCCAGGGAACGATCCAAAAGGGAGAGTGATGGCAGCAGCGCGTGACGAGATCTCGGATGCGGCGTTCCGCCTGTTCGGGATCCAGGGCTACGCGGCCACCTCTGTCGACGACATCGCGTCCGAGGCCGGCGTCAGCCGCAGCACCTTCTTCCGCTCCTTCGGGTCCAAGGAAGCGGTGATCTTCCCCGACCACGATGAGATTCTCGGCCGGGTCGAAGAGCGATTGCGTTCCTCGCCCGCAGACGCCGGCCTTGCCGCCGTCACGGACGCGGTCAAGATCGTGTTGTTCCACTACGTCGCGGAGGGCGAGCGTGCGCGGGAGCGCTATGGGCTGACCTCCACCGTGCCGGCGCTCCGTGAGCGTGAGCTGGTGAGCGGCGCCCGCTACCAGCGCCTCTTCCGCCGCTACCTGAGTCATTGGGCCGACGCCTCGCCAGAAGCGGAGCTCCGCGCCGAGATGACGGCAGCGGCAGTCGTCGCCGCACACAACCGCGTACTTCGCCGATGGCTCCGGCGGGAGTGCACGGACCCTCAGCGGGAGATCGAGCAGGCACTGGCTGCGGTCCACCGCACCTTCGCCGACGAGAGCGACGCATCGATCGGGATGCTCGTCGTTCCCGCCGGCGTTCCAGCCTCCGCCGTGGAGAAGGCAGTCAAAAGGGCGCTGGAAGGCATCGCTGTCCGAAACCTCGATCAATGAGGTAGGACGGCAATCGAGTCAGCCAATGCTCCGGAGCTGGCGGATGGTGATGCCGGTGAAGTCTGCTGGCCCGCCGTCGGTGTAGAGCGAGATGCCGGTGTCGCCCTCGGTGAAGTGCACCTGTTGGGAGAGCACGGTGTGGCCGGCGTTGACGAACACCTCGACGCTCTGGGTGTCGACGAAGATCCGCAGGTGCACTGATCGTGCGGCGGCGTCGATCGGCCCGGCCGCTCGTGTGTAGGGCGCCAGTGAGTACCCGGCGAGGTCGGAGGGGGCTCGATCGACGTAGATCTCGGCTCCGTACTTGCCGATGTTGGTGTGTCGTGAGCCGTCGGCGGAGCGTCCGACGGAGACACCGACGTTGGTGGCGGTGTCCCAGGAGATGTCGAGCTCGACCTCGTAGGCCCGTCCGCTCCATGGGAGCACGAGGCTGCCGTTGACCGTGCGGTCTCCCAGGGTTGTGGTGGCTGTCACGTAGTCCGAGAGTGTGCTCACGGGGCTGCTGAGCAGGGAGTACCACCCGCCCGATTGCCGCTCGAGGCGCAGTTCGCGCACGATCGAGTTCTGTCCGTTGTAGCCGTCGGAGGCGTCGGTCGGCACGTCCCGTGCGGCGTACTTCCAGTTGTTCATCCAGGCGATGGCTAGGCGCTTGGTCTCCGGAGCCTCTACCGCGGGCCAGGTGACGGCGGCGTACCAGTCCCAGCCCCAGTCGAGCCACTGCGGGGTGAGGTCGTAGGCGATGAACTCCTCGCCGTTCCAGGTGCCCATCCAGTAGGCGTACGTCATCGGCAGGCCGATGCTGTAGGCGTCCATGCTGGCGCCGAGCACCCAGTGTCGGGTGCCGTCGTTCGCGGTCATCTCGAACAGGTCGGGGCACTCGATGCCGCCGAGGGCGTGGTTCGGGTAGTCGAAGTTGCGCTTCAGCTGCCAGTCGATCAAGTTCGAGGAGGTGTAGAAGGCTGCGTACCGTGCCCGTCCGATCACGCACACCCACTCGCCGCGGGCTTCGTCCCAATGGATCTTCGGGTCCCGGAACCACTCGGCGTTCTCGATCTCGGCGGGTGTCGTCGCGGTGCGGCCGTCGGTGTTGACGATCACCGGATCGGGCCGAGGGGTGAAGGTGAAGCCGCCGTCGGTCGACCAGTAGAGGTACTGCTCCTGATACTTGCGGATGCCGTCGGTGGGTTGCGTCGCGAGCGCGATGACAGCTCCGGCGCCGTATCCGGCCGTGTTCGCCGTGTCGACGACGGCCGACCCGGACCACACCGGGAAGTCGGGCTGAAGGGGCATCACGGTGCCGTGGTGGGTGAAGGCGACACCGTCGGTCGTCGTCGCATGGTCCCAGCCGCCGGGGCCGTTGTTCTGCGTCGAGTGCAGATAGTAGAGCTGGTAAGCGCCGCCGGTGGTGACCGGGCGCTGCGGGTCGCACAGCCATCCCGAGGGAGGCGTCATGTGGTAGACCGCCCGCAGTGACGTCTGCGCGGCATGTGCGGCGGTCGAGCCGGCGTGCACCGCGAAGAACGCGAGCGAACCGGCGCCGGCGCCTCGCAGCAGACTGCGTCGTGAGATGGGGTGGGGCATGATGACTCCTTCGGTTCGGCCCGATGCGTCGGGCAGATCGGCTGTTGTCACAGTGCGGTTGCGGGGTGATCCTGCGGAGCGTGGAGTGGTGTCGCGGCCGGGTCGGGTATCGACTCGTCGCTCGCGACGTCGACAGCGGTGTACGTGACCGCTCCCGGGCGCTCGGTACCAACGGTGACGACGATGGGTCCGAGGCCGAGGGGGACGAGGTTCGAGACGGTCGCCTCGCCGTGGTCCGCGAAGATCTCGAGCAGCGGTCCGTCGAGGCTGAGAAGCAGCTGGACCGGACCTCCGGTCCCCACCTCGGCGACGCTCGTCGAGGGGAAGTCGGCATGCACCGCCTCGGCCGCGGGACCACGTCGGGTGACCCGGAGTGCTCTCCCCGAGTGCTCCAGCTCGACGCACGCGTCGGCATCACCGCGCAGTCGTACGCTGACAGCCCCGGTGGTGTCCGGATCCCACCGCAGGTCGAGCACGCTGTGACCGCTGAGAGAGAGGTCGACCGGCTGCTCGGCGACGACCACGGTGGCCTGTGCAGCCCGGGTGAGTTGCTCCAGAAGGAACGAGGGAGGCCTCTGGACGAGCCGAGGTCGACCCCTGACGGTGTGCAGAGCGAGCTGTCGCGGCAGCGACATCGCCCCCTTCCACGGTGTGGAGGGAAATGCTTCTGCGTAACGCCAGTTGCTCATCCAGCCGACCATGATCGCGTCCCCTTGCGGGGCACTGTCGAAGGTGACCCCTGCGTAGAGGTCGCGGCCGCTGTCGAGGCGGACGAGCTCTGCGGAGTCTGCCGTGAACCTGGTCCCGTCGAAGCGGCCAACGACGTAGCTCATCGAGGAACCCTCGCGATCCGGTTCCTCGCCGACCGGGTTGGTGCTGAGGATCAGCGCCCAGCGCACGTCGTCGGGATCGTCATCGAGCGGCAGCGGGACGAGATCCGGGCATTCCCAGACGACGCCGCTCGGGCCGAGCGGCCCGAAGGCACTCACGTGTTCCCACGATCGGAGGTCGTCCGAGGCGTAGAAGTGTACCTGTCGGTCCTCTGCCTCGACCGCGAGCAGAATCCAGCGAAGCCGGCCCGTTTCGTCGGTATAGCGGATGACCTTCGGATCCCGGAAGGCACTCGTGCCGCGGTCGAGCACCGGGTTGTCGGCGTCGAGCTCCCAGGTGAAGCCGCCGTCCCTGCTGGTCGCTCGCGATTGGGCCTGACGGCCGTCTGCGTAGGCGCTGGTGTAGTACGCGGTCAGCTCGGTGCCATCTGCAGCCGGGGTCGAGACGATCGACCCCGAGAAGATCTGCTCGCCGTCGCGGAACCGCAGCGCGACCGGGTGCTCGGTCCAGTGCTGCAGGTCGGTGCTGGTGGCATGGCCCCAGCTCATGTTTCCCCACTCGGGGCCCTCGGGGTTGAACTGGTAGAAGAGGTGCCAGCGGCCGCGTTCGTGGACGAGTCCGTTGGGGTCGTTCATCCAGTTGCGTAGCGGGGTGAAGTGGAAGGTCGGCCTGGGCACGACGGGCGAGTCGGACATCGCTCTCCTCAGATCGACTGTCGTGGCACGGATGGGCAGGTGACCCGGATCAGCTGCTCGGTGGACGACGACTCGATACCGAGGAGCACCCGGACGCCGGCAGCGCCGAGCTCGTAGTGCGGAAGCGCGACTGTCGACAGCGGGGGGCGCAGGTGCGCGGCGATGACGTCCTGGTTGTCGAAGCCGATGACAGCGATGTCGCCAGGGATGCTCAACCCGTGTTCGCGCAGCCCGTCGTAGAGGCCCATCGCCACGCGGTCGTTGTGACAGAACACGGCTGTCGCCTTCGACTCGACGATGCGGGATGCGGTGGCGTACCCGCCTTCCTGGGCAGGTTCGGCCGGGAAGACGAGGGACTCGTCGAAGTCGATGCCGGCCGCCTCCAGAGCGCTGCGGTATCCGGCGAGGCGACCGCTCTGAGCCGGCGAAGGTGTCGTCGTGTTGATGAACGCGATCCTGCGGTGGCCCGCGGCCAGCAGCTCCTCGGTCGCCGTCCTGCCGCCCTGCTCCTCGTCCGGCACCACAGCGGGTAGTCCGCTGCCCTCGGCGAAGCAGTCGACGAGCACGGTGTCGGCCTGGTGCAGAAGTCCGGGCACGACGATCTCGCGGTGATACCAGGTCGAGTAGAGGATGCCGTGCACCTGGTGTTCGAGCATCATCGCGATGGCCTCGTTCTCGGCTGCTTCGTTGCCGTCGGTGTTGGCGACGAGCAGCACGTAGCCGTGCGCCCAGGCCTCATCCTGCGCGCCGTGGATGATCTGGCCGGCGAACGGAGTGGTCGCGATCGCGTCCGCGACCAGGCCGATGAATCGCGAGCCGCCACGTGACAAGGTCTTGGCCAGGGCGTTGGGCCGGTAGCCGAGTGCTGTGACGGCTTCCTGCACCCTGCGCCTGGCGTCATCGCCGATACGCGCCCCGGGCTTGTTGTTGACGACGTGGGATACGGTCGCGACCGATACGCCCGCGGCCTTGGCGACGTCCCGCATCGTCACGCTCGAGCCAATCGCCTTGTTGGGTTCGGGGGTGCTCATCCCTTGGTCGCCCCGCTCTCGAGGCCTTGGATCATCGCCTTGTTGAGGACGAGGAAGACCAGCAGCAGCGGCGTCACGGTCACGCAGACGGCCGCGAACGTGGCAGTCCAGTCCGTGTTGCCCATTGCCCCGATGTAGTTCTGCAGACCGAGTGGGATGGTCTTGAGCCCGTCGGAGAGCACGAAGGTGTTCGCGAAGATGAAGTCGTTCCAGATGAAGATGCTGTTCACGAGTACGACCGTAATGATCGTGTTCGCCGAGAGCGGGAAGGTGATCTGCGCGAAGATCCGGTACGGCCCGGCCCCGTCGAGCGATGCGGCCTCGTACAGCTCGCGGGGGATGTATTCGTAGAACGACGAGAACAGATAGACGGCCATCGGGAGCGAGAACGCGGCCAGCGGGATGATCATCGACAGATGGGTGTCGAGGAGCCCGATCTGTGAGTAGTCGATGAACAGCGGCACCAGCGCGATCTGCACCGGCACGACGATCCCGAGCAGGAACAAGGAGCGTACGACGCCGCTGAACCGGAAGCCGAGCACCTGCAGGGCGTACGCGGCCATCATCCCGGCGACGACGATCAGCAGGCTCGCCCCGGCCGTGACGATGAAGCTGTTGAGGATGTTCAGCCACAGGTTGCCGGTCGCGAAGGCTCGCTCGTAGTTGTCGAGGGTGTAGTCCGAGGGCAGCGCGAACGGGCTACCACCGGTGAAGTCCGCGGCGGTGCGGAAGCTTGTCAGGAAGAGCCACAGCAGCGGGTAGACCTGCACCGCGACGATGAGCACGATCGTGATCGTGAGCAGTGCGCGTTGCAGACGGAGTCTTGGCGGTGGTGCGGCCCCACGTGGCTTGGGCGGGTTCGGCACGGTGGCCTCCGGCGGTCGGGTGAGCACGGGCGTGGTCACGAGTCGTCCCTTCGACGAAGCAGCAGGAAGATGAGGCCGACCGCGACCAGACACTCGACGACGATGAAGACCGAGATGGCGCTGGCATAGCCGTAGTCGGTGTGCACGAAGGCGGTCTTGTACATGTACGTCGTGAGTAGCTCGGAGGACTGGCCCGGGCCGCCGTTCGTCAGCAGGTAGGGGATGTCGAAGCCGCGCAGCGCGAAGGTCGTCGCCATGACCGTGGTCGTGATCCACACCGGCCTGATGTAGGGGAATCGGATACGCCAGAACGTCTGCCACCAGGACGCACCGTCGAGTCGCGCTGCCTCTTCGAGCTCGCGCGGTACGGCGATGAGTGCTGCGTACACGATGAGCATGTAGAGGCCGGTGAAGCGCCAGCCCTCCGGGACGGAGACGGCCGCGAGGACCGTGTTCACGTTCGAGAGCCAGGCGGTCTGGGCGGCCTCGAGGCCGATCCAGGCGAGCAGCTGGTTGAGCGGACCGACCGGGTCGAAGGAGTAGATCCGCTGGAACAGGAACGCGATCGCGACCGTCGAGATGACCGCAGGGAGCAGGTAGAGCGTCTTCACCAGCTCCCGGGCCCTTGGCAGGGCTGTCAGGAGCGCCGCGACGGCGAGGGCGCCGCCGAGCTGGAGCACCAGGCAGATCACCAGGTAGCCGAGCGCGTTGCCGAACGCCGTCCAGAAGACGTCGTCGCGGGCGAACATCTTGACGTAGTTGTCGAGGCCGACGAACCTCATCTCCGTGATGCCGTCCCAGCTGAACAGGCTGAGGAACAGCGACTGCACGATCGGAAGCAGCACCGCGACGCCGTACAGCAGCAGTGGCGGGATCAGGAAGACCGCCACCGAGAGCCGAGACCGGCGCGGAAGCATCGATGTCGCCGCTGGGCTCCTGCGTCGACGCGTACCCGAACGGCCTGCGCCGGGGCTGGCTTGTGCGAGGTCAGCCATCGCTGTTCTCCGCGAGCGTCTTGTCCATCGTCTCGATGAACTCGTCCGGCTCGATGTCTCCCTGGACGAGCAGCGTCAGCTCCTGCTGCAGGCGCGTGTTCGTGGCGGGGTCGAGCTGGGTGTCCCAGGGCATCGCGCTGTCGGCACCGACCTCGTCGGCCTGCTTCACGGCCTTGGGGTAGAGGTCGGTCGCGTTCTCGGGGATCGAGGTCTCGACGTTCGTGGTGGGAGAGAGCGCACCAGTCGAGGCGTACATCTCCGGATAGCGTTCGAGGGCGTAGGCGAGGAAGTCGCGCACCAGCGGGTCATAGGTCTGCGAGTTGACCGCCATGCCGATGCCTGAGGGAGTGACGCCCGCGTTGTCGTCGGTGACGGCGCCGTCGACCGTCGGCAGGGTGAAGTAGTCGACCGATCCGCGCACCGCTGGGTCGAGCGCATCCGTCGCGAGATTGGCGAGCTCCCAGGTCCCGATGTTGTAGATCGCGGCCTTCCCCGAGGTGAACAGGCCCTGCGCGTCTGCGTACCCGGTCGAGGAGAAGTCTTCCTGGAAGCATCCGGCCTGACCCAGGTCGTAGAGCCACTCGGCTGCGGCTCGGCCGGCGGGGTCGGCGAACTTCGCCTCGCCGTTCTTGAGCTTCTGGACGTATTCCGGTCCGGCCATCCGGAACGGGTAGTAGGCCAGATAGCGTTCCAACGGCCACTGGTCCTGCCCGTCGAGGGCGATCGGAGTGACACCGGCGGCTCGCAGGTCCTTGCACAGCTGGGGGAAGTCGTCGAGCGTCTTGGGAACCTCGACGTTCGCGCGCTCGAGGAGCGCGGAGTTGTACCAGAAGAACTCGAGCTGGAACTCGAACGGCACCATGTGGAGCGAGCCGTCGTCGAAGCGCTGGTAGTTCAGCGCTGCCTCGCGATAGTCGTCGGCGAGACCGAGGTCCTTCAGCAGCAGGTCGACGTCGAGCATGCGGCCCTGGTCGGCGAGCTTCTGGGCGAACGGCGTCGCATCGGTGTCGAACAGCTCGGGCAGCTTGTTCGCTGCGGCGAGGGTCTCGTACTTCTGGATGTAGGAGGGGCGGTCGGGAGTCGTGATCAGGTTGAGGGAGAACCCCGGGTGGTCCTTGGCGTACTCCTCGGCGATCTGCTCCATCGCCGTGATCACCCCGCCATCGGCAGGACGCGAGAGCAGCCAGGAGATCTCGCGAGGCTCGACCTTGCCCTCGGGATCGATGTCGGTGGGGTCGGCGCTGACAGCTGTGCCCGAGCAGCTGGTGAGCGCGAGCGCGGCGGCGGTCAGGGCGGCACACAGGGCCGTCTTGGGGATGGTGATGGGCATTGTTGGTCTCCGTTGACTTGGTCGGAAGGGGGCTGAGTCGATAGGGCCGAACGGGGGAGGGGGATCAGGTTGCGGCAGCGACCAGATCGTGGTTCGAGACGGTGGGCTCATGGCCCCGCTCGGCGCGGACGAACACGGTGAAGGTGTCGACGGTGACCGTGCCCTCGCCGGCGAAGACGCCCACGTGGCCCGTCGGTCGGTCGTAGATCCGAGTGCTCAGCACCGTGGCGTTGTCGAGGGTGACCACGCAGAGATCGCCGTCGACGATGACCTCGAGCTCGTGCACACCGGGCTCGATCCGGCAGGGACGCTCCAGCTCGATGGCGAACGGTACGTCGCCGGAGATCTGCCACTGCTCGGTGCCTGTACTCCGGCGTGGCCAGCGGTCGAGGACGAGACGGCCGCGCTTCGGTTCGAGACGGAGCACGTACGCCTCGTCCCCATCGGCACTCGCGCGCAGCAGCAGACCGCACTCCGTCGTGCCGTCGGCGATGTCGAACCTGACAACGGACCGGAAGGCGCTCGGGGTCTCGGCCGGGGTCACCTCGACCGCGTAGCCGTCAGGGGCACTCAGGACGGTCCCCGCATCGATGCCGACGCCATCGATCTCGGCGTCGAACGTCTCGCGCAACGCAGCGGTCGGGTGGAAGGCGAGGGTTCCGTCCTCGCGCTGGTCGGCTTCGAGGACCGACATCGTGCCGGCCCACTGCCATGCACCGTCGTCGCTGTCGCCCTCTCGTGAGGCTATCCAGCCGAAGAAGAAGCGACGACCGTCGCGGCCTGCCGACTTGGCGGCGTAGAAGGCACGTCCGTCGAGCGTGTCGTGCTCAGGGACGATCCACGGGCCGTGCTGGCTGCGCGACATGCGGTAGCGAGTGGTGAAGGCGTCGCTGAACTCGGAGTAGACGAGATACCACCACTCACCCCACTGGAAGACCTCGGGACACTCCATCGCGACGTACCGCTGCGGGTCCCAGAAGGGCTCGGCCGGCTCCCAGTGCGCCAGATCGCGCGAGAGGCACTGCGCGATCACGCCGCGTCGTCGCGCCGGTCCCTTCGCGTGGCGGGCGGTGATGAGCATCCGCCACAGCTGTGCTGCCTCGTCCCAGAAGACGAAGGGGTCGCGCCAGTCGCCGGTCTCGTAGCCGTCGGTGGCGCCGAACGTCTCGCCTGGACGCCGCTGCCAGGTGCGCATGTCGTCGCGGCTCGTGGCGTGCATGACCAGTTGCAGCGGCCGACCATCAGAGCCCGTGTTGGCGGGGTTCTGACCGGTGTAGAACGCGTGATGGGTGCCATCCGGGCCGAGCACGATGCTGCCGGTGTAGATGTTGAAGTCATCGGCTGAGGGACCGTTCGATGCGATGGCTTCTCCGAGATCGCGAAAGCAGACGAGGTCCTCCGTCACCACCCGGTGCCATGGCATGCCCGCGGCCGGACTCAGGCGAGTCTCGCGCAGGTAGAAGAGATGGAAGGCTCCGTCCTCTTGCCACGGGATGACATCTCCTACCCATGCCTCCTGCGGTCGGTAGAACCCCTGCTGACTCATGACACCTCATCTATTGGTTAACCGGTTACGCATGGAATCGTAGATGTGACGCGCCTCACTGGTCAAGCGGTTAACCAAGTTAACCAGATTGTTCCGACGCCGCGGTCCACGGCCCTGGCCGCCGACGGCGCGTGACCCGTCCCGCTTCCAGGCGGTGCGAGGCAAGCCCCAGGAAGAACCGACGCCGGACGCCGGTCACCGCTCGGACGACACCCCAGTGCCTTCGTCGCCCCGGTGACGGGGCGACGTCTCCGGGACGTCCGAAGCCCCGGCCGGCGGCGCCGGCTCGCCCTCGATCGAGATGTGGGGGAGGACCTTGTCGAGCCATCGGGGCAGCCACCAAGCAGCGCGTCCGAAGATCACCAGCGCTGCCGGCGCAAGGGTGACCACGAGGATGCCCGCGAGGAGCACAGCGACGGAGAGGCCGACCCCGAACTGCTTGATCGTCGGGTCGAGGTTGAGGATGAAGCTGGCGAACACCGACGCCATGATGAGGGCCGCGGCCGTGGTGATCCGGGCGCTGGAGACCAGCCCCGAGTGGACCGCCTGCCGGGGTTCTGCCCCCTCGTGGATGTGCTGCTGGACGTGGCTGACGAGGAACACCTCGTAGTCCATCGAGAGCCCGAACAGGCCGGCGAACATCATCAGAGGTACGTAGCTGGCGATCGGCACCGTCGACGACGCCGTGTCGATGCCGAGCAGGTCGATACCCCAGCCCCACTGGAACGCTGCGGTGAGGACGCCGAACGCGGCGGCCGCCGAGAGCAGGTTGGTCACCGCTGCCTGGAGCGGGATGAGCAGCGAGCGGAAGGCCACCATCAGCAGCAGGAAGCCGAGCAGGATGACGGTCCCGATGACGAGCAGCAGCCGAGCCGAGATGAGGGAGGCCAGGTCGACGTAGGAAGCCGTGTAGCCACCGACGTACGACGTGATGCCCCCGTCCTTGTTCGTCTTCGGCAGCACGGAGTCGCGGACGTGCCCGACGAGGTCGGCGGTGTCGTCCGAGGCCGGGGCGGTCGTCGGCACGGCGGAGAGGAGGACGACGTCGCCCTTCTTGTTGATCTGCGGCGGGGTGAGGGTCGCGACCCCGTTGGTGCCCGAGAGACCGTCCTGCAGGTTCACCACGCGGAGATCGGTGCCGCGTGCGTCGCCGCCCGCCGCCGTCATCATCTGGGTGAGCTCGTCCTGCAGTTGCTCGGCCTCCTTCTGCTCCTGCTGGGCCTGTTGCTGCTCGGCCTTGAGATCGTCGGCCTTCTGCTGGAGCTCATTCGCCTGCTGCTCCAACGCGTCCCCCTGCCGGCGCAGCGAGGCGGCCTCGGCCTGGAGATCGTCGCCCTGGGCCTGCAGCGAGGCAGCCTGGCGCTCCAGCTCGGCCTTCTGCCGGGTGAGCGAGTCGGCCTGCCGCTGCAGCGCGTCGGCCTGTTGCTGGAGGCGCTGTGCCTGCGCCTGCAGCCGGCGGGCCTGCCGGGCGAGGCTGCGTGCCTCCGCCTCCAGCGGCGCCAGCTTCTTCTGGGCGGCGGCCTGCTCGGCCTCCACCGTGTCGAGGCGCTCCTGCAACCGCTCCACCCGGGCCTCGTCGCCGTCCTGCTCGGCGCGTGCGATGCGGCGGTTCAGGACGCGCTCGTGGACCCGGAGCCGTACGAGCTCCCGGACGAGCGGCCGGGCCTGCGCCGCCAGTCGTCTCGCCTCACGTCGCAGCTGGTCCCGGCGGGCCTCGAGGCGTGCCTGCTCGGCCTCGAGCGTCCGCTGCTCGGCGCGGAGCCGGTCGGCCTGCCGCTCGAGGTCCGCCTGCTGCCCGCGCAGCGCGTCGGCCTGCTGTTCGAGGGCGGCCTGCTGTGCCTGCAGCTGCGCGCTCTGTCGTTCCAGGGACGCCTGCTCGGCTTCGAGCTGGGCCTGCTCGTCCTCGAGCTGCTGTTGCTGCTTGGGCAGCTCCTTCTGCTTCTTCTCGAGGTCGGACTTGAGCGACATCGCCTTGTTGTACTTCTGGGTGTACTCGTCGCTCGGGGCCGCAACCGGGTCGAGGGACGAGGCGACCTGCAGCGGTCCGTTGTAGCCGACGCCCAGGCCCGCGCTGATCAGGTCGTACGCCTGCCGTTCGGTCGTCTCCTTCGAGGTGGCGCCGACGTCCTCCTGGCCGAGCTCGAGGCTGAACACCGGGATGATGAGCGGCGCGAGGGCCGCGAGCGAGAGGCCCGCGACCATCCACGGGTGGCGGTGGACGACTCCGGCCCACTTCGCCCACAGGCCCTGGTCGCGTCGACGGCCCGGACGCATGAACGCCGGCAGCGAGGCCCAGGCGATCCGGTGGCCCAGCAGTCCGAGGAACGCAGGCAGCAGGGTGATCGCCACCAGGACGGCGGCCACCACGGCCATGGCCGAGGCGTACCCGAGCGCGGAGACCAGCGGGATCCCGGCCACGCCCAGCGCGAGGAGGGCCACCACGACGGTGCAGCCGGCGAAGACGATGGCGCTGCCGGACGTCGCCACCGCGTGCGCGATCGACTCGCGGATCGGCATTCCGTCGCGCATCTGGTCCTGGTGGCGGGTGATCAGGAAGAGGGCGTAGTCGATGCCGACGCCGAGGCCGATCATGGTGGCCAGGGTCGGCCCGGCGGACGGGATCGCGAGGAGATGGCCGACCAGACCGACGGTGGCCAGGGCGACGCCGAGCCCGACGACGGCGGTGATGATCGGCAGCCCCATCGCCACCAGGCTCCCGAGCACGAGGCTGAGTATGATCATCGCTGCGATGATCCCGACGACCTCACTGGTCCTGGACTCGTCGGTCGACAGCGTCGAGCCGATGGAGCCGCCGGCCGCGGTGATGATGCCCGCGTCCTGTGCCGGGTGGGTGGCGTCCAGGACGTCGCCGGCGATCTCCTCCGTCAGGTCGCCGGACCCGACGTCCATCAGCACCGGCGCGAAGGCCGTTCGACCGTCCTTCGACAGCAGGCCTGCGGTCTGCCCGTCGCTGCTCAGCGGGTTGGTGACGGTATGGACGTGCGGCTGCTTGCCGATCTCCTTGACCGCGTCGTCGACGGCCTGCTTGTTGGCGGAGTCGGTCAGCTTCCCCTTGCTCGCGTGGAAGACGATCGGGTTGACGCCGTTCTGCTGAGGCGGGAACCGGTCGGAGAGCAGGTCCTTCGCCTCCTGGCTGCCGGTGCCGGGCAGTGCGAGGTCGTTGCTGGTCTTGGCGCCGAGGCTCGAGACGGCCACGACCACGGTGACGAGCACCAGGGCCCAGGCGCCGATGACGATGAGGCTGTGCCGGGCACAGAAGCCACCGAGTCGGCCGAGGAGGCCTGCCACGACGCTGCTCCCTCCTGCGGCCTCGTCGCATGAGCCGCTGGGCGCGTGTGCTTCCCAAGGACCGTAGCGGGATCTCGTGGCAGGGGAGAGGGCCGAAATGCAGGTTCCCCGGAATCGGGGACCACGCCGAAGGGGTTGCCGTGGAGCACGGCAACGTCCTCTGAACCGCGTTTCGGCAGGTCAGAGGGTGAAGCGGACGGGCTGGCCTGTAAGCCGGGTTCTGTAGTCGGCGACCATCCATCTCGGGCCATCGTTGCCGATGGCCTCTAGCAACCTACCCGCGCACTCGGGCGGACCGCCCTCCCAGTGAACTAACACCGTCGTACGCTGTCTGGTCTTGCTCCGGGTGGGGTTTACCTAGCTCCTCGTGTCACCACGAGGACTGGTGGGCTCTTACCCCACCGTTTCACCCTTACCGCTACCTGGAGGGTAGAGGCGGTCTGTTCTCTGTGGCACTGTCCCGCGGGTCACCCCGGGTGGCCGTTAGCCACCACCCTGTCCTGTGGAGCCCGGACTTTCCTCGACGCCTCCCTGCAGCAGCAAGGAGACGACGCGATCGCCCGGCCAGCCCGTCCGCGTAAAAGTCTAGTGTGCGGCGGGCTCGATGTGGGCATCCGGACCGGGGAAGACGAGCGACTCGTGGTCGCTGTCGCTCCAGCGTACGAGGTAGGGCGGGCTGCCGTCGGGGTGGCTGACCTCGATGATCTCGGCCTCTCGCGTGTGGTCGCCGACGTGTGGTCCCATGACGACGAGGTGGTCACCTACTGATGCGTGCATGCGCGTTCACCTCCTAACCGTCACAATGGTGCTCCCATGGCGGGTGCGGATGGAATACCGCGTGGGGGTATCACGTTCGGAGGGTGTGATGACGGAGAACGAAGAGTTCGAGTACGTAGCCCCGGCTGTGGTCTTCCCGGGCCAGAGCGCCCACGAAGTTGCTTACCGGACGGCCCACGACCTGCTCTCACGGCGCTTCCCGGTGGAGGCGCTGGAGACCCTGGAGCCGGCGCTGGTCGACGACCCCGACAACTTCGGGCTGCGCAGCATGCGGGCCTGGGCCTACATGCTGCGGGCCCAGCTCGCCAAGGCCGAGGCCGAGCTGCGCTGGCTCGTCGAGCGCGACCCGAGCGACGCCTGGAGCCAGCACTCGCTGGGTCGCGTCCTGGAGCGCCAGGACCGGCTCGAGGACGCGCTCGGCCCGCTGCGCCTGGCGGCCGTGATGAGCGACGACTACGACCATCACGCAGCCGTCTACCGCGTACGCAACCGGCTCGCGCAGCGCCAGGAGTGAACCCAGCGGTGACCCGGATGACGCGGCGACCGAGACGGTGGCAGGGTGGGGGTATGGAACCTGACACCACGACCCTCAACGCCGAGCAGGTCGCCCAGGAGCAGCTGGCGGGCTGGACGTTCGACACCAGCGGCGAGGCCGACAGCATCGTCGCCCGCGTGGACACCGGTGACTTCATCACCGGTCTCGCGCTGGTCAACGCGATCGCGGCGAAGGCCGAGGAGGCCAACCACCACCCCGACATCGACCTGCGCTACCCGTACGTCGAGATCCGGCTCACCAGCCACGACGCCGGTGGCGTCACCAGCCGTGACATCGCGCTGGCGAAGGTGATCAACGGGCTCTCGGCCGAGTCCTCGCTCTGAGCGAGGCTAGGCGAGGCGGGTCATCTCGACGGTGACCTCGACGGCCGGCTCCTCGGGACCCGAGTAGATCCCGCCCAGCGGCTTGACGTCGGTGTGGTCACGACCCGTGGCCACACCGACGTACGCGTCGCCGGGCTCGGTGCCGGTCGCGGGGTCGATGCCGTGCCAGCCGTTGTCCCACCACTCCACCCAGGAGTGGGCGCCGCCGGGGTAGACATAGCCGGAGACGTAGCGCGCCGGGATCCCGACCGTACGCAGCGCCCCGAGCAGCTGATGGGCGGCATCCGGTGCCGGCGCCGACCCGTCGGCGACCGCCCGGGCGATCTCGACGGCGGCCTCACCCGGAAGCCCCGCGGAGGCTGCGATGGCCTTCGCCCGGGTCGCGAGCTCCTCGTCGGGCACGACCAGCGACGGCAGGCCCAGGAACTCGATGAACCGGTCCGCGACCCCGGGCAGAGCGGCCTCCTCCCAGGTGAGCACCGGCGCGACCCTGGGCTTCCGGTCGACCCGCACGGTGCTGGTCGCGGAGACCTTCAGGGCCCGATGCGCCTCGAGCACCTCGATCGCGGTGACCTCGTTGCCGAAGTAGTCCTTGTACTCATACGTCCACGGCTTGGGTGAGACGTCGATCCGGTGGTGGACCACGATCTGGTCGGGCGTGGTCAGGGGAGTCAGCCGCGCCTGGTTGTAGGAGGCGACCGCCGGTCCGTCATAGGCGAACGTCGTGGTGTGCACGATGCGGAACTGCATGCTCATCTCGATCAGACTCCTCAGACCGGCTGCCAGGCCAGCGCCTCGGCGCCGGCGAAGTAGCGCTTGGTGACCGCCTCGGTGGCATCGGCACAGGTGGCCTGGAGCCGCTCCATCTCCGCGGGCAGGTCCGCCAGCAGATCGTGGAGCGAGCGATACTCCAGCGACGCCCGCATCCGGCCGATCAGCCGGTGGGCCTCGTCGGTGAAGCCGGCGCGGCGGGTCGTCCCCTCCAGGGTGTCCAGCGCCCCCTCGGCCCGCTGCAGCGCATGCACCACCGAGCGCGGGAAGATCCGGTCCAGCAGCAGGAACTCGGCAGCCGCCTGCTCGGTCTCGACCCCCTTGTTGACCCGAAGGAACGCGTCGTACGCCCCGCAGGCGCGCAGCGTCGAGTTCCACTGCGACGCACCGCCGGCGCTCGTCAAAGAGGTGGTCGCGACCAGCCGCGAGGTCATGTCGGCGCGCTCGACATAGCGCCCGAGCATCAGGAACTGCCAGGACTCGTCGCGCATCATCGTGGCGTCGGCGGTGCCGTTGATCTGGGCCACCCGGTCGCGTACCCAGCCGAAGATGAACGGCGCCCGCATGTGCTTGAACTGGCCGGCCGGGATCGCCCGGTAGGTGGTGTTGAGCGCCTC
Organism: Nocardioides sp. NPDC004968; assembly: GCF_040608935.1. Taxonomy (NCBI): domain Bacteria; kingdom Bacillati; phylum Actinomycetota; class Actinomycetes; order Propionibacteriales; family Nocardioidaceae; genus Nocardioides; species Nocardioides sp. NPDC004968. Next base: position 16,125 of record NZ_JBEXJF010000035.1, read on the forward strand.
CCACAACGGCACCGAGAGCGTCTCCCGGGCCCCGCGGGCCGACTCCCTGGCCGCGCCGAGCGCATAGGCCATCGAGGTCGGTGCGGTGGTGTCGTACGCAAGCATGTCCAGCATCTGCGGCAGTCCGACCTTCTCCTCCTCGGAGAGCTCGATGCCCATCACCGCGAGCAGCGAGCGGCAGGCGGTCTCCTCGTCGGTGGCGGCGTCCTCGAGGATGTGCTGGGTCTGTACGTCGAGGATGCGCGCGGTGTCCTCGGCGCGCTCCACGTAGCGCCCGATCCAGAACATCGACTCGGCAATGCGACTCAGCATCACGCAACCCCCTGCGCTTGAGACTGACCCGCCCGGCCGTGTGGCCGGGAGGACGTCGGTCCGGCGAGCACCCAGGTGTCCTTCGAGCCGCCGCCACGGGAGCTGTTCACGATCAGCTCGCCCTCTGCGAGCGCCACCCGAGTCAGGCCACCGGGAAGAACCCAGACCTTGTCGCCATCATTGACCGCGAACGGCCTCAGGTCCACATGCCGCGCCCCGAGATCGCCATCGGTGAAGGTCGGGACGGTCGAGAGCTGCACCACCGGCTGCGCGATCCAGGAGCGGGGGTCCTCCAGGATCTTGCCGCGCAGCACGTCCAGCTCGCGTGCGGAGGCCGCCGGCCCGATCACGATCCCCTTACCGCCCGAGCCGTCGACGGGCTTGAGCACGAGCTCGTCGAGCCGGTCGAGGACCTCCTCTCGCGAGGACGCATCGCCCATCCGCCAAGTGTCGACGTTGCGGATCACCGGATCCTCGCCGAGGTAGTAGCGGATGATGTCGGGCATGTAGGTGTAGACGAGCTTGTCGTCGGCGACCCCGTTGCCGACCGCGTTCGCCAGGGTCACGTTGCCCATCCGGGCGGCGTCGATCAGCCCCACGCAGCCGAGCATCGAGTCGGGCAGGAAGTGCACCGGATCGAGGAACTCGTCGTCGATGCGCCGGTAGATGACGTGCACCGGGGCCAGCCCCTTGGTCGTACGCATCAGCACCTGCCCGTTGCGGCAGACCAGGTCGCGCCCCTCGACGAGCTCGACCCCCATCGTCCGGGCCAGCAGCGCGTGCTCGAAGTAGGCGCCGTTGTAGACGCCCGGCGTCAGCACGACCACGGTCGGGTCCGCCACGCCGGCGGGAGCGGCCGCGCGCAGCGCCGCGAGGAGCTTCTGCGGGTAGTTGGCCACCGGCCGGATCCGGTGCTCGGCGATCGTCTCCGGGAGCGCGGCCGAGATCGCGCGGCGGTTGGTCATGACGTACGAGACACCCGACGGGACCCGCACGTTGTCCTCCAGCACGCGGAACTCGCCGGTGTTGTCACGGACCAGGTCGATGCCCGAGACCTGGACGCGTACGCCGTTGGGCGGGTGCACCCCGGCGGCGGCGCGGTGGTAGTGGCTGGAGGTGGTGATCACCTCGCGCGGGATCACGCCGTCGTCGAAGACCTTGCCCTCGTCGTAGATGTCGGCGAGGAACAGCTCCAGCGCCTCGACGCGCTGCTGGACGCCCTTGTCGATCGTCGCCCAGGTGTCCCGTTCGATGACCCGCGGCACGATGTCGAGCGGGAAGGCCCGCTCCTCTCCGCCGATGTCGAAGGTGACGCCCTGGTCGAGATAGCTGGCCTGCATCGCCTCGACCCGGCTGATCAGCTCCGCCGCGCTGAGCCGCCGCAGCGAGTCGCCGAGCCGTTGATAGGGAGGACGGAGCTCGCTGCCGACGAACATCTCGTCATAGGCCGGATCCCGCGTCTCGTAGGCGTCGAACATCTGGCTCATGGAGGCAACCTACTGAAATCCGTGTAACAGCGCTGTTGCCCACGCGAACATCTCGCGCAACGGTAAGTTGGCGGTATGAGCGACGAGCACGCGGGCGAGTACTACTACTGCCTCAAGCACAAGACCGTCGAGCCGTACGAGGGCTGCAAGGCCAAGGACCGTCTCGGCCCCTACGCCTCCCACGCCGAGGCCTCCCGAGCGCTGGAGCACGTGCAGGAGAACAACGAGCGCTGGGAGAAGGAAGACAAGGCCTGGGAAGGCGACGCGGGCACCGAAGACAAATGATCCTCAGCTCCGGGTGGTCCTCAGCGCGGGGTCACCCGGAGCAGCACGTCCTCGCCGCCGTTGTCGCTGGTGATCAGCAGGTCGCCGTCGGCGGCCAGCGAGACCGTACGCAGCCGCCCGTAGTCCTGCATGACCTCGGGTGAGCTGTCGTCGGTGAGCTTGCCGGACTCGTCGAAGGAGAGGATCCGCAGCTCCTGGTCCTTGAGCACGGCGACCGCGAGCGCCCCGCCGTAGGCGCCCCAACGGTCCTGGACCGGGATGAAGGTGCCGCCACCGGTGGCGACGGTCGGGTTGCCGGATTCCCAGGCCGCTTCGATCTGCTTCCCGGGCAGGTCCTGGTCGGTCATCGGCACCGACTCGTTGTAGCCCGCACCTGGGTTCCAGCCGTAGTCGCCGCCGAGGGTGATCTCGTTGACCTCGTCGTCGCGGTCGGGGCCGTGCTCCATCGACCAGATCGTGCCGTCTGCTCGCTCTGCCAGACCCTGCACGTTTCGGTGGCCGAACGAGGTGATGTAGCGCCGCGGCCCCTGGTCACCGGCCCACGGGTTGCCGGGCCACGGCTCGCCTGTCTGCGGGTCGAGCCGGAGCGTCTTCCCGCCCAGGGAGTCGAGGCTGCGCGGGTTCTCCTCGTTGGCGGCATCGCCGGTGCCGACCCACAGCGCACCGTCGGCGCTGATCAGCAGCCGGCAGCCACCGTGGCGCCCGGAGCTGGTGGGGAAGCCGTCGATCAGCGTCCGCTCCTGGGTGGCCCTGGTCAGTCCGGCGTCGAGGGTCCAGGAGATGACGCGTACGTCCTCGCCGTCGTTCCAGCCCTGGCAGGTGTAGATGCGCCGGTTCTCGGCGAAGCCGGGGTCGATCTCGAGGCCCATCAGCCCGGTCTCGCCGGAGACCCAGATGTCGTTGTCCTCGAGGGGGATCTCGCGCCGCTCGCCGCCCTCGATCAGCGACAGGACCGCCCGTTCGCGCTCGGTGACCAGGAACCGGTCCTCGCCGATGTCGGCGACGTCCCAGGGGTGGTCGAGCTCGTCGTTGACCACCTCGACATCGAGCTCCGGCACCCGGTCGGACGTCGGCATCACGGCCGCAGGAGCCGACGAGGAGGCGCTCGCGGAGACGCTCGGCGAGCCCGATGGGTTCAGTGGCGGAGCAGTGGTGGCGGGAGATGGGTCTCCGGCGCATGCTGCGGTCGAGAGTCCGAGAGTGATCACGGAGGCGAGGGCGATGGCAGCGCGCATGGTGCCGACGGTACTGGCCAGGTGGCTCTAGGGTGTGCGGTTGTGACGAACGTGATCAGGGCGATGCGCGAGCACCCCTCTGCCGTACTCCTGCTCGGACAGGTGGTGGCGATCCTGGCCTACCCCTACCTCGACGGCTCCACCGCCGGCCGCGCCGCGCTGGGCGTGCTGCAGCTGCTGCTCCTGCTGGCGGCGGTCGCGGCGGTACGCATGACCCCAGCCTTCTCCTGGGCGGCCATCATCTTCGGCGGACCGGCGACGATCTTCGCGGTGTGGGAGTCCGTCGCACCGAACGAGGGCTGGGTCGTGCTGACCTCGGCCTTCTTCCACGTCCCGTTCTACATGTTCGTCTCCTACGCGATGATCCGCTACCTCTTCCACGACGACGTGGTGACCCGCGACGAGCTCTTCGCCACCGGTGCCGCGTTCACCGTCGTCGCCTGGGCCTTCGCCTATCTGTACGCCGCGGTGCAGGTGATCTGGCCCGGCTCCTTCGGCGACCACCGGCAGTGGTTCGACCTGCTCTACCTATCGTTCACGACGCTGACCTCGGTCGGCCTCTCCGACATCGTGCCCGTACTCCCCAACGCCCGCTCGGTGGTGATGATCGAGCAGATCGCCGGAGTCTTCTACGTCGCCATGGTCGTCGCCCGCCTGGTCGGGCTGGCGGCCGCCAGGGCGCGACGCTGATCCTTCGTCGAGGTATGTCGCCGAAGGCACGCTTCCCTCGCGGAACTCCGCTAGGGAAGCGTGCCTTGACCTGCGTACCTTGACGAAGGAACGCGTCAGAAGGTGTGCTCGGGGCCGGGGAAGGTCGAGCCCTTGACGTCGGAGATGTAGGCCTCGGCGCCGTCGGAGAGGACCGACTTCACGTCGGCGTACTGCTTCACGAAGCGGGCCATCTTGCCGCTGCGCATGCCGAAGGCGTCCTGCCAGACCAGCACCTGGCCGTCGCAGTCGGGGCCGGCGCCGATGCCGATCGTGGGGATGTCGAGCTCCTTGGAGATCTGCGCGGCGACCTCACCGGGCACCATCTCCATGACGACCGCGAACGCCCCGGCCTCCTGGACGGCCTTGGCGTCGTCGATGATCCGGTCGGAGTTGTCGCCCCGGCCCTGGACGCGGTAGCCGCCGAGCACGTGCTCGGACTGCGGCGTGAAGCCGATGTGGGCGATGACCGGGATGCCGCCCTCGACCAGCTTCTTGATCACCGGAGCCATCTCGGCGCCGCCCTCGAGCTTCACGCAGTGCGCTCCGGCCTCCTTCATGAACCGCACCGCGGTCAGGTAGCCCTGCTCGGGCGAGGCCTGGTAGGAGCCGAAGGGCAGGTCGCCGACCACCATCGCCCGCTTCACGCTGCGCGAGACCGCGCGGGTCAGCGGCAGCAGCTCGTCCACGGTCACCGGAAGCGACGTCTCGTTGCCGAGGACGTTGTTGGAGGCGGAGTCACCGACGAGCAGCAGGTCGACCCCGGCCTCGTCGAAGATCTGGGCGGTGTACATGTCGTAGGAGGTCAGCATCGTGATCTTGTCGCCACGCTGCTTCATCTCGCGAAGATGATGCGTGCGCACCTTGCGTACGGGCTTGGCCGGCGCGTTCCCGGCAGCTCCGGTCCCGTAAGGGGCGGTCTCCTCCGCAGAGGGGTTCGTGCTCATCATCGAGCCTTTCTGGTGTCATCTCGCAGCTCCCTGATGGAGTCCACGGACTACCTCCAGCGTAGGTCCAGATGCACCCGTATGCGCTGTGGTGGTGATCACAACCGGTCGAACGGAGCCGCGTAGGCGAACGCCCCGCGGACGGACTGGTCGTACGCCGCCAGCGGCCGTGCCTGGAAGTAGTCGCCCCACGCGGGTTCGGGCGCTTCGATCCCGAGGGTCGAGGCGGGGACGAAGCCGAAGCGGCCGTAGTAGGCGGGGGAGCCGAGGAGGACGACGATCGGCTCGCCCATCGCGTCGGCGGCACCGAGGATGGCGTGCATGAGCGCCGAGCCGACGCCGTCGCGCTGGCGGGCGGGGGAGACGCTGACCGGGCCGAGACCGAGCGCGGGGCGGCCGGCGAGCGTCCCACGGGTGGCCACGACGTGGCCGATGACCTCGCCGTCGGCCTCGGCGACCAGCGAGAGCTCCGGGATCCAGCCCGGATCCTCGCGCAGCCATCCCACCAGGGTCGCCTCCCCGGGCGCCCCGTCGGGCTCGATCGGCGGCGCGGAATGCTCCACGCCGGAGAAGGCGGCGGCGGTTACCGCACGGATGTCGGCCACGTCCTCGGGACGTTCACGTCGGATCAGCACGGTCCGACGCTAAACCGAACGACAGGCCCGGCGCTCCTGGTTATCGTCGCGTCCATGCGGGTGCGAGAGGCGACGGAACAGGACCTCGACGCGGTGATCCACGTCGGCGTGACGACTTGGCGGGCGACGTACCCGCCGATCACCGGAGAGGCGTACGTCGAGGAGGGCATCGCCAAGTGGTGGGCCCCGGACGCGGTGCTCCCCGGGATCAGGGCCGGCACGGTCCTCGTCGCCGAGGTGGACGACCGGGTCGTCGCGATGGCCTCCTACTCGGTCTTCGAGGACCACCTGATGCTCTGGAAGCTGTACGTCCTGCCCGACTCCCAGGGCTCCGGCGCCGGCAGCGCGCTGCTGAGCGAGGTGATCGCCCGCGCCGACGACCTGCCCGTACGCCTCACCCACCTCGTCGGCAACGACCGCGCCCACGCCGTGTACGAGCGGCTCGGCTTCGTCGAGTCCGTCACGGTCCCCAGCCCCATCGATGGCGGTCCGGAAGAGATCGTGATGGAGCGCTCGGCAGGCTGACCCACTTTCGAAGGATATCCGCGAAAGTCGTTCAGCAACGGTTGAAAGTCGACCGTGGTCGACACTAGCATCCGGCGTGACGCACATCACATCCCCATTCGGCGTCTCGACGTTCGGAGTCTCGATGTCCCACTTCCTCCCCTCACGCCCCACTCGGACCCGGCTCGCCGTCGGGTCGGCCGTCCTCGGGACCGCTCTGTGCATGGGCGGTCCGATCGGAGCGGCCTCCGCGACTCCTGCCGAGACGCCCTCGACGACCGCAACCTGTCCGGCGCCCGATGCCCGCTCGAGCGTGGTCTTCCTCGATCTCGACAGCGGGGTCGCCAACAGCACCCTGCGCTCCGGCTGCACCATCAACGACGTCATCGACGACGAGCGGACGTGGCCGACCCACGGGGCCTTCGTGACGCACGTCCGCGGCATCACCGCCGATCTGGTCGCCACCGGTGAGGTCACGCGGGCCGAGGCCAGCCGGCTGCAGTCCGCCGCCGCCCGCTCGCAGGTGGGGAAGGTCGAGGGTTACGACTCGCTCTTCGACGGCTCGGCCGACTCGTTTGACGACTGGGCGTACGCCGGCGACGGTGGGTTCGACCTGGTGCCGGACGGCACCATCCGCAGCCGTGCCGGCGCGGGTGGCGGGTTCGGAACCCTGTGGTATCCGGCACAGGAGTACGGCGACTTCTCGTTGCGACTGCAGTTCCGTGACGACGCACCCGGGGCGGCCCGCGGAAACAGCGGCGTCCAGGTGCGCTTCCCCGAGCTGTGGGGCCCTGTCGAGGGGTGCCCGACCACTTTCAACGGCAGCGAGACCGGCAACCTCTCCTGGATCGCGGTCAACTGTGGCCATGAGATCCAGGTCAACGACTCGCCGGAGAGCGGCAGCAACGACCCCCGCAAGACCGGGTCGATCTACGGCTTCGCCGATCTCACCCTGGCCGAGGCGCGACCGACCCCGAAGGGCACCTGGAACGACCTCGAGATCCGCGTCATCGGGCAGCAGTACACCGTGATCCGCAACGGTGTCGTGATCAACGAGTTCGAGAACCTGCCCGGGCTGCCGTTCCCCGGTCGTCCGAACGACCCCGACTCCAGCAGCCGAGGGCTGACCGGTCACGTCGGCGTTCAGGCGCACGGCAGTACCCCGGACGTGGTCTCCTACCGGAACATCCGCGTCCGCGACCTGTCCTGAGGCCGTACGTGGTCGGCGGCGGGCATCGGGTGGCCGGGTAGCCGGTCGCGCCTAGACTCCGGGGTGTGGACTTCTACTCCGCCTACTCCCATGGCTTCGCGCGGGTCGCGGCGTGCACCATCCCGATCTCCGTCGCCGACCCGGCGGCCAATGCGCGCGAGGTGATCGCGCAGGCCCGCGAGTGCTCCGACGAGGGGGTCGCGGTGGCGGTCTTCCCGGAGCTGTGCCTCTCGGGCTACTCCATCGACGACCTCGTCCTGCAGCGGACCCTCCTCGACGCCGTGCACGCCGCGATCAGCGCGATCGTGGTGGCCTCCGAGGAGCTGTTGTCGGTGATCGTCGTCGGCGCCCCGCTGCGCCACGGCGACCGGGTGCTCAACACCGCGGTCGTGATCCACGGCGGCGAGGTGCTCGGCGTGGTGCCCAAGACCTACCTGCCGACCTACCGCGAGTTCTACGAGAAACGGTGGTACGGCACGGGCGACGGCGCAGACGGCACCATCATGCTCGGCGGCGAGGAGGTGCCGCTCAGCAACGAGCTGCTCTTCCGGTGCACCGACGTCAAGGATCTCGTCTTCCACGTCGAGGTCTGCGAGGACATGTGGGTCCCGGTGCCGCCGAGCGCGAAGGCGGCGCTGGCGGGCGCGACCGTGCTGCTCAATCTCTCCGCCAGCCCGATCACGGTGGGCCGTTCCGACGCGCGCCGCCTCCTGGTGCAGTCAGCGAGCGCGCGGTGCCTGGCGGCGTACGTCTACACCGCCGCCGGTCAGGGCGAGTCGACGACCGACCTGTCCTGGGACGGGCAGACGATGGCGTACGAGCTCGGCGAGCTGCTGGGTGAGACCGAGCGGTTCCCGGACGGGCCGCGGCGCACCGTGGTCGATGTCGACCTGGAGCGGATCCGCGCCGAGCGGATCCGGCAGGGCACCTTCGACGACAACCGTCGCGCCGAGGGAGCCTTCCACTCCGAGATCGAGTTCGAGCTCGCGCCGCCGCTGACCGGCGACGGACTGAGGCGCAAGGTCGACCGATTCCCGTTCGTCCCCGATGATCCCGAGAAGCTCGCGCTGGAGTGCTACGAGGCTTACAACATCCAGGTCTCCGGGCTCGAGAAGCGGCTCCAGTCGATCGGCCCGGACACGAAGATCGTCATCGGCGTCTCCGGCGGGCTCGACTCCACCCATGCGCTGATCGTCGCGGCCAAGGCGATGGAGCGGCTCGACCGGCCGGCGAGCGACATCCTGGCGTTCACGATGCCCGGCTTCGCGACCTCGGACGACACCAAGTCCAACGCGATCAAGCTGATGGAGGCGCTCGGGACGACCTACGAGACGCTCGACATCCGCCCCACCGCCACCCAGATGCTCAAGGAGATCGGGCACCCGGCCGGCGACGGCGAGCCGGTCTACGACGTGACGTTCGAGAACGTCCAGGCAGGGCTGCGTACGGACTTCCTCTTCCGCATCGCCAACCAGCGCGGCGGCATCGTGCTCGGCACCGGCGACCTCTCCGAGCTCGCGCTCGGCTGGGCGACCTACGGCGTCGGCGACCAGATGTCGCACTACAACGTCAACGCCGGCGTGCCGAAGACCCTGATCCAGCACCTGATCCGCTGGGTGATCACGACCGAGCAGTTCGACGGCACCGCCGACGAGGTGCTCCAGGAGATCCTCGACCAGGAGATCTCGCCCGAGCTCGTGCCGGGGGAGGAGCTGCAGTCGACGGAACAGAAGATCGGGCCGTACGCCCTGCAGGACTTCACCCTCTTCCACACCGTGCGCAACGGCTTCACCCCCTCGAAGATCGCCTTCCTGGCGTGGAACGCCTGGCACGACGTCGAGGCCGGCGAGTGGCCCCCGGGGTTCCCGGAGGATAAGCGGACGGCGTACGAGATGAAGGAGATCCGCGCCTGGCTCGAGGTCTTCGTGAGGCGCTTCTTCGCCAACCAGTTCAAGCGGAGCGCGCTGCCCAACGGGCCCAAGGTCCACAACGGCGGCACCATGTCACCCCGCGGCGACTGGCGGATGCCCTCGGACGCCTCGCCGGCGGCCTGGCTCGCCGAGATCGAGGCCCGGGTTCCCGTGGAGTAGGGATTGCGATGGACGGGTCGCACGGGCCGGCCGTAGCGTCACGGCCATGGCATCCGACAGCAAGGTCTGGCCCGTCGTGCACGCCGAGCGGGAGGCGTTGATCCGCGACCTCGCGACGCTCACCCCGGCGCAGTGGGCGACGCCTTCGCTGTGCGTGGGGTGGAGCGTGCACGACGTGCTCGCTCACATGGTCGACGTCGCGACGACGACACGGCTGGGGTTCGTACGCCGCATGATCGCCGCCGGTGGCGACTTCGACCGGGACAACCAGACCGGCGTCGACCGGGAGCGCGCCGAGGACCCGGCCGAGACCTTGGCGGCGTACCGCCGGGTCGCCGGTCGGACGGCGACCCCGCCGGCCCCGCTCGCCACCCGCCTGGTCGAGGAGTTCGCCCACGGCGAGGACATCCGGCGGCCGCTGGGCCTCCAGCGCGACTACCCGGTCGAGCACGTCGTCACGGCGCTGGGCTACCTGGCCAAGACCTCGCAGAAGTGGGGCGGAGGCAAGGAGCGCGCCCAGCGCGTACGTCTCGTGGCCACCGACGCAGACGCGGCGATCGGGACCGGTCCTGAGGTCCACGGCAGCGCGATCGCGCTCGTGCTCGCCCTGTCCGGCCGCGCGTTGGGGTCCGGCGAGCTCACCGGACCTGGGGCGACCGTGATGGCCACGGCCTCGCGGTGAAGGAGATAGCTTCACCTGGATCGAATAAAGCAAATACCTTCATATCGCCATAATGAAGGTATCATCTTCACATGACTTCTGTGGCGACCGTCATCGGCGACCTCGTCGGGTCGCGCACCAAGGCTGACCGCGCGAAGGTCCACGCGGCGTTCGCCGAGGCCGTCGAGGAGATCAACGAGACGTGGCGGCCGGTCACCCCGCTGCGGATCACGGTCGGCGACGAGTACCAGGGAGCCTTCGAGACCGTCGGCGCCGCGATCCAGGCCACGTTCCGGCTGCGGATCGCGCTCGACCCCGTCGTCGGCGTACGCCACGGCCTCAGCTGGGGCGCCACCCGAGTGCTCAGCGACGACCCCCGGGTCGAGGACGGACCGGGGTGGTGGTCGGCGCGGGCGGCGATCGAGGCGGCGGAGAACGCCGAGAACAGGGCGGCCTCCCGCAGCGTACGGACCTGGTACCAGCCGGCGGAGGACGCGGGTGGGCCGGACCCGGCCGCGGTCAACGCCGCTCTGGTCTCGCGCGACGAGCTCTTTTCTCGCCTGGACCGGTCCTCGGTGTCGGTGCTTTCTGGCATGCTCTCCGCCATGCCTCAGAAGGCCATCGCCGCCGAGCTCGACATCACCCCCTCCGCGGTCTCCCAGCGCGTCCGCCGCGACGGCATCGCCGTGATCGTGCGCGCCGACGAGCTGTTGGGGGAGGTCAGATGAGTTGGATAGCCCTGCTGCTGATCGGGGTCGGGACGGTCGACTTCGCCCACGCGATCATCGACCCGCTCAGGCGGATCCGCTGGGTCCCCGAGGCGATCGGGGTAGCCGCGGTGATCGCTTTCGGCCTGCTCTCGGCTCTCTTCGGAGGTGACCTGGCGGCCGTGATCGTGATCGCCGGGATCACCGTGCTGTGGGGCTTCCTGGCCCACCCGCCTCAGGGCGCGGACAAGAATCCTCACCCCGGGATCCCGCTGGCCCTGCTCGGCGGGGCGATCTTCGTCGGGATCCTGCTGGCCCCGGTGGCCGGCGGGGTCGGCGGGCCGGTCGCCGCGTGGGCGGAGCAGGCGCCCTGGGTCTGGGTCGAGGCGGCGCGCCCCGAGGCGGTGCTGCTCGTCTTCGGCGGCCTGCTGGTCCAGGTCTCGACCGGCAACGTCGTGGTGCAGCTCGTCCTCGACGTCGCCAAGGTGTCCAACCCACTTGACGGTGTCGACGGCAACAACCTGAAGGGCGGCAGGCTCCTGGGCCCGCTCGAGCGGCTGACGATCTTCGGGCTAGGTCTCACCGGCAACCTCGCCGCCGCCGGCCTGGTGGTCGCGGCCAAGGGCTTGATCCGCTGGCCGGAGCTGCAGTCGTTCCGCGGTGAGCACGAGGGGCCGAGCATCAACGACGTGACCGAATACTTCCTGGTCGGCAGCTTCGTCTCCTGGATGGTCTCGCTGGTGACCCTCGCGCTGGTCGTCACCTGAGCCCGTCGTAGATTGCGGTGTCATGACTGTGGGTAAGGCTCTTGGGCTCCTGGTGGCCGCCGTGCTTCTCCTGGCCGGAGGGGCGCTGGCGCTGACCGGCATGGGCTATCTCGGCGGAGGCGGCACGAGCACCGCCTGGTCGGTCCTCGGAGCGGCCCTGGCGGGGTTCGGGGTGGCGCTGGTGATCTCGATCTTCAGAGGTCCCGGCCGCTGACCGTGGCGCGGAGATCCCGGCTGTAACGTCGGCCCGTTAGTGTTCACGCATGGGCAAGCAACAGGACTTCGTGCTCCGGGCACTCGAAGAGCGGGACGTACGTTTCGTGCGGCTGTGGTTCACCGACGTGCTCGGCTATCTGAAGTCGGTCGCGGTGGCGCCGGCCGAGCTCGAGAGTGCTTTTGCGGAGGGCATCGGCTTCGACGGCAGCGCGATCGAGGGGTTCGCGCGGGTGACCGAGGCCGACATGCTGGCCCTGCCGGATCCGAGCACGTTCCAGATCCTGCCGTGGCGCACCGATGGCCCGTCCACGGGCCGAATGTTCTGCGACATCGTGATGCCCGACGGCTCGCCGTCCTACGCCGACCCGCGCTACGTGCTCAAGCGCACCCTGTCCAACGCCGCGGAGAAGGGCTTCACCTTCTACACGCACCCGGAGATCGAGTTCTACCTCTTCAAGGACAACCCGCGGGACGGCAGCGAGCCGACCCCGGTCGACTCCAGCGGCTACTTCGACCACACCGCCCAGTCGATGGGCGCCGACTTCCGGCGTGAGGCGATCACGATGCTGGAGGCGATGGGGATCTCGGTGGAATACAGCCACCACGAGGGCGGGCCGGGTCAGAACGAGATCGACCTGCGCTACGCCGACGCGCTGAGCACCGCCGACAACATCATGACCTTCCGTACGGTCATCCGGGAGGTGGCGCTGAGCCAGGGCATCTGGGCCAGCTTCATGCCCAAGCCGTTCACCGAGCACCCGGGCTCGGGCATGCACACCCACGTCAGCCTGTTCGAGGGCGACGCCAACGCGTTCTACGAGCCGGGCGCCGAATACCAGCTCTCCAAGACCGGTCGCAGCTTCATCGGCGGCGTGCTCCGCCACGCCGGCGAGATCACCGCGGTGACCAACCAGTGGGTCAACTCCTACAAGCGCCTGATCGGCGGGGGAGAGGCGCCGGCTCACGTCGCCTGGGGCCACAACAACCGCTCGGCGCTGGTCCGGGTGCCGATGTACAAGCCGCTCAAGGGCCAGTCGACCCGCATCGAGGTCAGGAGCCTCGACGCCGCCTGCAACCCCTATCTGGCCTTCGCCGTGATCCTGGCGGCGGGCATGAAGGGGATCGAGGAGGGCTACGAGCTGCCGCGCGAGGCCGAGGACGATGTGTGGGCGCTGACCGAGCGCGAGCGCAAGAGTCTCGGCATCGACCCGCTGCCGGAGAACCTCGACGAGGCGATCGGGATGGCCGAGGACTCCGAGCTCCTCGCCGAGACCCTCGGCGAGCACGTCTTCGACTTCTTCCTGCGCAACAAGCGCGCCGAGTGGGCCGCCTACCGCGAGCAGGTGACCGCCTACGAGCGCTCCCGGATGCTGCCGGTCATCTGAGCCAGCAAACTGGTTGTCAAGGAAACTCGAGCCCGATTCCACACTTCCGATCCGGTGCTGCCACACTGGATCGAACGGGAGAGTGGTGATGTCGTTGAGTCTTCCCCGAGTGCTTGTGATCCAGCACGAGGAGACAGTTCCGCCGGCGTTGTTCGGTCATTGGCTGGCTGAGGCGGGCATGTGCGTCGATGTCTGTCGGGCGTACGCCGAGCCGATCCCGCCGCTCTCGTCGCTGGACGCCTCCTACTCGGGGCTGCTCGTGATGGGCGGCTCGATGGACGCCGACTCCGACGATGAGCACCCCTGGCTCCAGGTCACCCGCGAGCGGATCGCGCAGGCCGCCGGGGCCGGCATCCCGACGCTCGGGATCTGCCTGGGCCACCAGCTGGCCGCGATGGCGCTCGGTGGCACCGTGGAGCGCAGCCCGTTCGGGCTGACCGTGGGCGTACGCCAGGTGACCTGGGAGCCCGAGGTGCTCTTCGACCCGCTGATGCGCCTGCTGGCAGGCGACGACCGCGCCATGCACTGGCACCGCGACGTCGTCGGCCGGCTGCCCGAGGGCACCGTCGAGCTGGCCAGCTCGATCGACGGGCAGGTCCAGGCGGCGCGGTTCGCCCCGACCGTGTGGGGCGTGCAGTTCCACCCCGAGGTCGACGCCGCCGCGGTCGCGGTCTGGGCCGAGGAGTCCGTCGAGGAACTCGAGCAGATCGGACGCAGCGTCGACGACGTGGTCGCGACGGCCACCTTCGCCGAGAGGGAGCTGATCAAGACCTGGCAGCCGCTGGCCTTCGGGTTCGCTCGCCTAGTCCGTGAACGCAGCGCCGCCGTCGCCCCCGGCGGCACCCGTGGCGGGGCCATCCCGACCCCCAGGCCCTGGAGCGCCTGAGTCCGAGCGGGTGACAGAATCGGGGCCATGACGTTGCCAGGCAAGGGCGAGCTGCTCCGGCTCGGCTTCAACGACCCGGACACGGCCCTCGCGGATCTGGCAGGCCTCGGCGCCGGCGCCCATGAGCTGTTGGCGATCCTGGGTCAGGCGGCCGACCCCGACGCGGCGCTGGCCGGTCTGGTCATGCTCGCCGAGTCCCAGGGCGACGGCTTCATCGAGGAGCTCGCCGGCGACGAGGGCACCGCGATGCGGCTGGTCTCGGTGCTCGGCGCCTCGCCCGCGCTGACCGACCACCTGGCCCGCCACCCCGATCACTGGCGCCAGCTGGCCGACCCGACCCTCGGCACGACCAGGCCCGCTGCGTACGTCTTCCGGGCTTCGCTGCTCGAGGCCGTCGGCGCGAAGCCGACCGATGAGAACCCGGTGGCCACGGTCCCGGACGCGGAGGCGGTCGACGCGCTGCGGGTGGAGTACCGCCGCTGGCTGCTCCGGCTGGTCGCCCGCGACCTGGCCCACCAGCTCCCGGTCGACGATGTCGCCGCCGAGCTCTCCGACCTGGCCTGCGCCACCCTCGACGCCGCGCTCGCGGTCGCCCGCGCGCGGGTGGGCGTGGACGCCGACAAGGTCCGGCTGGCCGTCGTCGCGATGGGCAAGTGCGGCGGCCACGAGCTCAACTACGTCTCCGACGTCGACGTGATCTTCGCCCACGAGGCCGCCGACGGAGTCGGCGACGACGTCTCGCTGCGGGTCGCCACCCAGCTCGCCAGCAACCTGATCCAGGTCTGCTCGGCCCACACCGGCGAGGGCACCATCTGGCCGGTCGACGCCGCGCTGCGTCCGGAGGGCAAAGCGGGCGCGCTCTCGCGCACGATCCCCGGCCACGTCGGCTACTACGAGCGCTGGGCGAGCACCTGGGAGTTCCAGGCGCTGCTCAAAGCCCGGCCGGCCGCGGGCGACCTCGCTCTGGGCCGGGCCTACGTCGACGCCGTCAACCCGTTCGTGTGGAAGGCCGCCGAGCGCGACGGCTTCGTCTCCGACACCCAGAAGATGCGGCGGCGGGTCATCGCCCACATCCCGACCAGGGAGGCCGACCGGGAGCTCAAGCTCGGCGCCGGCGGGCTGCGCGACGTCGAGTTCGCCGTGCAGCTGCTGCAGCTTGTCCACGGCCGCGCCGACACCGGGATCCGTCAGCCCACCACGCTCTCCGCGCTGGCGGCGCTGACCCGATCCGGCTATGTCGGGCGCGAGGACGGCGAGGCCATGCACGAGGCCTACGCGTTCCTGCGGCGGATGGAGCACCGGCTCCAGCTCTACCGGTTGCGGCGCACCCACGTCGTCCCGGACGACGAGGAGTCGCGGCGCCGGCTGGCGCGCTCGCTCGGCTACCTGCGCGACCCGGTGGTGCGGCTGGACAAGGAGTGGGGCCACCAGCGGATCGAGGTACGCCGCCTCCACGAGAAGCTCTTCTACCGACCACTCCTCGACGCGGTCGCCCGGATCCCGTCCGGCCAGGCCCACCTCTCCGCGAAGGCGGCCGAGGAGCGGCTGACCGCGTTGGGCTACGCCGACCCCAAGGCTGCGCTGCGTCACCTGGAGGCGCTCACCACAGGCGTCTCCCGGCGTGCCGCGCTGCAGCGGGCGCTGCTGCCGGTGATGCTGGAGTGGCTCTCCGAGGGCTCGGACCCCGACGCAGGGCTCTTCGGGTTCCGCCGGATCTCCGACGCCCTCGGCGCCACGCCCTGGTATCTGCGCTCACTGCGCGACGAGGGCCTGGTCGCGCAACGCTTCGCCACGATCCTGTCCACCTCGCGCTACACCACGGCGCTGCTCGAGCGGGAGCCCGAGGCGCTGCGCCTGCTTGGCCACGACCTCGCGCCGCTCTCCGCCGAGGCGCTCACCGACGAGATGGTCGCCCGCGCCGCCCGCCGGCGCACCACCACCTCCGCCGAGGAGGCCGTACGCCACATCCGGGCCATCCGCCGCCGCGAGCTGTTCCGGATCTCGGCCGCCGAGCTCCTCGGCGAGGCCGGGATCGACACCATCGGTGCCGCCCTGTCCCGGCTGACCGACGCCACCCTCGAGGCATCGTTGCGCACGGTCGTGGCCGAGGAGGTCGCCCGCCGTGGGATCGACGGGCCTCCGACGCGGATCGCCATCATCGCGATGGGCCGCTACGGCGGGTTCGAGCTCTCCTACGCCTCCGATGCCGACGTGCTCTTCGTCCACCGGCCCGTCGAGGGTTCCGACCCGGGCGAGGCGACCCAGTTCGCGCTCAAGGTCATCGCCGACCTGCGCCGGCTGCTCGCCCTGCCGGGTGCGGACCCGCCCCTGGAGATCGACGCCGACCTGCGCCCCGAGGGGCGGCAGGGCGCGCTGGTGCGGACACTGCCGGCGTACGCCTCCTACTACGCGAAGTGGTCGGGCATCTGGGAGTCGCAGGCTCTGCTGCGCGCGGACGCCGTCGTCGGCGACCCGCAGGTGCGCGAGGCGTTCACCGAGATGATCGACCCGCTGCGCTACCCCGAGGGTGGGCTGAGCGAGGACGACATCGTCGAGGTGCGCCGCATCAAGGGCCGTGTCGACCACGAGCGGCTGCCCCGTGGCGCCGACCCCAACACCCATCTCAAGCTCGGCCGTGGCGGGCTCGCCGACATCGAGTGGACCGCCCAGCTGCTGCAGATGCGGCATGCGTACGCGGTGCCGGGGCTGCGCACGCCACGCACCGTCGAGGCGCTGCAGGCCGCCCGCGACGCCTCGTTGATCGAGGCCGACGACGCCGAGACGCTCATCGAGGCATGGCGGATGGTCAGTCGGGTCCGTAACGCGGTCACGCTCGCGCGCGGCCGCCCGGCGGACTCGCTGCCCGCCGGGCCCGTCGAACAGCACGCCGTCGCGGCCATCCTCGGCTATCCGGCGGGCGCGACCGACGAGCTGGTCAACGACTACCTGCGGATGACCCGCCTCGCCCACGGCGTGGTCGAGCGCGTCTTCTGGGAGTAGGCCCCAGATGTACTCGGCCTAGAGGTTGTTGTCGTTGCGCGGCGGCAGCCAGCCCGGATTGCGGGGCGCCCGAGGCTGCGGCTGAGCCGGCGGCTCGTTGGTCGCCTCCTCGCCGGGCTGTCCACCCTGCGGGTTGAACAGGTCCGTCCGCCGCTCCGGGAAGCCGTTCGAGGGCTGCTGGGCGTAGGGGCGGGGCGTCCAACGTCCGTTCTGCGGGCGCAGCTGGGTCGGACGCTGGGGGCGCTCGGCCGGGCTCTGGGGGCGCTGGGAGAACATGCTGCCGATGCCTCCGCCCGCGGGCTGGTTCGCCTGCGGGCTGCCGGAGGCTGCCGGCTCACGCGTCGGGAGCGGCTGGAGCGGCTGCCGCGGCTGCTGGAGCAGGTCGGGCTCGTGGCCGGCGTAGGAGGGCAGCCCCAGAGCGGGCCGCTGCGGCATCATCGCGTGGGCGCCGGAGTCGGAGGTCACCGCCCGCTGGTCCGGGGTCCACGGGTCCTCGAGATCGTCGTTGATGCCCGCGAACATGGTGGCGAAGCCGATCACGATCAGCATGCCGGCCGAGATCGCGAAGATCGGCATCGCCAGGTAGACCGGGTCTGCACCGCTGACGTGCCCGAGCTTGTCGTCGGGGGAGCTGTGGATCTCGAGAGCGAGCATGCCGGTGTAGTGCATGACGCACACGCCGATGCCCATGATGACGGCAGCGCCCACGCGCATCAGCCGCGTGGTGACGTTGAAGGCGAAGAAGAGCGCGAGCGCCGAGGCGACCAGCGCGATGACGACGGAGGCGACGACGACCGCCGGCTTCCAGACCATCTTGGCGCTCATGTCCATCGCGTACATGCCGGTGTAGTGCATCGCGCACACGCCGGCACCGGTCACCAGGCCACCGACGATGTAGCCCGCGTTGCCCCGCATTGCGGTCGCGATGAGCATGCCGACCATCGCCGCGATGATCGCGACGGCGAGCGAGATGAGGGTGGTGCCGACGTCGAGGGCGTACGCCACGTGGCTGTCGAAGGCGAGCATGCCGATGAAGTGCATGGACCAGATCGCGCCGCCGCCGATCGAGGCGGCCGCGCCGAAGAGCCAGAGCCAGGCGCCGGTGCCTGCACCGCGCCGGCGCGCGCGGGTCGCACAGGTCAGACCGACCCATGAGCCGAGTACGGAGATGATGAACGACATCCCGACCAGGGGTTGGCTGAACGCCCCGATCGTGACTTCTTCGATGCTTGTCACGCT
This sequence comes from Nocardioides sp. NPDC004968, assembly GCF_040608935.1. NCBI lineage: Bacteria > Bacillati > Actinomycetota > Actinomycetes > Propionibacteriales > Nocardioidaceae > Nocardioides > Nocardioides sp. NPDC004968. The sequence goes on from NZ_JBEXJF010000035.1 coordinate 34,399, forward strand.
GCTTTGACTTCCTCTCGTTCCTCGCCGGACGGGGTGTGGGGGATCGGCGAGGTAGATCTGGAGACATGAATGGATGCCCCAGGGGGTATCCGAGATGCATCCATAGCGGGCAATCGTTCCGTCGTTGCGCAGGTCACAATAGAGGAACAGGTCCCCCATTTCCACGTGGGGGGTAGGGTATCTCCGCTATGGCCGACGATGTATATGTGCTCGAGCTCGACGCGATGCAGCAGTCGGCTGTCGATCTGGGGGATCCGACCCGCCTCGTGTTCGACTACATGAGGCGTATCGGGGATGTTATCGACCGACTGCCTCCAGGGCCAGTGCGAGTTCTGCATGTCGGCGGCGCTGCGATGACGCTGGCGCGCTACGTCCACGCGACCAGGCCGCGCTCCTCGCAGATCGTGCTCGAGCCGTCGGTCGAGATCATCGAGCGCGTACGCAGCGAGGCGCCGCTCCCGCCGCGCAGCGGCATCAAGGTGCGCCCGGTCGACGGGAAGAGCGGCATCGGCGGCGTACGCGACGGCTTCGCCGACCTGGTGATCCTCGACGCCTTCGACGGCGGTCGCACCCCGGACGACCTCGTCTCCGCCGCCTTCATCGAGGACGTACGCCGCGTGCTCGCCCCCTCCGGGGTCTTCGTCGCCAACCTCGTCGACCGGGCGCCGTTCCCTCAGGCGCGTGACTTCATCGCGGCCGCGCGGGACCTCGGCGACATGGTCGTCGGTGTCGAGCCGGCGACCATGAAGGGCCGCCGCGCCGGCAACCTGGTGATCGTCTGTGGCACGGTGCCGGACTCGCCGTTCGGGTCGCCCTCTCCGATGGAGTACCGGATCTTCACCGACCGCGCCGTCGCCGACTCCTTCGGCGGCGGGACGCGCCGCTAGGGTGACGTTCATGTCGATCGAGCTGGCCCGCACCCACCTGGACCGATTCGGACGCGGTGGAGACATCATCGAGTCGGTGGAGTCGAAGGCGACCGTCGAGCTCGCCGCGGTCGCTCTCGGGGTCTCGCCGGCGGAGATCGCCAAGACCATCAGCCTCTACACCGAGGACCGGACCGCCGCGATCCTCATCGTCGCGGCCGGCGACGCCAAGATCGCGAACGCGAAGTTCAAGGCCCACTTCGGCACCAAGGCGCGAATGCTCGCCGCCGAGGACGTGGAGCCGATGACCGGTCACGCGATCGGTGGCGTCTGCCCGTTCGGCAACCCGGCGTCGGCCGAGGTCTGGCTCGACGCCTCGCTGAAGCGCTTCGACATGGTCTACCCGGCCGCGGGCAGCGCCAACACGACCATCGCGCTCACCCTCGGCGACCTGGAGACGATCAGCGAGGCCCGGGGCTGGGTCGATGTCACCAAGCTTCCCGAGTAGGCAGACCCCAAAAGGGGGACAGCCCCGCCCTGCCGAAGCAGGAGCGGGGCTGTCTTGCTGAAAGGTCAGCTAGGTCTTTGGTCAGACCGGGCGGACGTTCTCGGCCTGCGGGCCCTTGGGGCCCTGGGTGACGTCGAACTCGACGCGCTGGTTCTCGTCCAACGTCTTGTAGCCGTTGGTCTGGATCGCGGAGAAGTGCACGAAGACGTCGTCGCCCCCGTTGTCCTGGGCGATGAAGCCGAAGCCCTTGTCGCCGTTGAACCACTTCACGGTTCCCTGAGTCATGAATCTAATCCTTGTGTACACAGGGCGACTCCGTGCCGCCCTTTGGGCGTTGAATCCACGAGTCCTGATTTCTGCTTCTGCGGAAGACCAAGTGCTGCACGAACGGTCACCGAGAGCAACCGCGAAGCGCGTGGGGACGCCTCCTTCAACGCGGACAAGCCTACATCCCAGAAGCCGACTTCGGGCAACCCCGGTTTTTCGGCGTTTCAGGCGCCGGATCCGTTCGGAAAGCGGCCCGGTGCGGGCCGTCCGGTTTTGACAACCCCGAGCATCACATCGACAAGATCGGGGTACTGGTGGCCAACCGACGAGAATAGGGGTCCACGTGGACCAGCCATGGTGGCGCGAAGCCGTCGCATATCAGATCTACCCGCGTTCGTTCGCGGACTCGAACGGCGACGGGCTCGGTGACCTGCAGGGGATCACCGACCACCTGGACTACCTCGCCGCGCTGGGCGTCGACGCGATCTGGATCTGCCCCTTCTACACCTCACCGCAGAACGACCACGGCTACGACGTCGCCGACTACTGCGACGTCGACCCGATCTTCGGCACGCTGGCCGACGCCGACCACCTGATCGCGCGAGCTCACGAGCTCGCCCTGAAGGTCATCGTCGACCTCGTCCCCAACCACACCTCCTCGGCGCACCCGTGGTTCGTGGAGGCACTTGCTGAAGCGAAGCCCGAAGCGATTGGTACGGCCGAAGCGTCCGGGTCGCCGGCACGGGACCGCTACATCTTCCGCGACGGTCGCGGCGAGAACGGCGAGGAGCCGCCGACCAACTGGCGCTCGGTCTTCGGCGGTCCGGCATGGACGCGGATCGAGGACGGGCAGTGGTACCTCCACCTCTTCGACCACGACCAGCCCGACCTCAACTGGCACAACCCCGAGGTGGTCGAGGAGTTCACCAAGATCCTCACCTTCTGGCTCGACCGGGGCGTGGACGGCTTCCGGGTCGACATCGCCCACGGGCTCTTCAAGGAGCTGCGCGATCAGGTGGTCCCCGAGGGGCTCGCGCTGACCTCCGACGCCGCGGTGATGTACGAGCGCGGCGTCACCGACGCGCCGATGTGGGACAACCTGGGCGTCCACGAGATCTACCGCGCCTGGCGCAAGCTGATCGACTCCTTCGACGGCGACCGGATGATGGTTGCCGAGGCCTGGACCCCCGGTCCGGCGGAGCTGCGGCGCTACGTACGTGCCGATGAGTTCAACCAGGCGTTCAACTTCTCCTGGCTGCAGGCGCCCTGGTCGGCCGAGGCGTTCACCGACGTCATCGGGTCGACGCTGAAGGCCCTCGGTCCTTCGCGGGCGGCGCCGACCTGGGTCCTGTCCAACCACGATGTCGTACGCCACCGCTCGCGTTATGGCGACGGACTGCAGGCGCTTCACCGGGCGCGCGCGGCGACACTGACGATGCTGGCGCTTCCGGGGTCTGCGTACCTCTACCAGGGAGAGGAGCTGGGCCTGCCGCAGGTCTATCTGCCGCCGGAGTATCAGGAGGATCCGTGGTCGGAGACCGGTGAGGGCGGTCGTGACGGGTGCCGGGTGCCGCTGCCGTGGAGCGGGTTCGAGCCGCCCTTCGGGTTCAGCGAGGTCCCCGACGAGGACCTGCCCACGCAGCCGTGGCTGCCGCAGCCGGCCGAGTGGGTCGACCTCACCGTGGCCGCCCAGAACGGTGTCCGGGACTCCACGCTGGAGTTCTACCGGGCAGCGCTGGCGGCGCGACGGGCCTTCGCACTCGGTGCCGACGAGGACGTGGAGCTCCTGGACGCACCCGAGGGTGTCGTCTCGTTCCGGCGCGGCGGGGTCGGCGGTTCCCCGGACACCAGGACCGACCTGATCGTCGTCCTCAACTGCGGCATGGAGCCGACGCCGCTTCCCGAGGGCGAGATCGTGATGTACAGCGGCGACCCGGTCGTGGGCGACCTGCCCACCGACGCGGCGGTCTGGATCATCGCGCCCGCGGTCGAGTGATCCCGGGTCGGCGGGATCGTCTCACAAGATTGTCAACAATTTTGGTACGCTCCTTGGACCCGACCAAGGAGGACACGTGACGGTCTCGCCGGCCCAGGTAACCCAGCACGACGTGGCGGAGGCGATCCGCCGCGACATTCTCGAGGGTGATCTCGTCGCCGGCCAGCGCCTGGTCGAGGCCGACCTCTCCGAGTCGCTCGGTGCCAGCCGCGGTGCCGTACGCGGCGCCCTGATCGACCTCACCCACGAGGGTCTGGTCGAGCGGATCGCCAACCGCGGCGCCCGGGTGCGGGTCGTCAGCATCGAGGAGGCCGTCGAGATCATCGAGGTCCGCGCCGCCGTCGAGGCGCTGTGCGCGGCCAAGGCCGCCGAGAAGATCACCGACGAGGAGATCACCGAGCTGCGCGGGCTCGGCGAGGAGATGTCGGCCGCGGTCGCCTCCGGCGACGTCGGCACCTACTCCCGCCTCAACACCCACCTCGACGAGCGCTTCGTGGCCATCTCCGGCCAGCAGGTCGCCGCCGAGACGCTCGCGCGGCTCCAGGGCCGGAGCGTACGTCACCAGTACCGGCTCGCCTACCGACCCGGTCGCTCCCAGGTCTCGCTGCCCCAGCACCTCGCGATCATCGAGGCGCTCGCCCGGCGCGACCCCGCTGCCGCGGACACCGCCGTGCGTGCGCACCTTGCCAGCGTCCTCGAGGCCGTGCGCGAGATCGCCCCGTCCCGTTAGGAGACCCGGTCGAGGTCGTCAGACCGGACGCTCTCCCTTCTTGGCCTTCTGGATCAGCTCGTAGACGTGTGCGCGCAGCTCCGCGAAGCGCGGAGCGGAGCGGGTGGTCAGCTGGTCGCGCTCGTCGGGGAGGTCGATGGCCACGTCCTCCAGGATCACCGTCGGCCGGTTGGAGAGCACGAGCACGCGCTCGCCGAGGTAGACGGCCTCGTCGATGTCGTGGGTGACGAACAGGACGGTCACGCCGAGCCGCTTCCACAGCTCGCGGACGAGATCCTCGAGATCGGCCCGGGTCTGGGCGTCGACGGCGGCGAACGGCTCGTCCATCAGCAGGACCGAGGGCTCGTAGGCGATCGCGCGGGCGATCGCGACCCGCTGCTGCATGCCGCCGGAGAGCTGCCAGGGATGTGAGGAGGCCGAGTCGGTCAGCCCGACGGCCGAGAGCGCCTCGTCGACCAGCTCGGTCCGGCGCGCCCGCGGGATCTTCTTCTCCTTGAGCGGCAGCTCGACGTTCTGCCGGACGGTGAGCCAGGGGAACAGCGAGCGGCCGTACTCCTGGAAGACCACCGCCATCCCGGCCGGCGGCTCGGTGACCGGGGCGCCGTCGAGCTCGACGACCCCGGCGGTGGCCTCGAGCAGGCCGCTGATGCAGCGCAGCAGGGTGGTCTTGCCGGCGCCGGAGGGGCCGACGATGCAGACCAGCTCGCCCTGGCCGATCGAGAAGTCGAGCTGCTCGATGGCCTCCACGGAGGTGCCGCCGGTGGTGTAGGTCTTCTTCAGGCCACGTACGTCCAGCGCAGTTGACACGGGTTCTCCTCAGGTGCGGGGTCAGGCACCGCGGTCGGCCTGGCGCAGGCCGCGGTACCAGGCGAGCGAGTAGTGCTCGACGAGACGGAACAGGACCGAGAGCAGGAAGCCGAGCATCCCGAGGAGGATGATCCCGGTCCACATCTGGGGCACGGCGAAGCTGCGCTGGAACTGCACGATCGAGGCGCCGAGGCCGCGGTTGGCGCCGAAGAGCTCGCTGATCACCATCAGGATGACGCCGATCGACAGCGCCTGGCGCGCTCCCGCCGCGATCTGCGGCGAGGCCCCGCGCAGCACCACCTGCCTCAGCCGGGTCCAGGCGCTGAACCGGTAGCAGCGGGCGGTGTCGAGCATGCCCTCGTCCAGGCCGCGTACGCCTTCGACGGTGTTGAGCAGGATCGGCCACAGGCAGCCGAGCGCGATCGTGACGATCTTGGACGCGTCGCCGGTGTAGCCGAGGAACAGCGCGATCACCGGCACCAGTACCGGCGGCGGCACCGCCCGGAAGAACTCCAGTGTCGGCTCGCAGAACGCGCGGACCGGGCGGTAGAGGCCGATGACGACCCCGAGGAGTACGCCGCCGGCCAGTGCGAGCAGAAAGCCGATCGCGAGCCGCGCCAGACTGGGCAGCACATCGCCGCGCCAGCGGTCCGCGGTCCAGGTCTCCCCGAAGACGCCGACGATCTTGGACAGCGGTGGCCAGAAGACGTTCGTGGAGCCGGCCGACGCGAACCACCACGCCGCGACCAGCACGATCGGGAGGGCGAGGGCGTACGCAACCATCCTGAAAGTTCTCATCGGGCCTCCCTGCGGATCGAGACGTGCCAGCGGAGCGTGCGCCGTTCCAGGGCCCGTGCGACCAGGTTGACGGCGACGCCGATGATCCCGACGACGATGACCAGGGCGTACGTCTTCTCGACCGCGCCGGAGGACTGGGCGACGCCGATGGACTTGCCGAGGCCGGGCACGCCGATGATCAGCTCGGCGGTGATCTCCAGGATCAAGGCGACCGAGGCGGCCAGCCGGAAGCCGGTCATGACGTAGGGGAGCGCGGTGGGCCAGACGACCGTGCGGACGGTGGCCAGCCGCGAGAAGCGGTAGGAGCGGGCGGTGTCGCGTACGACCGGGTCCACGTCGGCGACCCCGTAGAGCACCTGCACGAGGATCTGCCAGAACGCGGCGTACACGACCAGGATCAGCGCTGAGGTCGGCCGGCTGCCGTAGAGGAGCACGACGAGGGGTATCAGGGCGACCGAGGGGATCGGGCGCAGGAACTCGATCGTGGAGGCGGTCAGGTCGCGCAGGAAGCCGACCGAGCCGATGACCACGCCGAGCACGATGCCGGCGGCCATCGCGATGGCCAGGCCGGTGGCCCAGCCACGGAGGGTGGCGCCGAGGTCGGTCCAGAAGGCGGCCTCGCCGAGCTGGTCGAGGAGCTCGGTGAACATCGCGCTCGCCGGCGGAAGATAGCTGTCGTTGACGAGGCCGAGACGCGGCAGCGCCTCGGCCAGCCCGACGACGACGAGCAGGCCGAGTACGCCCAGGGCGGCGTCCCGGCCGCGGCCGGCGACCGTCATGGAAGCAGGGCGTCCACGTCCGGGTCCTTGGCGAACAGACCGTCCGCCTTCGAGAGGTCCGCCAGCTTCTGGATCGACTCGGTGTCGATCTCGGAGGTCCACTGCGGCATGTTGAGCTCGGCGAGCACCTTGTCGTCGATGTCGGTGTAGGTCGGGAGGATCTCCTTGACCTCGTCCGGGTGCTGCTGGGCGTAGTCGAGCGACTCGTTCATGGCGGCGGTGAAGGCCTCGACTGTGTCGGCGTCGGACTCGGCATAGTTCGTCGAGGTGAAGTACTCCGCGACCGCGAGACCCGGGTCGGCGGCGACGAAGTTGGAGCCGAGGTCGGTCATGCCACCCTGGGTGCCGATGGTGAGGAACGGCTCGACGACCTGACCCGCGTCGACGTCGCCCTTCTCGATGGCCGGGCCGATCTCGGGGAAGGCCAGCTCGACGTACTCGATCTTGGTCGGGTCGCCGCCGTCCTGGCGGACGAGCTCGTTGGTGGTGGTCGTGTTGATGTTCTTGAGCGTGTTGACCGCGACCTTCTTGCCCTCCAGGTCCTTGGGGGAGGTGATGTCGCTGCCGGCCTTGACCAGGACACCGGCCATGTCGGCCGCCGGGTCGTCGGTGGCGTTGACGCCGGCGGTGACGACCTTGACCGGGACTTCCTGGGTCTGGGCCAGGAGCAGGGAGGTCGTGTTGGAGAAGCCGAACTGGTATTGACCGCTGGCCACGGCGGGGATGATCGCGGCACCGCCCTGGGCGAGCTCGAGGTTGACGTCGAGGCCCTCCTCCTTGAAGAACCCCTTCTCCACCCCCAGATAGATGGGCGCGACATCGACGATCGGGATCACGCCGACCGTGATCTCGGTGGCGCCGCCGGCACCCTCATCGGCGGACTCGCCACCACCACAGGCGCCGAGCGCGAGCGGCAGGGCGAGAACGAGTGCGGCTGCCAGACCGCGACGCGCGGTGCAGGCGGGGGAGCGGTTCATCGGGACTCCTCGTGGGCTGTGGGGTAGCGACCGCGGCACAACCTAGTGGTGCCCGCGGGTGGAGGCCACGAAATCCGGAATTCAGTGCACGGAATGACGCATCTGCTGGTGACAGCGGCTGGAGCGGTGGTGTCCCTTGCGGAAGACGAGCGCCCCGACCCCGATCGCGGCGAAGACCCACCACGGCACGCCCATCACGACCAGCCCGATCGCGACGAGAAGGAAGCAGGCGACCAGCGGGAACGCCCGCGGGCGGCCTCGGCGCGGACGGCGGACCGCCTGCGGCGGCTGTGGCGCGCTCTTCGGCAGGTCGGTGAAGAGCATCTCCATGTCGGCACGGACCTTCGCGGACCAGACCGCGTCCAGGCGCTCGTAGTAGTCGTCGTCGGTGAGCCGGCCGGTCGAGTAGTGCTCGGCGAGCCTCGCCGACGCCTCCTCCCGATCGGCCTCGCTCACCCGCAGGTTGTCGAGGTTGCTCATGTCATCTCCCTTGTGAAGGCTGCATCGACTGTCGGCGAAGTGTCCCGATATATCGCGAGGGTACGCCTGAAGAGATGCCGTCGCAAGGGACTTTGGTCGGGTCGGGAGTGGCTCTGGGGCTAGGTGAGCAGCAGCACGACCAGCAGGATCGCCGGCACCGTGGCCAGCGTGCTGACGAAGATGACGTCGCGGGCCAGCAGGGTGGCGCGGTTGTAACGCTGCGCGACGACGAACACGTTCTGGGCCGTCGGCAGCGCGGAGAGCACGGTCACGGCCAGCAGCGCCTCGGCGTCGAGGCCGAGCACGAACCGCCCGATGACGTACGCCGCCACCGGCTGCACGATCTGCTTGGTCGCGACCACGGCGGCCAGGTCGAGCGCCGGGACGCCGCGCCCGGGCAGCGGGCCGAGCCGCAGCGCGACGCCGTAGGCGATCAGCATCGAGGGGACCGCCATCCCGGCGACCAGCTCCAGCGGGTCCGAGACCGCTGTGGGCAGGTCGAGATCGGTGACGGAGAGCCCCACCCCGATCAAGGAGGCGACGGTGATCGGGTTGGTCAGCGGGCGGCGGATCACGTCCCAGAACGACAGCTTCGTCGTGCTCGCGTCGGCGTCGAGCAGGACCAGCGCCAGCGGCTGGAGCACCAGCATCTGCAGCAGCAAGGTCGGCGCGACCAGGACCGGGTCGCCCAGGACGTACGCCGCGATCGGCAGGCCGAGGTTGCCGGCGTTCGCGTAGGAGCCGCACAGGACCGCGACCACCGTGTCGCCCAGGCCGCGGCGGCGCAGCGTCTCGACGGTGGCCACGAGCGTCGCGGCGACGAGCACGCCGCCGGCGACCGCGACCAGGTTGCCGGAGAGCACGAAGCCGAGGTCGCTGTCGTCCATGACCGTGATGAGCAGCGCCGGGCTGGCGACGTAGAACGCGACCGTCGAGAGCGTCCGCTGACCGCGCTCGTCGAGGATCCGGAGCTGGGCGAGCAGGGCGCCGAGGGCGATGAGGACGGTGATCGTGGCGAAGCCGGTGAAGACTCCCGCCACGTCTACTGCTCGCGCCGCAGGTCGAGGAGCCCGCGGGCGGCGTGCTCGGTGACGATGCGTTCGGACTCGGCGGCGTCGCGAGCGCGCAGGGCGATCACGAGGGCGCGGTGCTCGGCGTAGCGGTCGGCGCCGAACTCGTCGCCGGCGAGCAGGTGTGCCCGGGAGATCTCCCGCTGCCGTGACCGGCTCAGCGAGCGCGACTGCTCGAGGAGGCGTACGAGAACCGGGTTGTGGGCCGCGGTGTTGACCTGCTGGTTGAAGCTGCCGAGGACGTCGAGGAAGCGGTCGGCGTGCTTCTCGACCGGCTTGCCGTCGCGATGGCGTGCCCGGATCAGGATCACCAGGTCGTCGGCCTCGTCGAGCAGCCGGTCGAGCTCGTCGAGCTCGTCGTCGGTCGCATGCCGGGCGGCGAACCGGGCGGCCAGGCCGCGCAGCGCGACCTCCACCTCGGCCAGGTCGTGGCTGGCGTCCTCCTCGATCCGGGCCACCAGCGTCGTACGCGGGCCGACCCGCTCCACGAGGCCGTCGAGCTCGAGCCGCCGGATCGCCTCGCGGACCGGGGTCGGGCTGACGCCGAGGCGCTCGGCCATGCCTCGCTCGGTCACCTTGGCGCCGGGCTCGAGCTCACCGGAGCCGATCTGGCTGCGTAAGGCCTGATACACGCGCTCGGCCACCGTCGTGGTCTCCGGGGTGGTCTCGGGGGAGGAGATCGACATGGTCCTGATCCTAGGCCACTTTTCCAACAATGCCACCTCTTGACTATTTTGCTGTAGCAAAACTACTGTGAGCGCCGCCACAGCCGCAGGGTCCATGCCGGGACCATGCAGAGATCACGGAGGTCCGTCTCGTGAGCACCACCATCCCCACCGCACCACCACGGCAGCTCGGGCCCCGCCGGATCACCCTCCTCGTAGCGCTGGCGGTCTTCGCCCAGGAGTCGATGTGGAACTTCTACGACAGCCAGGTGCCGCCGCTGCTGCGCGACCACCTGGCCAGCGCCGCCCTCGTCGGCTTCATCATGGGCATGGACAACCTGCTCGGCATCTTCATCCAGCCGTGGATGGCCAACCGGTCCGACCGGACGCGCACCTGTTGGGGCCGGCGGATGCCCTACCTCGCCGTCGGGATGCCGATCGCGGCGCTGCTGTTCGTGACCCTGCCGCACACCGCTGACTCGCTGCCGCTGCTGATCGTCGTCATCGTCGCGTTCGCGCTGGTCTCGAACTCGTTCAAGCCGATCGGCGAGGCACTGGTGCCCGACTTCATCGCGCCCGAGCGGCGCAGCCGGGCCAACGCCGCCGTCAAGATCGCCTCCAGCCTCACCGTCATCGTCGCGGCCCTGGTCAGCATCCTCCTGGTCGACGACCACCCGACCCTCGCCTTCGCGCTGATCGCGCTGATCACCCTCGTCTCGGTCACCGTGCTGTGCCTCTCGATCCGCGACAGCTCCTCGCCCGGTTACCAGGCGGCGGTGGCCGAGGACGCCGCCGAGGAGTCGACCTCGGTCGGACAGGCCCGCATCCGCGACACCATCTGGGAGATCGTGCGCGACACCGACCGCAGCCGGCTGCTGCTGATCGTGGCGATCCTCGTCTTCGGCAGCGCCTGGGCCGGCTCACGCGCGCTGGTCACGCCCTACGGCATGGAGACCCTCGGGCTCTCGCGCGGCGACGCGGGCGGTCTCACCTTGCCGAGCGGGGTCGCGTTCCTGCTCGCGGCCTATCCGACCGCGCTGTTCGCCGAGCGCTTCGGCCGGCTGCGCACGATGATCGCCGGGATGGCGATCTTCGCGGCCGCCATGGTCCTCGGCACCCTGGTGCAGACCCCGACCGGCACCGTGGTGGCGTTCTGCATCGGCGCCGCCGGTGCCTCGGCCTTCCTGGTCAACGCCGTCGTCGTGCTGTGGAACCTGGCGCCGTCGGCGCGGGTCTTCGGGACGTACGCAGCGCTCTATGCGGTGGGGTGGCAGAGCGGTGCGTTCCTCGGTCCGGCCCTGATCGGCGGGGCCGTCGACATCCTGGGCTGGCAGACGATGCTGCTCGACATCGCGGTCGTCGCGGCGATCGCGGTCGTGATCGTGGTGCGGATCGACCGCCTCCAGCGGCGCGGCGACGTCGAGAGGGCGGTGTGAGCGCGGTGGCCCGGATCCTGATCACCACCGACTACCTGCGGCCCGGCGGCGAGGTCGACGACCTCCTCCGCTCGCGGGGCCACGAGACCCGCTACCGGTCCGGGGAGCTGGTCGCGGACCTCGCCGGGGTGGAGGGCGCGCTGGTCGGTCACGACCCGCTCACCGCCGAGGTCCTCGCGTCCGCGGACCGTCTGAGGGCGGTCGTACGCACCGGGGTCGGCTACGACGCGATCGACGTCGAAGCGGCCGCGCGTGCCGGGATCACGGTCAGCAACCTGCCCGGGATCAACGCCAACGCGGTCGCCGAGTACACGATGGGACTGCTCCTCGCCTCCTCCCGCCGGCTGGTCGAAAGTGCGACCGGCGTCGCGTCCGGCGGCTGGCCACGCGAGGACGGCCGGGAGCTGCGTGGCTCCACCCTGGGCCTGATCGGCTACGGCGCCGCCGCCCGTGCCGTCGTGCCGCTGGCCCGGGCGTTCGGGATGAGGGTGCTGTGCACCACCGCCGTCGCCGAAGCCGAGCGGACCGACCCGGAGGTCCGGTTCGTCGAGCTGCCCGAGCTGCTGGCGGAAGCCGACTTCGTCTCGGTCCACACCGCGCTCACCTCGCGGACGAGGGGGATGCTCGATGCTGGCTCCTTCGCGCTGATGAAGCCGGGGGCGGTGCTGGTGAACACCGCCCGAGGCCCGATCGTCGATGAGGACGCGCTCGCGGCCGCCGTACACGAGGGCCGGATCGCCGGGGCCGCGCTCGACGTGGTCGCCGAGGAGCCGCTGCCGGCCGAGAGCCCGCTGCGCGGGGTGCCCGGGATCGTCGTCCACTCCCACCTGGCCGGGCAGACCGCCGAGGCCCGCCGGGCCGCCGGCCTCGAGGGAGCCCGCGAGCTCCTCGACGCGCTCGCGGGCTGCCCGAAACATGCTGTCAATGTCCACCTGATCGAGGAGAGAAACAACAGATGACCAGCGACAACGCTGACTCCGTCAGCATCTTGGTGCCCAGCGGGATGCTCGGCGCCGGGTTCCCGGAGGAGACGATCACCCGTGGGATCGCGCTGGGAGCGGACGTGATCGCCGTCGACGGCGGCTCCACCGACTCCGGTCCCTACTACCTGGGCGCCTCGAAGCCGAAGACCACCGCCGCCGCGGTCGCCCGCGACCTGCGGCTCCTGCTCCGGGCAGCGGCCGGGGCCGGGATCCCGCTCATCGTCGGCTCCTGCGGCACCAGCGGCACCGACGACGGCGTCGACTGGGTCGCCGGGATCGTCGCCGGCCTGCTCGCCGAGGAGGGCCTGTCGATGAAGGTCGCCCGGATCTACAGCGAGCAGCGGGCCGCCGACCTGAAGGAGCCGCTCGAGGCCGGCCGGATCCACCCGTTGCCGCCGCTGGGCGACCTCGACGGCGCGACCCTCGAGGACTGCACCCACATAGTCGCCATGATGGGCCACGAGCCGATCGCCGAGGCGCTCTCGGCCGGGGCTCAGGTGGTCCTGGCTGGGCGGGCGACCGACACGGCCAACGCCGCTGCGTACGCCTTGCTGAAGGGGATGCCCGCCGGGCCGACCTGGCACGCGGCCAAGATCGTCGAGTGCGGTGGCCAGTGCACAACCAATCCGCGGATGGGCGGGGTCTTCGCGACCATCGACCGAACCGGGTTCACCATCGAGCCGCTCGACGAGAGCGCCGCGTGCACGCCGATCTCGGTGGCCGCCCACATGCTGTACGAGACGGCGAACCCGTTCGAGATGCGGGAGCCGGGCGGCACGCTGGACGTGCGCGATGCCGTCTACACCGCGCTCGACGAGCGGCGGGTGCGGGTCGAGGGGTCACGGTTCCACCACGCCGAGCAGCACACGATCAAGCTCGAGGGTGCCCGGATCACCGGCTACGAGACCATGTCGTTCTCCGCGATCCGGGACCCGCTGATCCTGAAGGACATCGAGGGGTGGGCCTCGCTGATGCATGTCGTGTTCACCCAGCGGGTCGAGCAGACCCTCGGCCTGACCAGGGAAGATTACGACTACGACCTACGCCTCTACGGCTACAACGCGGTCCTCGGAGACCTCGACCCGTCCACCGAGCCGCCGCGCGAGGTCGGGGTGATGCTGCTCGTCCGCGCCGCCGACCAGGCATTGGCCACCGCGGTCGCCAAGGTCGCCAACCCGCTGATGCTGCACCTGCCGGCCCAGGACATGGACTACCTGCCCAGCCTGGCGTTCCCCGGGTCGCCGGCCGAGGTCGAGCGAGGCGCTGCGTACGAGTTCGTGCTCAACCACGCCGTCGACAGCCTCGCGCCGACCGCGATGTTCCGCACCGAGTTCAGCACCGAGATCGGAGAGAAGCACGATGTCTGAGACCACCCTGGGGGACCTCGCGATCGAGGTCCGCTCCAAGAACGCCGGTCCGTTCTGGATCACGATGGAGCTGTTCATGCGCGACGCGGAGGGCTACCGGATCGCGGCCGACGAGACCTTCCTTGACGAGGACGTCGTCGCCGGTCTCTACCGGGTCGATCCCGGGTCGGTCCAGATCTTCCGGCTCCCGTCGCTCAACGTCGTCAAGATCTCCTACCCGCGCCCGGTCTCGCAGGGCTCGCTGCGCGACCGCGACACCCACGCCGGCCAGCACCACGTACCGCTCGCGCAGCTGGTGGTGCCCAGCTAGAGATCGACGCTAGAGGTCGAGGTGGTCGCAGATCGCCTGCGCCCAGCGCTCATAGCCCGCCGGCGAGGCGTGGAAGCCGTCGGCGGCGAAGAAGGACGGCTCCGCGGGACCGAGGTCGGCGGAGCTGACCCACTGCACCGACGTACGTCCGGCGCAGACCAGCCGCGCTGCCACGTCGAGCGCCTTCCCGTGCTCGGCGAGGTAGCGCCGCAGGGTTCGGGGGAGTGAGGGGAACGCGCCGAACTCCGGGATCCCCGGGAGCACCGTGTGTGCGGCGTGCTCCTGAAGGGTCTCGACGATCGCGGTCAGATCGCGCGTCCAGGCCTCGACCGAGCGGCGCGCGAGGATGTCGTTGACGCCCACCAGGAGCACGGCGAGGTCCCACTCACCGGTGACCTTGGTGAGGATGCCGTGCCGGATCCGTTCGCTGGTCGCGCCGTACTTCCCGAGCGCTCGCCACTCGACCGGACGCTCGGTCCGCTTCGCGATCGCGCGCGCCATCGACCCGGCGAAGGCGAGGTCGTGGGTGGGTGCGCCACGCCCCGACGCGGACGAGTCGCCGATCACCAGCAGGCGCAGCGGGATGGGTGTTTCCTCCGCCCCCGGCGCAGGCACGAAACCCTTCGTCGGACCCTCCGGACGCGGCTCTTTTCCGATGGTCCGGTGGACGTACGCGGCCTGTACGGCGACCAGTGGGAGCAGCAGTGGATTCATCGTCTCTCCCCGAGCGGTTCTGTCGTGACGTACGTGCTCTTCCGTCGTTCTACAGCGCGTGCTGCGGTGGGTCTCCGACGTTGGCTGAACGGAGGGCGAATGTCCCCGGAAGGTTTGACACAGGCACTCCTCATGCCGGTCACCGTTGGGGTACAAGACAAGGGAATCAAAGACACGTGACCCGACTCACCGCGTGCCAGCCCTAGCATCACGCCCAGTTGTGAGCGCTCGACCAAAACCCTCCCCTCACTCGAAGGAATGCGAAGCCATGTCCGACTTCATCAGCGGCATCTTCAACCGTCACAAGACCGAGCAGCCGAAGGCAGGGGAGGGGGAGTCGATCGACGCCCCCGCCCCCGGCTACGGCGAGAGCCTGGCCACCACCGAGGCCAGCGCGTACGTCACCGAGCCCCCTGCGCCGCCGGTCGCCGAGCCGGTTGTGGTGCCGGCTGTCGAGCCGGTTGCCGAGACCGTCATCGAGCCCCTCGCCGAGGCCCCCTCGGTCGACCCGCTCTCCGACCCCGAGCACGTCGTCACCGACACCGAGGAGGCTCCGGCCGCCGAGGTTGCCGAGCTCGCCGTCGAGACTGTTGAGATCGGTGGCGAGGTGAGCAGCGACGTCGTGGTCGAGGTCGCCGAGACCGAGCCTGTCGAGGTTGTCGACGAGGTTCCGGCCGAGGCGGTCGAGACCGAGGGCACGTACGAGGCGCCGCTCGAGGGCGTCGACGCCGAAGCCCCGGTCGCCGAGGCCACCGAGGAGGTCGAGGCGACCGAGGTCGAGGAGCCGGCTGAGGAGGCGCCAGTCGATGAGGCGCCGGTCGAGACCGAAGCCGTCGTCGACGCGGCCGACGCCGAGGTGACGGACACCGCGGACGAGGTCGTCACCGAGGACGTCGCTGAGGTCACCGAGACCGACGGGGTCGAGGTCGACGCCGAGGACACCTTCGTGCCCGCCGACGCGATCGAGTCCGACGAGGCCGAGGAGACCGTCGTCGAGCCGGAGGGTGAGGCGCTCGCCGAGGAGGTCGCCGTCGAGGAGCCGACCGAGGTCGAGGACGTCGTGGTGACCGCGGACGAGGATGAGGCGTCCGAGGCCGAGGTCGTCGAGTCCTTCGAGCCGGCCGACGTGACCGAATCGGTCGAGCTCGAGGCCGAGGTGACCGAGGAGACCGTCGGTGAGGCGGAGGACGAGCTGACCGAGTCTGTGGAGGTCGACGACGAGCCGGCCGACGAGGTTGTCGACGAGGCTGCTGACGTGACCGAGTCGGTCGAGGACGACGCGGAGATCATCGACGTCGTCGAGGACGAGGCGCCGGCCGAGGAGATCGCTGTCGACGAGGTCGCTGCCGAGGAGGAGCCGGTGGAGGTCGAGGCCGAGGACACCGACGTGACTGCCGAGGCTGCGGAGGAGGCCGTTGACGAGCCTGCCGAGACCACCGAGGAGGTCGAGGCCGCCGTCGAGCCGACCGACGTCGTCGAGGAGGCGCCGGTGGAGACCGAGGACGAGGTCGAGGAGACCGAGGCGATCGTCGATGAGGCGCTGACCGAGGACGCCACCGAGGCGCCGGCTGATGAGGTCGCCGACGCCGTCGACACCGTGACCGACGAGACCGAGTCGGTCGAGGAGCCCGACGCGACCGAGGAGATCGTGTCCGAGACCCCGGCCCCCGGCTTCGCGCCGGAGCCGGTCGTCGAGCCGGAGCCGACCGCCGACTCGACCCTGACAGGTGTCCTTCGCGCCGCCCGTGCCGCCCGCGAGGAGCGCGGGACCTCGACGGTGAGCGAGGGTCTCGTCGAGCGCCTGGTCCACCACATCGTGGCCAAGGTCGAGGGCGTACACGCCATCGACGACGAGGGCACCGTGGTCGACATCGCCGACGACGTCGCCAACATCACCGTGTCCTACGTGATCGAGTACGGCACCCCGGTCAAGGCCAACGCCGTCACCATCCGCACCCAGGTCATCGAGGCCGTCGAGGACTACTTCGACATCGACGTCGAGGCCGTCGACGTCAACGTTAGCGACTTCCACGTCGCCTGATCCTTCGCCTTATGGCATGAGAGAATGACCGAAGGCCTCGGAGCGCACCGCGCTCCGAGGCTTTCGTGTATGACGACCCTCCACACCGACCTCGACCTTCCTCGCCCCCTCACCGCCCGTCTCGCCCGGGCCGAGGACCATCTCGCCCTCCGCCATCTCTGGCTGCTCTTTCGTCACGACATGTCGGGCTTCAGTTCCGCCCTCCCGTTCGCCGACGGCACGTTCCGGTCCGAGTGGCTCGACGCGGCTCTTCGCTCCGACCCGGGTTGGTGCGCCTGGATCCTCACCGCCGGGGTTCATCCCATCGGGTTCGCTCTCGTTCGGGATGCTGACCAGCGTGTACGCATCTTGAACAGCTTCTTTGTCGTTGCCGGGGCTCGTCGGGGTGGGGTTGGGCTCCAATTTGCTCGGGCTGTTGTCTCTGAATCTCCGGGGGAGTGGGGTGTCGCTTATCAGGAGCGGAATCGTGCGGCGGCTGGGTTTTGGTCGCACGTCACCGAAGGTTGTGATCCGTCGTGGTCTGAGACTGTGGGGGCTGGTGGGGTGGTGGATACGTGGATCTGGTTCTCCGTGGGCTC
The DNA here is from genome assembly GCF_040608935.1 of Nocardioides sp. NPDC004968. NCBI lineage: Bacteria > Bacillati > Actinomycetota > Actinomycetes > Propionibacteriales > Nocardioidaceae > Nocardioides > Nocardioides sp. NPDC004968. The sequence goes on from NZ_JBEXJF010000035.1 coordinate 51,771, forward strand.
TGCTCGCTGGTCGAGCCCTCCTCCCCGCTGGTCGAGCCGCCGGAGCCGCTAGGCGGAGGCGTGTCGAGACCAACACGGTTCTTGCTGGGGAAAGCTCGCTTGGTGGCTGTTCTTCGTTTCAAGGTTCGCCGCCGACCCTTGATTTGAGTGTTTCTCGATCGCGCACCGCGTCAAGGACGGGCTTCGCCCGCCGGCTTCGCCGGCCG
>NZ_JBEXJF010000036.1:0-51149 GCF_040608935.1 Nocardioides sp. NPDC004968
CATCGGCCAGCGCTGCCTGCTCGGTGCCAACTCCGGCATCGGCATCTCGCTGGGCGACGACGCCGTCGTCGAGGCGGGGTGCTACGTGACGTACGTCGCTGCCGAAGCGACCGGCGGCGCGGGCGGCGCGGGCGGCGCGGGCGGAGCGGGCGGCGTGGGCGTCGGCGGCACGGGGGCCGGCGGAGCCTGACGGGCGATCGGGGCCGGGACCAGGGTCGGGGCCGCCTGAGCCTCGGCCTGAGCGGCGCTCTGGGTCGGGGCGGCGGGAGTCTGCGGCCGCTCGGCCGGCTCCGGGGTCGCCTCGGCCTGCTTCAGGCGCATGGTGGTCAGGTTGACGATGCGGCGCGGCGCCGGGGCCTCTTCCTCGGCCTCGACGATCGCTGGAGGACGTACGTCGACCACGACCGAGCCCGCACGGCGGTCATGCCACCCCTGGCGACGGCCGCGGTCGTCCATCGCGGCGACCCAGGCGAAGGTGGCGGTGCCGATGCCGAGCGTCGGGATCGTGCAGAGGCCGAGCAGGGCCTGGCGTACGAACGCCTTGCCGACGCCGATGGGACGGCCCGCGGCTCCGGAGTCATCGCTGACCACGCGGAGCCCGAGGGCCATCTTCCCGGGGGTCTTGCCCCCGGAGCCGGTGAGTACGGTGCCGACCAGCCAGACCGCCAGCACCACGCTGACGATCAGGCCGACGCCGGGAAGCGGGTTGTCGTTGCGGAAGAAGATCAGCCAAGCGGCGAACCCGGCCGCGGCGAAGATCGCCCACGCGATCACCCGGTCGATGGCGAAGGCGTAGAACCGACGGTCCGGCTCCGCGATCGCGGCCTCGACGGTTGGAGCCGGCAGGCCGGCCACGCTCATGCCGCCGCCTCCAAGGTGGCCGGCGACATGAGCGAGAGCCGCTTGATCATGGGTTGGTCACCCGGATCGTCAGACTGTCACCGAGGTCGATGACGGCACCCGGCATGAGCTGGACGGGTACGCCGGGGCGCAGGTCCTCCGGGCCGAGACCGGGCTGGACCAGCACGGTGCCGTTGGTCGAGCCGAGGTCGGTGACCACCGCTGCGCCGTGGTCGACACCGGCACCGGGACGGATCTCGCAGTGGGTCGAGGAGATCTCCTGGTGGGGACTCGGCACGGTCACCAGCATCGGCTGCTCTGTGGGCGTGAACCGGCTCGCCTCGGGGGCGCGACCGACCAGGACGACCCGGTCGACCTCGACGCGGTCACCGCTGGAGAACTCCAGGCGCGCGACCGGGTAGGCGGTCACCTTCGGGGCCTCGGGCTGGCCGGGGATCCCGGCGAGCCCGGCGTTGAGGTCCTCGCCGACGCCGATGCGGGTCAGACCGTCGTGGTCGTCCTCATCGGGGTTGGGCTCCTCCCAGACCGGCTCGTCGTGGGTCTCGGGGATCGGCGCCACGGGCGGAGCCGGCGGCGCGGGCGGGGCCGGGAACGCCGGAGGGGCCGGGGGTGCCGGAGGGATGTCGGTCACCGGAGCGTCGACGGGCGGGCCGTCGAAGGCCGGTGCCTCGATCGGCGCCTCGCTCGGCGCTGAATCGATCAGACCCTCGACCGGCGCGTCCACCGGAGGCGGCGGAGGCGTCGTCAGCGGCGGCGGAGGCGGCATCGACGGCGGGCCGAAGCCGGGCGCCGGGGCGGACTCGGGCTCGTCGTAGGACTCGGGCTCGTCGTAAGACTCCGGTTCGTCGTAGGGCTGCTCGTCGACGGCCGGAAGAACCTCGGTCTCGGCGTCGGAGGCGACGTCCATGTCGGACACGGGCTCCGGGGAGACCGCGGAGGGACCGAAGGAGGAAGCCACGGCAGCAGCGTGCTCGTCGCTGGCGTAGTCGTCCTCGTAGCTGCCGGTAGCCGGCTCCGGGAAGTCCTGGTCGTCGGCGTCCTGGGAGGCGGCCGGCATCTCGAACGCCTCGGTCGGCTCGGTCAGGTCGTCGTGACGCGGCGCCGACGCCTCGCCGGACTCGTCGCCACGGTTGACCGAGATCGGCTCGTCCGCGTCGGAGTCCGCGTCGAAGTCGGAGTCCGGGCCGAGGTCTGCCTCCGAGCCGGAGTCCGACTCAGCGTCCGCCCCGAGACCGGGGAGATCACCCGAGACCGGGATCGGCGGAACGACCGAGAGGGAGGGCGGAGCCGCTACCGGCTCGTCCTCGTCGAGACCCTGCTCCTCGGCGGAGTCCAGGTCGTCGGCGGAGTCGGCGTAGCTGTCCTCGGGAAGAGGATCGGTGAGCGGGTCACCCGGGGCCGGCTCGTCGACGCTCTCCTCGGGGCCCTCCTCGACGGCCACCGGGGCAGCGACGAAACCGGCGCGGCTCTCCGGCGAGTCGTCCTGGGCGGACTCCGGGACCGGCGGCGGAACCTCGAGACCCGAGACCCGCAGCAGGCCACCGAGCGCCGTCATCGGCTCGCCGGTCGCGCCCTCCTCGCCGAGCGAGACGGACATCCTGGTGACACCCTCGAGGGTGCGCTCGACCCACGTCTTCGACGACGATCCGTCGACCTCGACGGTGCCTTCGCCGGCCTCGAACGAGACCACGGACGGGCCGCGCACGACCGTGCGTACGCTGCCGCCGTCAGGCGTCACGTCCCCGGAGATGAGGACGAAGCCCGGCAACGAGCTCAGCCCGGTCGCGACGAGCGCGTCGAGCACCTCGTCGAACCCGGCACCGTCGTCGACGAGCGCCCACAGCGCGCCCGCACGGCTCTTCTCCGAGGGCGGGAGCAGCACCGTGGCGCTCTCACCGATGATGCCGAACCAAGTGCCCGGCATGTAGGACGTGCTTGCGATGGTTGCTGGCTCACTCATGGCAGCACTCCTAGCTTCTGCTCCATACTCACCCTTTGTTGCTCCGAGTCATACGGGTTCTCCTCGGTCAATCCCATCACATCGACCACGATCGCGGTGGCGTTGTCCCGGCCACCCGCCTCGACCGCGGCGGCGACGAGCTTCTCGGCCGTGTCGCGGGCATCGGTGTCCTCCGCCGCGAGGATGTCGGCGATCTCAGAATCCGAGATCATCCCGCTCACGCCGTCGGAGCACAGCATCAGCCGGGCGCCCACGGGCAGAGTCACCTGGAAGATGTCCGGGACCGCCGGGGCCATCCCGCCCAGCGCCCTGGTCACCACGTTGCGCTCCGGGTGGTGCTCGGCCTGCTCACGCGTGATCTGCCCCGAGTCGACCAGCTCCTGGACCAGGCTGTGGTCGCGGCTGAGCTGGCTCAGCGTGCCGTCGAAGTATCGGTAGATCCGCGAGTCGCCGACGTTGAGCAGGATCCACAACGGGCTGCTTCCGCCGTCGGCGATGAGAGCCGCGGCGCAGGTGGTGCCGGACTGGTAGTCCGAGGCCCCGCGCGAGCGCTGCTCGAGCGCGAAGGCCACGATCCGGTCCTGGGCCGCCTGGAGCGCCTCGACCATCGCCTGGCTGCCGGACTCGGACGCGTAATGGGTGCCACCTAGCTTGGCGAACTCCTGGATCACCATCTCGCTGGCGATGTCACCACCGTCGTGGCCGCCCATACCGTCCGCGACGACGAAGACCGGTGGCTCGGCCACATGGGAGTCCTCGTTGACCTTCCGCACCTGGCCGACATCTGTCGCGGCCCCGTGCGCGATCACTAATTTCCTGGACATCTCGCCCCCTAGGCCTGCCGGGATAGCGTGATGCCGATGGACACAGGCTTCCGCTCACTCGCAGACCAGTTGCGCTCTTGGCCCACAGAGCGCATCTCACGCCTGCTTCTTGCTCGTCCTGATCTCGCCACGCCGTCCCCTCATGACTCCGGCCAACTCGCCGCCCGAGCAGCCACTCGCACATCCTTGCACTACGCGATGGATGACCTTAACCATCTCGAGCTGATCGTGCTTGATGCCGTGGTCCTCGCGAATCAAACCACCAAAGCCCACTTATCTTCCATGCTGAACGCTGAAGTGGACGCCGCGACACGGGCACTTTCTCATCTGGAGGACACCTGCCTGGTGTGGCACTCCCTCGACGGCCTGCGCGCGGTGACCGGTGTCGCGGCCCTGCTGCGGGGCTCACCCGGCACCTCCGGGCTGCAGCCGTTCGCCGCTGACCAGGGAGAAGTCGTACGCAGCCTGCCGGCTGTCTCCGCCGAGGCACGCGCGATGCTGGAGGCCGTCGACGCCGGCGGCGGGCAGGCCTCCTCCTCCCGCGCGCGCCCGGGCGTATCCGTGGCCGAGGCGGCCGGACCGGCCGAGGAGCTCATCGCCCACGGGCTGCTGGTCTCCTCGGGCGACGGCATGCTGACTCTCCCCGGAGAGGTCGGGCTCGCGCTGCGGGGCGGGCGGACGACGGTCGCCCCCGTCGACGTCCCGCCGCCCCTGCCGACCTCGTCGCGGGCGTCCACGCTGGTCGACCGGGCGGCCGCGGGCGCCGCCTTCGAGCTCGTACGCAACCTCGAGCTGCTCCTCGACGCCTGGAGCGCCACGCCACCCCGGTCGCTGCGCGGCGGGGCGGGGCTGACGGTCCGGGACCTGAAGACGACCGCCGAGCGGCTCCATGCCAGCGAGCCCACGGCGGCGTTGCTGATCGAGGTCGCCTGGGCCTCAGGACTGCTCGCGCTGGGCACCGACGAGGAGGGCGATCCGTCCTGGATGCCGACCGAGCTCTTCGACCAGTGGCTCCAGCAGCCCCTGGCGGCCCGCTGGTCGCACGTCGCCGGCGCCTGGCTGGCCTCGCCGCGCCTACCCGGGCTCGTCGGCCAGCGCGACCCCGCCGGGAAGACCTGGAACGCGCTGGCCCCCGATCTGGCCGGGGCCTCGGCCGTGGCGACGCGGCGACAGACCCTGGGCCTGTTGGCCGCCCTCCCGGACGGCGAGGTCCTCGCCGCGGGAAGCGGACCGGCCGCGATCGTCACCCGCCTCGCCTGGGAGCGGCCGCGCCGGCCGCGCACCCGCACCGAGTCCCGCGAGTCGCTGGTGGACTGGACGCTGACCGAGGCCGAGACGCTCGGGCTCGCCGCGCTCGGCGGGCTGGCTGCGTACGGTCGGCTGCTGGTGGCCGGCGAGGACCCGGTCCCGACCCTGGCCGGGCTGCTGCCGGAGCCGGTCGACCACGTGCTGCTCCAGGGCGACCTGACCGCGGTCGCGCCGGGGCCGCTGGAGCCCGCGCTCGCCCGCACCCTCGCCGTGGTGGCCACGGTGGAGTCGCACGGCGGGGCGACGGTCTACCGGTTCACCAAGGAGTCGGTGCGCCGGGCCATGGACCGCGGCTGGACCGCCACCGAGATCCACTCGTTCCTGACCGCCGCCTCCCGCACCCCCGTCCCGCAGGCGCTGACCTACCTGGTCGACGACACTGCGCGTACTTTCGGGACGGTCCGGGTCGGGTTCGCCGCCGCCTACCTGCGCAGCGACGACGAGGCGGCTCTGGCCGAACTGCTGGCCCACCCTGCGGCCGAGTCCCTCGGGCTGCGGCGGCTGGCGCCGACGGTGGTCGTCAGCACCGTCGCGCTCGACTCGCTCCTCCCCCGGCTGCGCGAGCTGGGTCTGGCCCCGGTCGTCGAGGCACCCGACGGATCCATCCACGTCGCGCGCCCCGACGCCAAGCGCGCCAAGGCCCGCAACGGCGCGCGTCCGGCCGGCGCCCAGGCGGCCCACCTCGCCGCGCGTGCGACCGCGGTGGCGGCCAGGATCAAGGCGGGCGACGAGACCGCGTCCTCCCGCCCGTCCCCCGCCGAGCCGGCCTCCACCATGGCGATCCTCCACGAGGCCATCGATGCCGGGGAGCAGGTCGTGATCTCCTACGTCGACGGCCGCGGGGTCGCCGGCGAGGCGCGCGTCGAGCCGCTGGGGATCGACGGCGGCTCTCTCGCGGCCCGGGTCGAGGAGGACGTACGTTCCTTCGCGCTGTCCCGGATCAGGAGTGTCCGGCCGGGGTCGTGACCTTCGGCTCGGCCTCCGCGGGCTCCTCGGGGTCCGACCTCCGGCGGCCGCGCCAGAGCATCCGGCCACGGGTCTCCCACTGGGAGAGTGCAACGGCGAGGATGAGCGCGACGCCGTAGAAGAGGTCGTTGACCCAGCGCGGTGAGCCGCCGAGCTGAAGACCCTTGATGCCGACGGCGAGCACGTACATCGCCACCAGGGTGCCCCACACGTTGAACCGTCCGCCCCGGAACTGGGTAGACCCCAGGAACACCGCGGTCAGAGCAGGGAGCAGGAAGCTCGGGCCGACGGTCGGGTCGCCGGCATTGAGGCGGCTGGTGAGGAGCGCACCGGCCAGCGCGGCGATCGCGCCACCGGCCATCAGGGCGCGGGTCTGGATCCGGGTCACGCCGACCCCGGCGAGCCGGGCGGAGTCGGGGTTGAACCCGGAGGCGTACATCCGGCGCCCGATGGGGGTGCGCTCGAGCACGTACCAGCTCACCAGGGCCACCGCGAACAGGATGTAGACCGGCACCGTCACGCCCGCCCACTGCGTCGTGGCCAGCGTCCGGTAGGAGGGACCGAGGTCGAGGATCTGCTGGCTGCCGGAGACCCACGCCATCCCGGCGAGCAGGATCGAGCTCATCGCCAGGGTCGCCACGATCGGCTCGACCCGCAGTCTGGTGATGACGACCGCGGTGACCCAGCCGATCAGCGCGCCGACCACGAGCACCAGCGGGAGCTGGATCACTATCGGCAGCCCCGCCTTCGCCAGCAGCCAGGCCGACAGGATCGCGGTGAAGCCGACCTGCGCCCCGATCGCCAGGTTGAGCGAGCCGGTGACCAGCGGGATCAGTGCGGCGAGAGCGGCCAGCCCGGTGAGCGCCTCGGCGTCGAGGATCGAGCGCCACACGCCGATCTGGAGGAACCGGTCCGGGATCCAGATCGAGAAGACGACGAACATCACCACGAAGATGTAGACGGCGCTGATGTTGCGGAAGGAGAGTGCGCGCAGGTTCACGATGGTCCTTGGTCCTTCTGGATCTCGGGGTTGTCGGGCGTCAGGCCATAGCCCTCGACGAGCAGGCGGTGCTCGGTGAGCGCCTCGCCGGCCAGCTCGGCGACGAGACGGCCGTCTCGCAGGACGAGCACGCGGTCGCAGATTCGCAGCAGCTCCTTGGTGTCCGAGGAGCTCACCAGCACCGCGGTCCCGTTGGCCGCGGCCTGCCCGACCGCGTCGTAGATGGTGGTCTTGGCGCCGATGTCGACGCCCTGGGTCGGCTCGTCGAGAAGCAGGATCAGCGGGTCGTCGCGCAGCCACCGGGCCAGCACGATCTTCTGCTGGTTGCCCCCGCTGAACAGGCCGAACCGCTGCTCGGTGCGATGCGGACGTACGTCGTACGCCGCCAGCCGGCGCTCCGCCTCCGCCCGCTCGCGACGGTTGCTGATCGCCCCGCCCGTACCTCGGACGGTACGCATCTGCGGCAGCGTGAGGTTCTCCCGGGCACTCATCTGGGCGGTGGAACCGTGCCGGGCGCGGTCGCCCGGGACGAAGGCGACCTTGCGCCGGATGCTGGTCGCCGGGGTCGGTGCCAGGACGACGGCTCCGCCGACGGTGAAGCTCCCCGCGTGGGACGGCACCGCACCGAAGAGCAGCGACGGCACCGCCTCCCTGCCCGAGCCGAGCACGCCGGCGACGCCGACGATCTCGCCCGGGTGCAGGTCGAGGTCGAGGTGCTCGATGGCACCGCCGCGTAGGCCGCGGACGCTGAGGACCGGGTCGCCGCGGACATCGTGGGGCTGATGCGACTCGATCTCCGCCGGGGTGGCGCCGGTGATGAGCTCGACGAGCCGGTCGTGGTCGAGGCCGTCGACCGGCTCGGCGGCGACGACTCGTCCGTCACGCAGCACCACGACCCGGTCGGCGAGCGCCAGGACCTCGTCGAGGCGGTGCGAGATGAACATGACCCCTGCACCGTCGGCCGCGAGACCGCGGACCGCCGAGAAGAGGACCTCCACCTCGGCACCGTGGAGCGACTCGGTGGGCTCGTCGAGGACGAGCACGTTGCGCGGGTGCGTCCAGCCGTCCAGGGCGCGGGCGATCGCGACGATCGCACGCTGCCCGGGCGTCAGGGACGCGACCGGAACGGTGACGTCGAACGCCTCCCCGAACCGCGAGACGAGCTCGACGGCCCGGCGGCGCTCGGCCCGACTGTCATGGGGGCGCAGTCGGGCCGAGCCGATCAGGTTCAGGTTCTCGACCGCGGTCAGCGCGCCCACCAGCGCGAGATCCTGATGGATGAAGTGCAGCTCGGCTGCCTCCTCGCCACCCGAAGCGGGCAGCTCGACGGAGCCGTCGTCGGCCAGATAGCGGCCTGCGAGGACCTTGACCAGGGTCGACTTCCCGGAACCGTTGTGGCCGAGCACGGCCACCACCTCGCCGCTGCGCACCTCGAGCGAGACGTCGTCGAGCGCCCGTAGGCCCGGAAAGTCCTTCACCAGGGAGGTGACCCGCAGCAGCGGGTCACCTCCCGACTCATCGGCTGACATCACTCAGTCGACCAGCCAGGTCTTGGCGAAGAGCGCCTCGAGGTCCTCGACGGCCTGGTAGCCGACAGTGGCATCTTCCGGGAGGTTCTCGGCGTCGGTCACCCGGGTCAGGGTCGAGGCACGCACCTCGGTCGAGGGCCACTCGTACGCGTCGCCGTTCATCTCCCGCAGCAGCTGGTCCAGGACCGTCCACATCATCAGGCTGAGGTCGACCGAGAGGGTCGCGTCCTGGTCGCCGGAGCCGATCTGCTCGTAGTTGGGCGGCGAGGTCCACATCCCGATGCCCTGCGTCTCGATGCCGGCCAGCTTCAGCTTCTGCGGCAGACCGATCTGGACCTCGTCGACGGCGGCGATGAAGTACTCGGTGTCCGGGTTGGCCTGCAGGTCGCTGACCACCCGGTCGGCCGCCGTGGAGCCCAGCTCGGCGATCGGGATGTCGACGGTGCGCAGCGTGCAGTCGGGGCAGAGCTCCTTCATCTTCGCCTTCGCACCCTCCAGCTCCAGCGGTGAGAACGGGAACTCGGGCACGTTGTAGAAGACGTACTCGCTCGCACCCTCCGAGCGCACCACCGCGGCTGCGGCCAGCGCGGCGCCGTTGGCCTTCATCCAGTCCGGACCGTTGAACGCCTCGGGCAGACCGTGCTCGACGGTGTTCATCACCGACCCGGAGGCGATCGGGATGCCCTTCTCCGCCAGCGCCTTCGTCTGCGACTCGAAGAAGACCGGGTCCAGGGTGATGTTGATGACGCCGTCGGGGTTCTTCTCGACCACCGTGTTCATCGCGGCGTTGATGCTCTGCGCGTCCCGGCCGACCTCGACCCGCTCCAGCTTCAGGCCGAGCAGCTTCGCCGGCGCCTGCAGGTTGCTCCACATCACCGCGCTCACCGGGGTGCCGACGTCGAGGTAGACGACCTCGGTGCCCTCGGCGATCGGCTTGGAGAGCGGCTCGTCGATCAGCTGGCTCTTCTCACCCTCGCCGTTCCACGGCTCCAGGTAGGCCTGCGCAGCCTCGACGTCGGCCTCGGTGCTCGCGCCGCCTCCGCCGCCGCTCTCGCTTCCGCAGCCGGCGAGCAGCAGCGCTCCGGCGGCCAGCGCCGCGTACATCCGCTTCGTTCTCATCATGCGTCGTCGTCCTCGTCTCAGGTGGATCAGGTGGATCGGATGGATCTGCGTGGGGCCCGAGAGGGTTCAGAAGGGGTACGCCTGGATCTGCGACTGCACCGTGACCCACTGGGTCTCGGTGAAGGCGTCGATGTTGGCCTCGTGGCCGCCGAACCGCGCGCCCGTGCCGGACTCGCCGACGCCGCCGAAGGGCGCCTGGGCCTCGTCGTCGACGGTCTGGTCGTTGACGTGCACGATCCCGCTGGGGATCCGGTCGGCGAGCTCGTAGCCCGCGAACGGATCCGTGGTGAGGACACCGACCGAGAGGCCGTAGTCGCTGCGGCGGACCAGCTCGATCGCCTCGTCCATGGTGTCGAACCGGGTCACCGGCGCGACCGGCCCGAAGATCTCCTCGGCGAACGCGGGATGCTCCGGGGTCACCGCCGACAGCACCGTCGGCTGGTAGAAGAGGCCGTCGTACGTCCCGCCCGTCTCGAGCCTCGCGCCGGCCGCGATCGACCCCGTGACCAGGGCGTGCACCTTGTCGCGCTGCCCCGCGTCGATGACCGGACCCAGAGGTACGCCGCTGGTCGGGTCGCCCACCGGGATCCCGGCGGCCTTGGCGGCCAGGGTCGCGACGTACTCGTCGTAGATGTCGGCGTGGACCAGGTGACGGCCCGTGGTCATGCAGATCTGGCCCTGGTGCAGGAAGGAGCCCCAGGCGCCGGCGGAGGCCGCGGCGGTGATGTCGACGCCGGGCAGCACGATCATGGCGTTGTTGCCGCCGAGCTCGAGATGGGCCCGCTTGAGCAGGCGCCCGGCGCGCTCCCCGATGATCCGGCCGGCCTCGGTCGAGCCGGTGAAGGAGATGACCGGCACCTCCGGATGCTCGACCAGCGCCTTTCCGGCCTCGACGCGTCCGGGGACGACGGCCAGCAGCCCGGCCGGGAGCCCGGCCTCCTCCAAGAGCGCGGCGAGGAACAGCCCGCCGCCGATGCTCGTGCGCGGGTCGGGCTTGAGGACCACGGCGTTGCCCAGCGCGAGCGCCGGGAGGACCGAGCGGGCGGCCAGGATCGCCGGGAAGTTGAACGGCGAGATGACGCCGACGACGCCGACCGGGCGACGCCGCGCGACGCTCAGCCGCGGGTGCGAGGACTGGAGCAGCTGGCCGTAGGGCATCAGCGCGGTCGCAGCGGCCTGGTGCAGCTCGGCGGCGACCAGCCCGGCCTCGAAGGTGGCCTTGCCCTGCCCGGATCCGGCCTCGCGGACAAGCCAGTCGACCAGCAGGTCCTGGTGCTCGGCCAGGATCGCAGCGGCCCGGCGCATCACCTCGGCGCGCACCTCGGCCGGCCGGGCCGCCCACTCCCGCTGTGCCTCGACTCCCAGGCTCACCGCCTGGTCCACGTCGGCGGCCTCTCCGGACGCGACCGTGGCGATCACGTCGCCGGTCGCCGGCGCAGACACCTCCAGCGTCCCGCTCAGCCTCACCCAGCCCCCGACGTACGCCCTGCCGGTCCACTGGCCCTGGTCGAAGAAACCCATTCCACTCCCTCGTCTGGTCGAAGCGATGCCCGAGACAATCTGGCTCGTGCGACGACAGCCTCTGGTGGCCGCCGCCGCGTCGACGCTACGGCTGGTCGCCGTCGCCTGAACCGACGATTTGTGCACGGCGCCGGGCGGATCCGGGCGTGACCGGCATCACGTTCCGTAGGCTTCTGTCAGACCCCGGGAGGAGGACGAGATGAGCGCGGTGGTCGAGGTCGACAGCGCCGACGCCTGGCAGTCGGTCGTGAGCAACTGCTTCGTGCCTCTCGCCTGCAACGACATCGAGCCCGGGTTCACCGGCCGGATGGAGCACACCCAGCTCGACGACGGCATCGCGGTCGCGCTCGCGACCTCCTCGGGCCACAGCTCCACCCGCACCGCCCGGCTCGCCCGTGGCGCCGGCGGAGACGACCTGCACCTGTCGCTGCAGCGCTCCAGCACCGGCACGGTCTCCTCCGGCTCCCGGACGGTCGCCGTACGTCCCGGGTCGGTGTCGGTCTACCGCGTCGATGCCCCCTATCTCGTGGACTACTCCGCGCCGCACCAGCAGCAGCTGCTCGTCCAGGTCTCCCGCTCCTCGATGCGGCTGCCGAGCGGGATGCTCGGCGAGGCCGCGGACCGGGTCGCGCTCCCCCGCGTCCAGGAGGCGCCGGCCGCGCGCGCCCTCTTCTCCTTCGCGGCCGCACTGCCCGAGGCGGAGAGTCCCGCCGAGGTGGCGACCGTGGTCCGTGACCTGGCGGCGGTGATGATCCACTCCGCGTTCACCAGCGCCCCGGTCACCCCGCACACCACCGCCGGGCTGCGCCACACCGTGCGCCAGCACCTGCGTGACCATGCCGGGGACCGCGCGCTGACCATGGACGAGGTTGCCCGTCGCCACGGTGTCTCTCGGCGGCGGCTCTACCAGGTCTTCGAGGAGTCCGGCAGCTCACCGGCCGCCTATCTCCGCTCCGTACGCCTCGCCGTCGCAGCCGAGCTGCTCTCGGCGGCGCGGCAGCCTCCGGGCGGCATCGGCGCCGTCGCGTACGTCTGCGGGTTCAACGACCCGCTCACCTTCACCCGGGCCTTCCGCCGGGCCTACGGCGTCACCCCGCGGGAGTGGCGCGCCGGGGACCGGGCCGCCTGAGGCTGATCACGGTCCGCGGGTCGGCCCGTAGGCTGGTCCGGTGAACGACGGCCCCCTGATCGTCCAGTCGGACAAGACGCTGCTGCTCGAGGTCGACCATGCCCGGGCAGGTGAGTGCCGCAAGGCGATCGCGCCGTTCGCCGAGCTGGAGCGGTCGCCGGAGCACATCCACACCTACCGGCTGACTCCGTTGGGGCTGTGGAACGCGCGCGCAGCCGGGCACGACGCCGAGCAGGTGGTGGACACGCTGCTCGAGTTCTCCCGCTATCCCGTACCGCACTCCCTGCTGGTCGATGTCGCCGAGACGATGGCCCGCTACGGCCGGCTCCGTCTGGAGAAGAACCCGGCCAACGGGCTGGTGCTGGTCTCCGCCGACCGGGCGGTGCTGGAGGAGGTCATCCGGGCGAAGAAGGTCGCCGGGATGCTCGGCGAACGGCTCGACGAGGACACCGTCGTCGTCCACCCCTCCGAGCGCGGCAACCTCAAGCAGGCGCTGCTCAAGCTCGGCTGGCCGGCCGAGGACTACGCGGGCTACGTCGACGGCGAGGCGCACTCGATCGCGCTGGACACCACCAACTGGACGCTGCGCCCCTACCAGTCGGAGGCGGCCGAGTCGTTCTGGCACGGTGGCTCCGGGGTCGTCGTGCTCCCGTGCGGCGCCGGCAAGACGCTGGTCGGCGCCGCCGCCATGGCGCACGCCCAGGCGACCACGCTGATCCTCGTCACCAACACCGTCTCCGCGCGGCAGTGGAAGGACGAGCTCGTACGCCGCACCTCACTGACCGCTGACGAGATCGGCGAGTACTCGGGGTCGGTCAAGGAGATCCGGCCGGTCACGATCGCCACCTACCAGGTGCTGACCATGCGCCGGAAGGGCGCCTATCCCCACCTGGAGCTGCTCGACGCCCGCGACTGGGGGCTGGTCGTCTACGACGAGGTGCACCTCCTTCCCGCCCCGATCTTCCGGATGACCGCGGACCTGCAGGCGCGTCGCCGGCTCGGCCTGACCGCGACGCTGGTGCGCGAGGACGGGCGCGAGGGCGACGTGTTCTCCCTGATCGGTCCCAAGCGCTACGACGCTCCGTGGAAGGACATCGAGGCGCAGGGCTGGATCGCCCCGGCCGACTGCGTCGAGGTGCGGGTGACGCTGCCTGCCGACGAGCGGCTCGTCTACGCCACCGCCGAGCCCGACGAGCGCTACCGGATCGCTTCGTGCACGCACCACAAGATCGACGTGGTCAAGGAGATCGTCTCCTCCCACGCCGGCAAGCCGACGCTCGTGATCGGGCAGTATCTCGAGCAGATCGACGAGATCGCCGCCTCGCTCGACGCCCCGGTGATCGAGGGCAAGACGTCGGTCAAGGAGCGACAGCGGCTATTCAACGCCTTCCGCTCCGGCGAGATCGACCTGCTGGTCGTCTCCAAGGTCGCCAACTTCTCCATCGACCTGCCCTCGGCCGAGGTCGCGATCCAGGTCTCCGGGGCCTACGGCTCCCGCCAGGAGGAGGCCCAACGGCTCGGCCGGCTGCTGCGCCCCGGCGACGGCAACAAGACCGCGCACTTCTACACGATCGTCTCCCGCGACACCGTCGACGCCGACTTCGCCCAGAACCGCCAGCGCTTCCTGGCCGAGCAGGGCTACGCATACCGGATCGTCGACGCCGACTCCCTCGACGACCTCACCTCCTGACCGGTTGAATCGTTGGCCGTGGCCGGATGCGGCCAAGTCGATGCACGCGGAATGTGACGCACGCCATACTCGGTGAAGCGTTTCAATTCCTCGACCTCAGGAGTCCGCGTGCGCCGACACATCGCCGGGCTGGTCACGGCCACCCTCGCCGTCGTCCTCTCCCCCGCACTACCCCCGCTCGCCGCCAGCGCCGTCCCATCGACCGAGAGCGTGGGCTCCGTCCCCGTCGTCGGCGAGCTGCGTACGAATGCGCTGGTCGATCCGCTCGGCATCGCGACGACCGCCCCCACACTGGGATGGCAGCTCGACTCCGACCGCCGCGGCGTGACCCAGAAGGCGTACCAGATCCGGGTCGCATCCTCTGAGCGACGGCTCACCTCGCCCGACGTGTGGGACAGCCGGAAGGTGAGGTCCGGGCAGTCAGTCGACGTCCGGTATGCCGGCCCCGCGCTGAAGCCTCGCACTGACTACGTGTGGTCGGTGCGGGTCTGGGACGACGACGGCGTCGCCTCCTCGTGGAGCGAGCCGGCGACGTTCGCCACCGGCCTCGGCAAACAGGCGTGGACCGCGGACTGGATCGGCGCGGAGACTGCTGAGCTGGGCGCGGAGTGGACCGACTACACGATCGAGTTCACCGCCTCCGACATCGGCGGAGCGCTCGGCGTCTACTTCCGTGGCGAGAACACCGAGAACGCCTACATGTGGCAGTTCAGCGAGTCCGATGACGCGCTTCGTCCGCACGTGAAGCGCAACGGCGGCTACTCCGTGCTGCCCGCGAAGCCGGTCCCGAGCGGCTTCGACTTCGCCGCCGAGCACGACTACGCGATCACCGTCGCGGGCGACACGATCACGACCACGATCGACGGCCAGCAGCTCGACCAGCGCACCGATGCCACCTTCGCCGGGCCCGGGGTCATGGGCTTCCGCACCAACGGGGCCGAGCACGGGCTGGTCCACGACGTGACCGTCACCAGCGCCGGCGGCACCGCCCTGGTGGACACCGACTTCCCGACCGGCGACCGCACCTTCACCGCCGGCACCGTCACCGCCGACGGGCTCCGGGTCGACAACGCCGGCGGCGAGGCGTGGCTGCGCGGCGACGACGCGGTGCCGCTGCTGCGCAAGGAGGTCGACCTGGGGTCGAAGAAGGTCGCCCGTGCCCGCGTCTACGCCTCGGCGCGCGGCGTCTACGAGCTGCGCCTCAACGGCAAGCGGGTCGGCGACGCCGAACTGGCACCCGGCTGGACGGCGTACGACAAGCGCATCGACTACCAGACCTACGACGTGACCGAGCTGGTGCGCTCGGGATCGAACGTGTTCGGGGCCGAGGTCGCGCCCGGCTGGTACTCCGGCAAGGTCGCGATGTTCGGCACCGACGTCTACGGCACCGACAACTCCGTGATCGCCGAGCTCGTCGTCGACTACTCCGACGGCACCAGCGAGGTCGTACGCACCGACGACACCTGGCGCACCACCGGCGGACCGACCCGTGAGGCCGATCTCCTCGACGGTGAGTGGTACGACGCCCGCCGCGCGGCAGAGGTCGAAGGCTGGGACCGGGCCGGATATGACGCCCGGGACTGGGCCGCCGTCGCCGTCAGGGACGAGCCGACCGACGTGCTCGAGCCACAGACGGCCGTCGACGTACGCGTCACCGAGGAGCTCGAGACCTCGAAGCGGATCGACTCGCCCACCGATGGTGTCTACCTCTACGACCTCGGCCAGAACATGGTCGGCCACGTCCGTCTCACCCTGCAGGGAGAGAAGGGCCAGACGGTGACCATCCGCCACGGCGAGGTGCTCAACCCGGACGGCACTCTCTACACCGCCAACCTCCGCAGCGCGAAGGCCACGGACACCTACACCTTCGGGTCGGACGAGCCGGAGACGTACGAGCCGTCCTTCACCTTCCACGGCTTCCGCTACGTCGAGATCTCCGGCGTGGAGGAGGCGCCCGATGCCTCCGACCTCGTGGGCGTCGTGGTCGGCACCGACGGCGACCTGGCCAGCACGCTGGACACCAGCTCGGACCTGGTCGACCAACTGCAGAGCAACATCGTCTGGGGCATGCGCGGCAACTTCCTCTCCATCCCGACCGACACCCCGGCTCGCGACGAGCGGATGGGGTGGACCGGCGACATCAACGTGTTCGCCCGGACGGCGGTCTACAACATGGACTCCGAGTCGTTCCTGACCAAGTGGATGCAGGACCTGCGCGACACCCAGCGGCCCAACGGATCGCTGCCCGGCGTAGCCCCGGTCGTCCCGGGCCGCTTCGACGGCGGCTACGAGTCGGCCGGCTGGATGGACGCGGGCGTGCACGTGCCCTGGACGCTGTGGCGGGCCTACGGCGACACCGGCGTCATCACCGAGAACTACGACATGATGAAGCGCTACGTCGACTTCCTCGACGCCGACTCGACCGGACACATCAGGTCCGCCGGCGGCTACCTGGACTGGCTCAACCTCGACGACCCGACACCCGCGGACGTCCTGGACACCGCTTTCGTCGCGAAGAGCACCCGGGAGTTCGCGCAGATGGCGAAGGCCATCGGCAGGGACGCCGACGCCGCTGCCTACCAGGCGCGCTACGAGGCCATCCGGGCGGCGTACCAGCAGGCGTTCATCGCGGCCGACGGCTCCGTCAAGGGCGACAGCCAGACGGCGTACATCCTCACCCTGACCAACGACCTCGAGCCCGAGGACCGGCGCGATGCGGTCTAGACCAGTTCGTGCAGACGCTCGAGCGGCGTGACTACCACCTCTCGACCGGGTTCCTCGGCGTCGACGGGCTGCTGCCCGCGCTGACCAAGGCCGGACGCACCGACATCGCCTACCGACTGCTGCAGCACGAGGACTACCCGTCGTGGGGTTATGAGATCGGCAAGGGCGCCACCACGATCTGGGAGCGCTGGAACTCGATCAACCCGGACGGCACGTTCAACGACGTGGGCATGAACTCCTTCAACCACTACGCGTACGGCGCCGTCGGCGAGTGGATGTACCGCACCATGGCCGGGGTCTCGGCCGCCGAGCCCGGCTACCGCAAGATCACCATCGCGCCCGAGCCCGGAGACGGTGTCGACGACGTCGACTACAGCCTGCAGACCCCGTACGGCACCGTACGCAGCGCGTGGGCGACCGACGACGGGCCGATGACCCTCGACGTGACCGTCCCGGCCAACACGACCGCGGAGGTGCGGATCCCCGCGGCCAACCGGTGGGCGGTGACCGAGGGCGGCGGCTCGCCGATCGAGGACTCGGAGCACGTCGAGTTCGTGCGTGAGGACGAGGGCGTGGTCGTTCTCGAGGTCGGATCCGGCGACTACAGCTTCGCGGTCGCTCCCGCGCTCGGGGACCTCGGGGCCGCTCGGGCGGAGGCTGCCGCGACGGCTGCGCAGGTCTCCTCCCTGAACCTCGATGGCCCCGCGGGCCGTGCCGCCAAGCGCGACCTCGCGAAGCGGACAGCTCTGCTGCGCGGCGAGATCAGCGGGGCATGGGACCTCGCCGCTCGTGACGCCGAGGAGGAGCGGGTCGCCGAGGCGGTCCACCGTGCCCTCGCGGCAGCCGCGAACCTCGACCGCGCCGTCCAGATGTACGCCGACAACGGCATGGTCACCGAAGCGACCGCGGCAGGTCTGCGCGACCGACTGACGGCGATCGAGAAGAGTCTCTCGCGCGCTTCGGCCCGACTTGTCGGCGCCGTCGCCGTCCTGCAGGTCCCCGGCGAGGAGGTCCTCCCCGGCGACGTCGTCGAGGTGTCGGTGCGGGTCGACAACTCCGGCAAGCAGTCGCTGAAGGAGGTGGCCTCGTCGCTCGAGGTGCCGGACGGGTGGACGGCGGAGCCGGTCGGCGCACCCGCCGACACAGTGCCCGCCGGCGGACAGGTCGAGCACGCCTATGAGGTCACGGTGCCGGAGGATGCCGCCGTGGGTCCCGCGGAGCTCAGCGGTGAGCTGTCCTACAGCCGCTCGGGTGGCACCGCCGGGCTCCCGGTGGGAGGCACCCTGATGGTCGGACCCGGAGTGCAGATCACCGCGACGTCGAGCGCCCCGGCGTCGGCCGACGGCGGACAGACCGCGACCATCTCCGCCACGCTGCACAACCGCAGCGACGTCACCCAGCGCGGCGAGCTGTCACTGACCGGTCCCGCCGGCTGGTCGGCGGAGCCGGTGGGCTACGAGATCCCGGCCGGCCAGGACGCCGATGTGGACGTCGAGGTCGTCGTGCCGCAGACGGTTGTGGCCGGCCCGGTCTCCCTGACCGTGGCGACCGGAGCGACGCCGGCGGAGCAGGCGGCGGCCACCGTGACCGTCGGACTCGCGACGCCACCGTCGGAGTCGACCGATCACATCGACCTCGGCGAGGCCACCTCGGAGACGGCGCACGGACTGACTGCCTCCGAGCGGTCGGGGACCAATCAGGAGGCCGGACTGACCCGCCGCTACACGCACTCCTCCTACCCCGGCGGCTGGTTCGAGTTCGACGCCGCGGTGCCGGCGGATGGATCGTTCGTGGTCCGCATCGTGGAGACGTTCGACGGCGCGCGCCGCAAGACCTACGACGTCGAGCTCGACGGTCAGGTCGCGCGCAGCGTCGACCTGACCCGCACCGGCGGCGGGCAGGGCGCGATGACCCACCAGTTCCTGGTGGAGCCCTCGGCGCTGACCGCGGACGGCTCGGTGCGGATCCGGTTCCGGGACACCGGCGCCGACTACGACCCCTCGGTCGCCGACGTGTGGGTGGTGCCGGTGGCATGAGCCTCACCCGAGCGCAACGACGCGGAGCTGGTGAGGGGGTGGACAGTTCTGCACCCAAAGGTCTCGGCACTCGCGGCACAACAGGTAGGTGTGGGTGCACCGGTCGTCGGGACAGAGCACGGTCACCGCGTACGCCGCCACCTCGCCACAAGGCTCCGCGTCGCTGTCCGGGCTGCCACAGCTGCACTCACAGGCAGGCCGCTCGCCGAGCTCCTCCTCGAGCCGCTCGATCTCCTCATCGATGGTCGTGCTGATGGTCATGACATCTCCTCCGTCTGGATCGGATGTCGTCCTCACCACCACCTAAACAGAGACCACCGACAGTTCTGCCTCATGGATCGTGGTCTCGAAGCCGAGATCGGGACGTGAACCTCCGACCGGGGTCAGCTGCACGACGACCCCGGTCGCGACGTCCAGCGCGACGTCGTACGCCTCGGGGTAGACCGTCCCCGGGGACGGCTCCCAGCCCGGGTCGCCGTCGCCGTACTCGTAGCGGTCGGAGACCCAGGACCACAGCAGCGGACAACAACCGCACCGCGGCTCGTACCCGTCCCCGGGCACCGCCCTCGCCCACCAGGTCTCCCGACCCGCTCGCTCCTCCGAACGCAGGTCGCCCAGCAGGACGTCGGCGGAGAGCTCTTCGGGATCGAGCATCGACACGAAGACGTAGTTGTTCCACATCGGGTCGTCGATGTCGTGGGTGTAGGCCCGCGACCGGCTCTCCACCAGACCGTCGGCGCGAAGCACCGGCTCCGGATCGAACACCGGACCCTCACCCCTCTTTACGCGATCCCCGCCGGCATCGCGCACCCGGAGCCAGCCGGGTCTGCGCAACCAGCACTCGACGTCGCCTTCGTCCCGCGTCCGCCAGGTGAAGTGCAGAGCGGAGAAGAGCCACGGCGAGGATCGGGCGAGCGCGCGGAAGGTGTCCTCGGTCAGCGGGATCTCAGCTTCCATCGGACCCGCCCTCGTCCAGCCAGCGGCCGTTCCGCATCAGGTGGCGTCCCTCGAGCTCGTTCGACTCGCGCCACGCCTGGATCTTCGTAGGCCGGACGCGGATCAGGCTGTCCGCCCAGCTGCTCGGGTCGCCGCCCTGCTTCTCGGCGTAGATCTCCAGGACCCGCTTCGGCGTACGCTCCATCGGCTCGACCTCGGCGCGACCGTCGATGATCACGACGTCGCGCAGCTCGCCTAGCGCCAGGCGTACGACCGGGGAGGCGGACAGGTTGCGCTGGGTGCGCGCACCGCCCATGCTCGCGATCCAGATCTCGCCCTCCCACCACACGAACGAGATCGGCACCAGCCACGGCTGGTCGTCGTGCGCGGAGGCGATCCAGAGGTCGATGTCGTTCTCCAGACGAGTGCGGGTGTCGGAGAGTCTCTGGGCGAGGGAGCGAGGGTCAGCCATGGCCGCACCCTAGCCGCCGGCCATGCCGGTCGATCCATCATTTTCCAGACGCCGACCTGGGAGGATGAGCGCGTGGAGACCTGGGATTTCGAGGCCGAGCTGTGGCCGTGGAAGGACACGACCGACGCCTGGATCTTCGTGACCGCGCCACCTGAGGTCACCGAAGAGATCCGCGAGGCGTCGATCGCGACCGGCCCGCCGCGCGGCTTCGGGTCGGTGAGGGTCGAGGCGCGGATCGGCACGACCACCTGGAGGACGTCGGTCTTCCCAGGCCAGGAAGGCTATGCACTGCCGATCAAGAAGGACGTACGCCGCCGGGAGGACCTCCAGGTCGGCGATCGGGCGCTCGTCTCGATCACCCTCGTCTGACCTTCGCGAAAATCCCGCGCGGAGCCGGCCATCGGCATGGTTGGCTCGGGCACGATGAGCGCACGGATGCACGATGACGAACTGATGATCGACGCGGACCTGGTGCGGTCCCTGCTGAGGCGGGACCTCGCCGCGTACGCAGAACTTGCCCTCCGCCCGCTGGACTCGACCGGGTCGACCAACCGGCTCTTCCGGCTGGGCGAGGAGCATCTCGTACGCCTCCCCCGCCAGCCCGGCGGATCCGCCACGATCACGCAGGAGGCGCGCTGGCTGCCCGGGTTCGCGGCCAACCTCGAGGTGGCGACGCCCGAGGTGGTGACGGTCGGCGAGCCGGGCTTCGGCTATCCCGAGCGCTGGAGTGTGGTGCGCTGGCTCGACGGCGAGAAGCCTGCCCCTGGCGCGGGTGACGTCACCGCCGCGGACCTGGCCTCGGTCGTGACGGGGCTCCGCCGGACCGAGGTGCCCCAGGAGGCCCTCGACGACCCCGAGCTGCGCTGGTATCGCGGCGAGCCGATCGCCGGCTTCGATGTCGACGTCCGGTCGAGGCTGCGTGAGTGTTGCCAGCTCGCCGATCTCGAGCTGGACCTGGACGCGGTCGAGTCAGTCTGGGACGAGGTGATGGCCCTCGCCCCTGCGGAGGCCGGGACCCACTGGCTCCACGGCGACCTGCTCGCCGAGAACCTCCTCTCCCGCGACGGCCGCCTCACCGCCGTACTCGACTTCGGAGCCCTCTCCGTCGGCGACCCCACCGTCGACCTGATCTGTGCCTGGGAGCTCCTCGACGCAGCCGGCCGCGACGAGTTCCGCAGGATCTTGGACATCGACGACGCCACCTGGCTTCGCGGCCGCGGCTGGGCCCTCTTCATCGCGCTCATGACCTTCCCCTACTACTGGCAGACCATGCCCGTGCGCTGCGCCGACCGCCTCGTGATGGCCCGGGCCGCGCTTGTGGGTTGAGCGTGGTTTGTGCCTGAGTTCCAGCGTGGGTGGGGCCAATACGTTGTCTGGGTTGGGAGATTTAGAACCAGGGTGCCTGGCTGGGTGCCATTTGGCTGTCTTGCGGGCTTCCAGCAGCGGTCTGGGTCTTGGTTGGGATATCTGTCCCTGATTGGGTTCGGTTGTTTTGCGTTGTGTGGTAGGCTCGGCACAGGCGTAAATGTGAAGGCCGACCACCTCAGAATGAGGCGTGCTCTGTCGCTCGGGAGACAACGGGTGTGGGGTAATCCAGGGGAACCAGGGGCGTGAACGCTGAGCTGCGAGGGTAAGTAATAGCCCGTACTGCCGGGCCTCCGAGACCAGCGAACCAGAACACATCCGCGTGCGCGGGTGTGAAGAGTTCGTACGTCGGGAGGTGACCGTTCGATGACCACGCTGCAACAGCCCCAACACCCTGTGCTGGGGGCCGTGGTCGCGATCACCGCCTCCCTCGAGCAGGTTGCTGAGGCGAACCCCTCGTTCATGGCCACCGACCAGAAGGCCACCACCCTGCTCGAGATCGCCCGGGCTAGAGCCCAGTTGGCTGAACTCGAGCTGCGGGTGCTCGCCGCGGCCGACGACGTCGCGGCCGAGAGTGCCGCACGGGATGTCGCGGCATGGCTGCATCACCACACCCACCAGCGCCCCGAGACCCTCCGCGCCGACCTCCGCCTCGCCGAGGCGCTCGACCGTTCCTACGTGCTGGTCGCGGCCGCGATGCGGGCAGGCGCCTGCAACCCGGCCCAGGCCCAGGTGATCGTCAATGCCCTCGATGAGCTGCCAGCCGACCTTGACCCCGAGATCCGGATCAAGGCCGAGGAGGCCCTGGTCGCCTATGCGACCCAGTTCGACCCCATCCAGCTCCGCCGCCTCGGGCGCCGGATCCTGGACGTGATCGCGCCTGAGATCGCCGAGGCCGAGGAAGCGAAACGGCTCGCCGCGGAGGAGGCCCACGCCCGCAAGAAGACCCGCCTGTCCATGCGCCGGCTCGGGGACGGCACCACCCGCATCTCCGCGGTGGTCCCAGATGCGGCCGCGGACCGGCTCACGACCAACCTGGAGGCCTTCGCCTCACCCCGCCGCGACGACGGCACCCGCACCGACACCGGCGAGTACCTTCCCTACGACCGCCGCCTCGGGCGAGCGTTGTGCCAGATGCTGGAGACCCTCGACCCGACCCGGCTCCCGATCCACGGCGGGGACGCCACCACCGTTATCGTGACCATCGATATCGACCAGCTCCGCAAGGAAGCCGGCATCGCCCAGATCCTCGGCGGCACCCCGATCACCGCCGCCGAAGCCCGCCGTCTAGCCTGCACCGCAGGCATCATCCCCGCCGTCCTCGGCGGTGCTTCCGAGGTTCTTGACCTGGGCCGTATGCAACGCTTCTTCACCGCCGCCCAACGCCGCGCTCTCCTCCTCAGGTCAGCGACCTGCGAGGCCGAGGGGTGCGACATCCCCGGCACCTGGGCCGAGGCCCACCACTGGATCGCCTGGGCACTCGGCGGAAACACCGACCTCGACAACGCCGCCCTGCTCTGCTCCCATCACCACCACCGCGCCCACGACACCGCGTACCTCCACGAACGCCTACCCAGCGGCGACATCCGGTTCACCAGACGCACATAGAGTGGCGCTAGCCGCGGCCTTTGAGCCGGGAGCGAAGGATGAGCCGGGCCGTCGGCCCGAGATCCTCGATGACCTCGACGAGCGTGCCGAGCTGCTCGAGGGAGGCGAAGGCCGAATCCGCGCCGGGGCGGTCGACGCCGTCGTACATGAGCAGGCCGATGAACGCCGAGCTGATCGCGCGCGATAATCCAGGCGCGTCAACCACGGCCTCGACCGGGCTTCCAGTCAAGGCGCGAGCGACAGCGGCCTCGACCTCTTCGTTCCACCGACCCAGCGCGTACCGCGCTGTCTCGGCCAGCGTTTGGTCGCGCTGCGCACCGGCCAGGAGCTGAGCCATCAGCGTGATGTTGCCCGCGGCTCGTTCCCGCTCATGAAGCCCGCGACCGAGCTCCAGCAGCTCGCTCAGCGAGGTCACCTCCGCGAGCTCGTCCCGATAGGACGCCGCCGCCTCGTCCGTCGCCGCCCGGCACGCCTGGTCGACGAGATCCATGACGGTTCCGAAGTGGTAGAAGACCAGCGCCTGGTTGACCCCTGCCCGGTCGGCGACCGCCCGCGCCGAGAGACCGGCGATCCCCTCCTGCTTGAGCAGGTCGGTGACCGCCGACATCAGCTTGGCCTTGGTGGGGTTCATTCTGCGGCGGGCTCCTTGGTGACGAGCAGGTTGTAGCCGATCAGGACGAGACCGAGTATGCCGCCACCGATGAAGCCTACGAACGCGCAGAGCAGGGCGATCCACGGCCCGGCATGGATCCATCCTTCCGCCATCACGAGTCGCGCGGGTCGACACCGGCGTTCCCGCCAACGCGAAGTAGACGAAGATCTCAGGAGTACGCAGCGCCCGGATCCGCGCACGACGGGTGATCGCATGCGCGAGGAGTCCCGCGATCAGACCGGCGGCGACAGCCATGCCCGGAGGAAGACTCCGAAAATGATCCGCACCAGACCCACCACGTACGCCTCCTCCGACTCATTTGAGCGATTGCTCAAATTCAAGGTAGCGCACCTCTTGAGCGATCGCTCAAATTGACCGTATGGTCGCAGACATGAAGATCGTCATCCCTGGCGGAACCGGCCAGGTCGGAGGCATCCTGCGGCGTTCCTGGAGCACTCGAGGACATGAGGTCGTGGTGCTCTCCCGCCACCCCGAACAGCTGGAGGAAGGCGTACGTCATCAGGTCTGGGACGGCCGGACGATCGGTCCGTGGGCAGATGAGATCGACGGCGCGGACGTGGTGGTGAACCTCGCGGGCCGGACGGTCAGCTGCCGCTACACCGACGTGAACCTGAAGCAGATGATGGACTCGCGCGTCGAGTCGACCAGGGTCGTCGGCGAGGCGATCGCGAAGGCATCGGCTCCGCCGCACACATGGCTGCAGATGAGCACCGCGACGATCTACGCCCACCGCTTCGACGGGCCCAACGACGAGGCGACCGGCATCATCGGCGGTAGCGAACCCGACACCCCCGCCTACTGGGAGTTCTCGACGAGGATCGCCAAGAGCTGGGAGGCCGAGCAGGCCGCGGCGGCAACACCACACACCCGCAAGGTTGCGCTCCGCTCGGCGATGGTGATGAGCCCTGACAAAGGCGGCGTCCTCGACGTACTCCTCACCATGGCGCGCCTCGGTCTCGGCGGGCCCGTCGCCGGCGGCGACCAGTTCGTCTCCTGGATCCATGAGACCGACTTCGTACGCGCCTGCGATCTGCTCATCGAGCACGATGCCATCGCCGGACCGGTGAACCTGGCAGCACCGGGACCATTGCCCCAGCGCGACCTGATGCGCACGCTGCGCGATGAGGCGGGCATGCCGATCGGGTTGCCCGCCACTCGCTGGATGGCTGAGGTCGGAGCCTGGGTGCTGCGCACGGACACCGAACTGCTCCTCAAGAGCCGTCGCGTCGTCCCGGGAAGGCTGCGAGAAGCGGGCTTCGAGTTCGAGTACGCCGACTGGGCCTCCGCCGCTCACGACCTCGTCAGCCGGGCACGAGGGCGGACGCGGCAGAGAAACCACTCGCTTGGCCCAGCCGGATCGGCCACGATGAAGAGGTGACTCGCGCGACCTGGCAGCCCCGACCCGACGACGCCGAGACCCTGAGACGGTTCTTCGGCAAGGACGGGCGGCTGCTGACGATCCCGTCGAAGCACGTCAAGAAGCTGGTCGTGCTCAACCAGCTCGCGCAGGCTTTCGAGCCGGGGAAGGTCTACCCCGAGCGCGAGGTCAACGACATCCTGAGACAGTTCCACGAGGACGTCGCGGCGCTGCGACGCTACCTCCACGAAGAGGGATTCATGATGCGCGAGGGCGGCTACTACTGGCGCGACGGCGGGAGCGTGGAGGTCTGAGCAGCGAGGGTCCCGTCCGTCGGGCATGATTCGCCCCATGACGATGCCGGACCAGACGGGCCAGCCAGTGCCCGGACAGCCGCCCGTGGGGTGGATCGACCTGACGATCCAGGGCAGCCACATGACCTCGAACATGATCGTGCCGACGGTGAAGCTCAACGGCCACCAGATGCCGACGCAGTACGGCCGGAACGTCTTCCCGGTGCCGCCGGGGCGCTGGAACGTCGACATGTACGCCCAGTGGACCTGGAAGTTCGGCAAGGCGTCGCTGAGCTTCGACGTCGCCGAGGGCCAGACCGTTCCGGTCTTCTACGCCGCGCCGCTGACCGGGTTCAGCAAGGGTGCGATCGGGCACGAGAAGCAGGGCAAGCCCGGAATCCTCGGCTTCGTCCTCATGATGGTCGTGCTGCTGCTCTTCATCGTCGGCATCGTGGCTCTGGGCGTGGTGTCGGGCTAGCTCCGCACGCGGGGACGCCGGCCCGGACTGTCGGTGCTCACCGATACCGTCAGCCTTGTGACCACCACCGAATCACGCGGCCGAAGCGAAGCCCGGCGAAATAGCCGGGGCTACGCGGTCCTCGACGTCGAGACGACCGGGCTCGACCCCTACCGCGACCGCGTGATCCAGGTGGCGATCCGCCAGATCGCCGCCGACGGCACCGCCGAGTCGGAGTGGGAGACGCTGGTCAACCCCGGCGCCGGCGTCGACCCCGGACCGGTCGAGGTCCACGGCCTGACCAGTGCCGACCTCGCCGGTGCCCCGCCCTTCCGGGACGTGGCCGCCACGATCGCCCAGCGTCTCGCCGGCCGGGTCTTCGTGGCCCACAACGCCGCGTTCGACTGGACGTTCGTGGCCGTGGAGTCGGACCGTGCCGGCGTACGCCTCGAGGTCCTGGAGTGGCTGTGCACGATGCGGTTCGCGAAGGCGCTCGCGCTGGAGGTTCCGGACAAGTCCCTGGCGACCATCGCGGCCTACTACGCGGTCGAGCAACTGAGGGCCCACGACGCCGGTGACGACACCCGGGTGGCCGCGGAGATCCTGCTGCGCGAACTGGCCGACGCCGACCGGGTCGGCCTCACCCTGCCTCTGGTGGAGTGCAACACCTCGCGACACCGGCTGAAACGGACCGTACGCCGTTGGTTCAGCCGCGTCCGGCGACCGCTTCACTGAGAGATCGTCCCAACATCCGGGACATCTCCCGCAGAGATGCAACCGGAGAACCCGGTTCGGACATCACTATCTCGTCGGCCCCGCGTTACTTGAAGTAACAACACCTTGAGGGCCTTGGTCCGAAGTGAGGCGATGAAGATGGTCATCCGGGGATTGATCGCCGGGGCGCTCGCCGCCCTGTTGGCAACGACGTTCGCGGCCTGCGCCGTGGAGCCGGCCGCCGCGCCTGGGCCCGAGGCGACTGCCTCACCGGCCGCGGGCTCCTCCTCCGCCAGCCCCTCGGCATCGCCGAGCGCCACGCCGACACCGTCGCCCAGCGCGAAGCCGAAACCCGAGCCGAAGCCGTCCCCGACCTCGGGTCCGCGGCTCTTCGGCAAGGGTGACAGCGGTGACGACGTACGTGACCTGCAGGCGCGCCTGAAGCAGATCGGCTGGTTCAACGCGGGCGTCACCGGGTTCTACGGCAACGTCACCACCGAGGCCGTCTCCGGTTTCCAGGGCAAGCGCGGCATCGCGGTCACCGGCTTCGTGGACCAGACCACGCTCGACCGGCTGCACGCGATGACCCGCGAGCCGACCGAGGCCGAGCTGACCAACGCGCCGCCGCCGGTGCCCTCCGGCAAGCTCGACCCGCGCTGCCTGACCGGCCGGGTGATGTGCATCGACAAGTCCACCTCGGTGCTGCGCTGGGTCGTCGGCGGGACCGTACAGATGAGCGTCGAGGTGCGGTTCGGCTCACAGGAGCTGCCCACCCGCGAGGGCCAGTTCTCGGTCTTCGCCAAGAGCCGCGACCACGTCTCCTCCATCTACAAGACCCCGATGCCGTTCGCGATGTTCTTCTCCGGCGGCCAGGCGGTCCACTACTCCCCCGACTTCGCCGCCAACGGCTACAACGGCGGCTCCCACGGCTGCGTGAACGTGCGCGACTACGGCGCCATCACCTCGCTCTACGACCAGGTCGACATCGGCGACGGCGTCGTCATCTACTGGTCCTGAGAACCGCCGTGCGCGCCCGTCCGGCCCTCGGGCAGGATTGAGGAGGCGTACGTCCCGCGTCTTAGGCTTGAGCCATGAAGGCGCTGCTCCTGGAGAACATCCATCCCGTCGCTGTCGAGAACCTCGAGAAGGCCGGCTTCGAGGTCGAGCTGCGCAGCAAGTCTCTCTCCGAGGACGAGCTGGTGGCCGACCTTCCGGGCGTGACGCTGCTCGGCATCCGGTCCAACACCCACATCACCCCGCGCGTGCTGGACGCGGCCACCGACCTCAAGGCGATCGGCTGCTTCTGCATCGGCACCAACCAGGTCGACCTGGCCGGCGCCGCCGAGCGCGGCGTGGCCGTCTTCAACGCCCCCTACTCCAACACCCGCTCGGTCGTCGAGCTGGTCATCGGCTACATCATCTCCCTGGCGCGACGGCTGCCGGAGAAGACCGAGAAGATGCACGCCGGCGTCTGGGACAAGTCCGCGAAGGGCTCCCACGAGATCCGCGGCCGCACGTTGGGCATCGTGGGCTACGGCAACATCGGCACCCAGCTGTCCAACATCGCCGAGGCGCTGGGCATGTACGTCATCTTCTACGACATCGCCGACCGGCTGGCCCACGGCAACGCGCGCCGGATGAAGTCGCTCGACGCGCTCCTGGAGGAGGCCGACGTGGTCTCCATCCACATCGACGGACGCCCGGGCAACCTGGGCATGTTCGGCGAGGAGCAGTTCGCGAAGATGAAGCCGCGCTCGCTGTTCATCAACGCGGCGCGAGGCTTCCTGGTCGACAACGACGCGCTGCGCAAGCACATCGAGTCCGGTCACATCGCCGGCGCTGCCCTCGACGTCTTCCCGATCGAACCCAAGGCCCAGGGCGACGCCTTCGAGAGCCCGCTGCAGGGTCTCGACAACGTCATCCTGACCCCGCACGTCGGCGGCTCGACGCAGGAGGCCCAGGAGGAGATCGGCTGGTTCGTCTCCAGCAAGCTGCGCGACTTCATCCGCTCCGGGTCGACCGCGCTGGGCGTCAACCTGCCTGCCGTCCAGCCGCCGCCGCTGGCCGAGGGAGCGCGTCTCGCGCTGCTGCACGACAGCGTCCCGGGTGTGCTCGCCGACCTCAATGCGCTGCTCGCCGCCGAGGGGGTCAACGTGACCGGTCAGTACCTCGCCACCGCCGGTGAGACCGGCTTCGTGGTCACCGACGTGA
Organism: Nocardioides sp. NPDC004968; assembly: GCF_040608935.1. Classification (NCBI taxonomy): domain Bacteria; kingdom Bacillati; phylum Actinomycetota; class Actinomycetes; order Propionibacteriales; family Nocardioidaceae; genus Nocardioides; species Nocardioides sp. NPDC004968. The sequence goes on from NZ_JBEXJF010000036.1 coordinate 28,757, forward strand.
CCGACGTACCTGCGACGACGCTGGAGAAGATCACAGCCAACCCGCACACCCGGTGGGTGCGCGCCTACCACGCCTGACGCTAGCGTTCTGGCTCATGGAGCTCCCGCAACATTGGCCGCTGCCAGAGGCGACCGACCTTCTCGATGACGTCCTGGCAGCGTACGACGACCCGACCCGCCGCTATCACGACCGCCGGCACCTCACCGAGGTGCTGGACCGGATCGAAGAGCTGCGGGCGGAGGGAGAGCACTTCGATCCGCTGACGGTCACCCTGGCGGCGTTCTTCCACGACTCCGTCTACGACGGGGAGCGGGACGCCGAGGAGCGCTCGGCCACCTGGGCCGAGGACGCACTGGGCGCCTACGTGGATGCCGACACGGTGGCGGAGGTCGCCCGGCTGGTGCGGCTGACCGAGACCCACGACCCCACCGCCGAGGACCGCAGCGGCCGGGTGCTCTCCGATGCCGACCTGGCGATCCTGGCGGCGCCGACGGAGCGCTATGCGGAGTACGCCGCGACCGTCCGCGAGGAGTACCAGCACCTCACCGACGAGGAGTTTCGCGTCGGTCGTGCCCAGGTCCTCGAGCGGCTGCTGGAGAAGGAGTCGCTCTTCTCGACACCCTTCGCGAGGATCAGCTGGGAGGCCGCCGCGCGGGCCAACATCTCGGCCGAGATGGAGACCCTGAACACATACCTGTCACCCGACCGATAACGATTCGTTCGAATCGCTCACCGGTGACAGAATCTGCCGGTGAGCTTCCAGACGTACGCCGACCTGTGGCGGATCCCCGACGTTCGCCGCATCCTGGTGCTGGGTCTGTTCCTGCGGATCCCGATGCCGGCGTCCTCTGTCATCGTGACCCTGCACGTGGTCGGCCCGCTGGATCGCTCCTACGCCGAGGCCGGCCTGGTCTCGACGATGCTCGCGATCGCGATGGCGATCTCCGCGCCCTGGCTCGGTCGGCTCCTCGACCGCCTCGGGCTGCGGCGTACGCTCCTGCTGCCGCTGGCAATCCTCCCGATCGCCTGGTCGATCGCGCCCTGGGTCGGCTACCTCCCGCTGCTCGCGCTGGTCGCCGTCGCCGGGCTCTTCACGGTCCCGTCCTTCTCGGTCGTGCGCCAGGTGATGATCCGCTCGGTCGGTCCCGGGCAGCGCACCGCGGCACTGAGCGCCGACGCGATGATGACCGAGCTGGGCTTCATGGTCGGACCGGTGATCGGCGTGCTCGGCGCCAGCTATTTCGGCACCGCCTGGGCGATGCTGCTGATCCAGTGGCTCGGGATCGCCGCGGCGGTCGTGCTGTGGCTGTTCAACCCGATGATCACCGACGGCGAGCCGACCGTCCCGAGCGACGCCGTCCCGAGCGACGCTGTCCCGAAGCGCCGCTTCGGGCTCCCCTCGTGGGTGAACCCGGGGGTCACCCTCCTGCTCGCCGGCACCTTCACCGCCTCGCTCATCCTCATCGCCGAGGACCTCGGCACCGTGGCCGCGATGCGCGACTTCGACCGCACCGCCCTGCTCGGGCTCGTCATGGCGATCTGGGCGCTCGGCTCGCTGCTCGGCGCACTCATCTACGGCGCCCTCAACAGCCACCCCTCCACCGCGGTGATGCTCGTCCTGCTGGGTGCGACGACGGTCCTGACCGCGTTCGCCTGGGACCCGGTCTCCTTCACCGTCCTGCTCCTGCTCAGCGGCTTCTTCTGCGCACCGACTCTGACCGCCGCGCTCGAGGCGATCACCAGCAGCGTCCCTTCGAACGTACGCGGCGAGGTGATGGGCTGGCACGGCTCGGCCATCACCCTCGGCAGCGCCGTCGGCGCCCCCACCGCCGGGTTCGCCATCGACCTGATCGGCTGGCAGGGCGGCTTCGTCCTCGGCGGCGGCCTCGGCCTGCTCATCGCGGCGGCCATCTGGCTCACCACGCGACGGATGTCCACCCCAGCGGAGGCCTCGCTCCCGCCGGGCGAGAAGTCACCCGCCTAACGGGGTTTGCGGCGGCGTAGGCCGGCGGCGAGGAGAGCGGAGACCAGAACCCGAGAGGTGACCTCGACGGCACCCGCGGCGACCATGTCGTCGTAGACCTCGGCGGGTACGTCGTAGTGGTCCCGGTCGAAGCCTCGGGCCGGGATGCCCATCCGGCTCGCGAAGGCGTGCAGCTCCTCGTAGGAGGTGTCGCTGGCGAGGTGAGACCACATCCGGCCGCGACTGGGTACGTTCGGCGGGTCGATGAGGATCACGGGCCATTCTTACCGTGTCGATCCTGAGGCCACAGCCTTGACCGGTCGGCAAGAATGGTCCGTGATGAACACGACAGTGCTGTTCGAGGCTCGGGCGAGGGTGCTCCATGACCTCGATGCCCGCGGACTCGCCGGTGCGGCAGCCGTCTCCGCTCTCGAGGACGCGATGACCGAGCGTGGCTGGTGGGTGGAGCAGTGGCCGGAGGGCAAGGCGTACGTCGCCGGCCTGGTCGCCCAGGACGTCCAGGACCTCCTCTTCGACGGCGAGGCCTCGGCCCGCTGGCCGGTGTGCACCACGTGTCCGCCCGAGTCGCCGGTGCACTCGCTCCACATCACTCCCGACCTGGGAGGTCCGGACCCGATCTGGGTCTGCGAGGAGAGCGGCGACGTGGTCGCGCCGCTCGGCGACCTCTGATCAGGACGGACCGAGCTGCAGGTGCAGCGCATAGCGGTCGGCACGGTAGACCGAGCGACACACCTCGACGTAGCGATCCCCCGCGACCGACTTCCGCTGCCTGCGGAGCACGGGGACGCCGACCGAGAGGCCGAGCAGCGTGGCCTCCTCGATGTTGGCCACATCGGCACGGAAGGTGTCGTCGACCCACGACGGCCGCATCTGTCGACTGGCCAGCTCGGCGTAGAGACTGGTCGGCGCGGTGCGCTCGAGCATCCCGGGCACGATCGCCTCGTCGAGGTAGACGTCCTCGATGCAGATCGGCACCCCGTCACCGCGGCGCAGACGCCGCCAGTGGATGACGGCCGCACCTTCCTTGATGCTGAGCGCGCGGGCGATGGTGGGGCCGGCCTTCTCCCGGCCGAGCAGCAGGGTCTCGGAGGACGCCTGCATCCCCCGGCGAGCCATCTCCTCGCTGAACCCGAGCACCGGGCTCGCCGCCCGCGGCGGGCGCGCCACGAAGGTGCCCCGGCCCGGGATCCGAACCAGCAGACCGTCGGCGACGAGAGCGTCGAGCGCCTGCCGCACGGTGGCCCGGGCGACGCTGAACTTCTGGACCAGCTCGCGCTCGGAGGGCGCGGAGGCACCAGGGCTTTCGCCGATGACCAGCTCCCTGACGTACTCACGGATCTGGACGTGCTTGAGCGACCGCTCTCCCTCGACCGACCGGACCATGACCAGAGCGTAGGTGTACACCTCGCGTACGTCCCGAGTTTAGTCAAGTTGTGACATTGCAACGAGATGAGGCAGATCAACTGCAACGAAACAACAATGTCCGCCAACAATCAGTACAGCAGTAGAACACATGTTCGATCACGAGGTATGGTGGCGGGGTGGACTTCCAGGGAACACTCTTCGCCCCCACAGACGACGAGACCACCGAGACGACCTACGAGCGGATCCATCTGGACCGCGGAGCCTGGGTGGACATCGCCCGCGGCTGGCTGCCCGATCCCGACGACGTCTTCGCCGCGCTGGTCAGCGACGTCCCGTGGCACGAGGAGCGACGGCAGATGTACGACCGCGTCGTCGACGTGCCTCGGCTCCTGCACACCTATCTGCAGGGCGACCCGCTCCCCCACCCCCGTCTCGCCGAGGCCCGCGGCCGCCTCACCGCTCACTACCTGCCCGAGCTTGGCGAGCCGTTCGTCACCGCGGGCTGCTGCTACTACCGCGACGGCCACGACTCGGTCGCCTGGCACGGCGACAAGATCGGCCGGGGCCGCACCAACGACACGATGGTCGCCATCGTCTCCGTCGGCGACCCCCGCCGCCTCGCCCTGCGTCCCTATGGAGGCGGCAAGGGGATGAGCATCCAGATGGGCCACGGCGACCTCGTCGTCATGGGCGGCTCCTGCCAGCGCACCTGGGAGCACGCCATCCCCAAGGTCTCCTCCGCCGGCCCCCGGATCTCGGTCCAGTTCCGCCCCCGCAACGTCTTCTAGGTTCAGCCGGGATCAGCCGAAGGGACGCATGCTGAACCCTTCGCCGCGGTAGTAGTTGTCGATCGCGGCATTCATCCTGCTGATGAACATGTCGAGAACCCTGACCGCACTGACGTAGCTGCGATTTCTCGCGCGAGTCAGGAAGGCCGCCTCGTAGGTCGCCACGGCGGTCCTCGCCCGCCCCATCAGCTGGCCCTCGATCGAGTCGAACTGGCTGCTCACGCTCGAGAGCCGCGGCGCCCACCTCTTCCACCTGCGGTGTGAGGCGAGGTAGTTCCGCTGGTACCGCAAGGAGTCGGTGGCCGACTGGATCGCCGCGATGTCGATCCGGATCGAGGCTGCTTCGGCGGGCGCCGGCTTCGTGGCAGCGGCCACGGCGATCGGGGCGAGGCCGGCAACGAGGGCGAAGGCCACGAGCAGGACTCGCAGCCGGGTGAAGAGGTGGGGCACGGTGAACCTTTCTGAGGGAATATTGCGGCCATCGTGGCCGGTCCCGCGGACGCCTCGAACCCGTACCGCTCCCGTACCGAGAAGCCCGCCCAGCGCCGATCTCAACCGTCCCGAGGTGGGTCCCACATGCGTTCCGTACGCTGGTAGGAAAGGATGGGACCGACAGCCGACGCCCCTGGAGCCGCCTTGACCACCACCGCACCACCCATCGCCCCGCCGTCCGCTGAGGAGATCGCCAGGGCGAAGGAGATCGTCGGGCGGGTCAGCACCGCCTTCAGCAGCCGTGTGGTCGGCCAGGAGCGGCTCAGGACGGCGCTGCTGATCGCGCTCCTCTCCGAGGGTCACGTGCTGCTCGAGAGCGTGCCCGGGCTGGCCAAGACGCTGGCCGCCTCGACGCTGTCGCAGACGGTCAAGGCGCAGTTCTCCAGGATCCAGTGCACCCCCGACCTGCTGCCGAGCGACATCATCGGCACCCAGGTCTACGACCAGCGCAACCACGAGTTCGAGACCCAGCTCGGCCCGGTGCACGCCAACTTCGTGCTGCTCGACGAGATCAACCGCTCGTCCGCCAAGACGCAGAGCGCAATGCTCGAGGCGATGCAGGAGCGCCAGACGAGCATCGCGGGCCACATCCACCCGCTGCCGCGCCCGTTCATGGTGCTCGCCACGCAGAACCCGATCGAGGAGGAGGGCACCTACGTCCTCCCGCACGCGCAGATGGACCGGTTCCTGCTCAAGGAGATCGTCAACTACCCCAGCGACGCCGAGGAGCTCGTCGTCCTGGAGCGCATCGAGGCCGGCACGCTCGGCCCCGACCACGAGGTGACCCGCCCGGTCGCCGACCCCGACGACGTGATCTGGCTCCAGGAGCTGACCAAGCGCGTCTACGTCGACCCGGCGATCAAGCGCTACATCGTCGCCCTCGTCCAGGCGACCCGCAACGCCCGCCAGCTCCTCGGGCCGGAGACGGGTTCCTACGTCGAGATCGGCGCGTCCCCACGTGCCTCGATCGCGTTCCTGCAGGCCTCGCGCGCGGCGGCGCTGCTGCTCGGCCGCTCCTACGTGACTCCTGAGGACGTTCGCGAGCTGCGCCACAGCATCCTGCGCCACCGGCTCCACCTCAGCTTCGAGGCACTGGCCGAGAAGGTCCAGCCCGAGATGCTGGTCGACGCGCTGGTCCGCGCTGTCCCGAGCCCCTGACCCGAGCACCGACATGGCGACGTACCTTCCCAGGATCCGCACACGGTTGATGATCCATGCCCACCGCAAGGTCCTGGGCCTGCTCGACGGGGAGTACGCCAGCGTCCAGACCGGGCGCAGCATGGACTTCCACGACCTGAGGGAGTACGTCCCCGGCGACGACGTCAAGGACATCGACTGGAAGGCGACGGCCCGGTCCCGGAGCCTGCTGGTCAAACGGTTCACCGCCGAGCGCCAGCATCTGGTGCTGCTGGCGATCTCCACCGGCCGGAGCATGGCGGCCCAGGCGACCGGCACCACGACCAAGCGCGAGCTGGCGATCTTCACCGCCGGCCTGGTCGGCTGGCTGGGAGTACGCCACGGCGACAAGGTCGCGGTCGTCTACGGCGACTCGGAGACCCAGAAGCTCACCAAGTCCGCAGACACCGAGGTCGCGCTCGAGCGGGCGCTCGGGCAGGCCCACGACGCGATCACCCCCGACTCCGCCGAGGCCGACATCGTCGCCGTCCTGCGCCACATCGCCACCAACGTACGCCGCCGGGCGATCCTGCTCGTCGTCACCGACGAGCACTCGGTCAGTGACGAGATGGCCGCGGTCCTGCGCCGCCTCACCGTCCAGCACGAGGTCCTGGTCGCCGGCATCGACGACCTCGACCCCACCACCGCCGTGGCCGGCGGCGCCCCGACCGTCGACATCGACACCGTCTCCGCCCTGCCGGGATGGCTGACCGGCGACTCGGTTCTCCAGGCTCAGTACGCCGAGCTGGCCGCCGCCGAGGAGCACGGCCTGCGCGGCACCCTGGACCGCCTGGGCATCGCCTACCAGCGCGTCCAGGACGACGCCACCGCCATCGGCGCCGTCTTCCATCTCCTGCAGAGGCACCGCCATGCGCGCCGGTAGCGTCCCTGAGGAGTTCCAGCAGCCACTGGCCCACTCGGGTTGGTGGCTGGTGCTCGCGCTCGCGCTGCTCGCCGCGATGGCGCTCTACTACATCGCGGTCATCCTGCTGACCCGCAAGCGCCGGCAGGTCGTCGAGATCGAGACACCCTGGGTGCCCGAGCCTCGTGACCTCCGTGCCGAGCACCTGGCCGAGATCGACCGGATCGAGCGGGCGGTGCACCGTGGCGACGTACCGGCGCGGGTCGGTCACCAGCACCTGAGCCGCACCGTGCGCGACTACGTCGCCGAGGTCAGCCAGATCCCGGCCGACAAGATGGTCCTCGCCGACCTGAAGGCGACCGTACGCAGCGACCCCCGCACGCGCCCGCTGGCGATGGCCGTCGAGGTGATGTACCCACCCGCCTTCGCCTCCGAGGAGGAGGGCAAGGCTTCCGAGCGCTTCCCCGAGGCGCTCAGCCGGGCCCGTCAGGTGGTGACGACATGGACCTGAGATGGCCCGTTCTCGGCGCGATCGTGCTGGTCCTCACCATCATCGCGATCGCCGCGATCGTCGTGTTCGCCGCCCGGGTGCATCGCCGCCCGGCCGACGCGGTGCTCGTCGCCCACACCGCGCGGCTCAAGCGGCTCCCCCGGTTCCGTGAGCTCGCGACCCAGCAGCGGTGGCTGTCCTGGTGGCAGACCGCGGGGATCGCGCTCGCGGTGATCGGGTGCATCTGGCTGATCGCCCGGCCTCAGGCCACCGACATCACCCAGAACCGCTACTCCACCCGCGACATCGTGCTCTGCCTCGACGCCTCGACCTCGATGTTCGACGAGGACACCCAGGTCACCCAGGCCTACTCCCAGCTCGTCGCCGGCCTCAACGGCGAGCGGGTCAGCCTCGTCCTGTGGAGCGACGCCGCGGTCACCGTCTTCCCGCTCACCGACGACTACGGCTGGGTGCAGGACGAGCTGGCGCGGGCCGGCCGGGCCTTCGCCCTCGGCGACCAGGAGTACGTCGCCGGCACCTACCTCGGCAAGGAGCGAGCGAGCCTGATCAGCGACGGGATCGTCTCCTGCGTCAAGCGCTTCGACCTGTCCAACTCCGAGCGCGGCCGGGCGGTCATCGTCGCCTCCGACAACGACCCACAGGGCGGCCCTCCGGTCTACACGCTGCCCGAGGCCACCGAGTTCGCCAAGGAGCGCGACGTCCAGCTCTACGGCATCGGCTCCGCCGACCTCAGCTTCCAGGAGGACAAGCGCGCCACCTTCGACAAGGCGGTGACCGACACCGGCGGCACCTTCTCGCTGCTCGGTGACGACGGCTCGATCGAGTCGATCCTGGCCGGCATCGACCGGCTCTCCGCCGACGAGGTCATCGAGCCGCCGAAGTACCAGATCCGCGATGCCCCCGGCTGGCCGATCGCCACGATCGTCCTCGGGGTCCTCATGTTGATCGCCGGGTGGGTCTACGCCCTGGTCCGCTCCGGACGACTGTCCCCGGGCCCGTCGTCCCGGCCGACCCCGCCCGGAGGCTCGTTGCCCGCACAGACCCGGCCACCGAGCGAGGTGGCCCGATGAGCGCTAGAGGGTGGCAGATCCTCACGCTCGTACGCCGCGCGCTGATCGTTCTGCTCACCGTCGTCGTCCTGGTGCGGCCGAGCTGGGGCGCGGCGCCGGCGGAGATGCGTACGGCCGATCTCGATGTCCTCGTCGTGGTCGACCGGACACGGTCGATGGTCGCCGAGGACGCACCCGGCGGCGAGGCCCGGATGACGCAGCTCAAGAAGGACCTCAAGGCGCTCTCGGCGGCGCTGCCCTCGGTGCGGTTCGGTGCGATCACCTTCGGTGGCGAGGTCGTCCGCACCGAGATGCCGTTCACCTACGACACCACCGCCTTCAACGCCTGGGTCGACGGGCTCTACGCCGAGCGGGCCTTCGACGGTTCCGGATCGATGGTCGATGCTCCGCGCGATGCGGTCATCGAGGCCCTCGAGCGTGATCAGGAGCGCTTCCCCGAGCGGCGCCGGATCGTGGTGTTCGCCTCCGACGGCGAGAACACCCGCGAGGGCGTCGACCAGCAGTCGTTCGCCGAGGTCGACGACCTCTCGGCCGGCGGCATGGTGCTCGGCTACGGCACCGAGGGGGGCGGCCGGATGCCCTGGGACGACGAACGTCCCCAGGACGGCTACCTCAAGGACGGCGACGGCCAGGACGCCCGCTCCCGGATCGACCTGGCCAACCTGCGCGAGATCGCAGGTCAGATGGGTCTTCAGACGATTCACCGCACGACGAAGGAGACCAAGGAGATCACCACGGAGGCCTCGACCTGGGACTCCGAGATGCTCACCGAGGAGACCTCCGCCGGCGGCGAGACGTCCCGGGCCTGGCTCTTCGGCTTCCCGCTCCTGGCACTCTTGCTGTGGGAACTGTGGGGCCATCGCCGCCGCGCACACGAGGCCGAGGAGGTGCTGTCGTGACGCTTACCGAGACGCCTGTCGACTCGACCGAGCCGCAACCGCTACGCACTCCTCGCGAGCAGGTGCGGCGCGCGCTGCTGCTCGCCGGGATCGTGCCGGTGGTGATCGGTCTGGCCTTCCTGGGGAAGGTGATCCTGATGGACCACCACGACCGCGGCGGCCGGGACGCCTGGGACGTACGCGACGCCGCGACCGCGATGGAGCACTACTCGGCCAACCGCGACCTCAACTTCCTACAGCCGTGGATCGCCCACTTCGACGCCGGCAACGCGGCCTTCCTGCTCGGCGAGAACGCCCGCGCGGTCGCCTACTTCGGCGAGGCTCTGGAGCGCGTGCCCGAGGACCACGAGTGCACCGTACGCATCAACATGTCGCTGACCCAGGAGGCGATCGGCGACCGCGCCCGGGACGCCGGCGATCAGCCCGGCGCGAAGGCCGCCTACGAGGAGGCGCTGGCCACCCTGAAGGAGGGCGACTGCCCCACCGACGCCGGCCAGGGCCCCGAGCAGTCCCAGCAGGGCGAGTCCGTCGAGGAGCGCCTGAAGGAGAAGCTGACCCCGAAGGTGCCGATCAAGCCCGAGGAGCAGGAAGACCCGCCCGAGGAGCCGCAGAACCAGGGCGAGAAGGAAGACAAGCTCGACCGGCGCAACGGCGACGGCGAGGACTACCGCCGCGACGACGCCGACCTGGACGACTACGGCGGGTTCAGCGACGAGCCCCAGTGGTGACCGTCAGCGCATGAGGGTCTGAGACGGAAGCTCCTGGAACTGTGCCCGGTACGCCTGGGAGAACCGGCCGAGGTGGAAGAAGCCCCACTGAGCGGCGACCTCGGTGACCGAGGTGGCGGTGGCGTCGGCGGCGAGCAGATCGGTGTAGGCACGGTCGAGCCGCGTACGCCGCCAGTACTCCAGCGGGGTGGTGTCGAGGTCGCGCTGGAACGCCTCTTGCAGCGTGCGGGTGGAGACCCCGACCCTCTGGGCCAGCTCGGCGACCTTCCAGGGACGCTCGGGGTGGGCCTCGAGGAGGTCCACGGCCATGCGTGCGGCTCGGGAGATGGTGGGAGATCCGGTCTCGGAGACGATCTCGAGGGAGGTGTTGGCCTGGATCGTCAGCAGTCCGCCGATGAGAGCCTGCTCGTACGGCGCGGCCACCAGCGGAGAGCTCAGCAGTGAGCCACCGGCCTCGACGTTGTCGTAGGCCAGCCGCACCATCTTCAGCCAGTCACGCACCTCGGGCCGGCCGAGGTCGAGGCTGGGATCGAAGACCACCGGCCCGGAACCGCCGATGCCCGCGGCCGCCTCCTCGACGGCGCTGCGGCGGATGTAGACCTGCAGCTTCTCGCAGCCGTCGGACCAGAGCATGTCGACCGGTTCGGTCGGCGAGCCGATCGATGCGCGGGTGCGGTCGGCGAGGACGACCTGCTCCCCCACCTTGACCTTGGCGGTGCCGGCCAGCGGGAGCTGGATCAGGTAGAAGTCGTCGAAGGTGCCGGGAGTGATCCGCACCTCGTCGCCGTAGCGCATGTAGTTGAGCATCACGTCCTCGCCCAGCGGCGCGGCGTTGTGCACCATGTCGAGGTGGGAACCGGCCTTGGTCAGCGCCAGGTAATGGGCACAGAACCGTTCGGCCACGGCTTCTCTGGCCTGGTCCACGTCAGTGGTGGCGACAACGGTGTGACGGCCCAACAGGGGACGGGGCAATGGAGGCTCCTGGAGCGTGCTCGATTGACCGAAGAGCGTAGCGGAGCCGGCGCCGCGTCAACGCGAACACGGCGCAATCACCGTCTAAGGTCCCAGCCCAGGTCCTGACCCGGTCCCGAAACGAGATGCCGGCCCCACCCAGCACCGGCATCTCGCCGTACTAGCTCCTCGCTGCCAGCTTCTCCACGAGTCTGGGAGTGATGGAGGCGTACGCCTTCGGGTCGATCGGCAGCAGCCACTGCACTGCCTTGACCCGTTTGCTGACGTCGATGTCGACGTCACCGAGAACCTCGTCGATGTTGTGCATCGAGAACGGGATGATGTTGGTGCCGCGGGCGTGGTGGCCGTCGGTGCGCTCCCGCATCCAGGCCAGCCGCGCGGTGACGTGGGCCTCCATCTCCTCCACCGGCGGGACCTCGTGGCCGCCACCGAGGTGCGAGCCGATCCAGACGGCGCTCATCTCGGCCGAGAGCGGCGAGAAGAACGAGGAGTTGTAGCCGGCGAAGGTCAGGTCCTTCACGCTCAGCGGAAGGATCTGGCGGTAGAGCTGGTAGTCGCCGTTGTCGTCGGTGAGCTGGTCCTGGATCTCCTCGGAGAAGAACGGGAGCTCCTGCTTGAACCCGGTCGCGGTCACCACGACGTCGGCGGGCACCGCGCGCCCGTTGGCGAGCTCGGCGTACGGCTTGCCCTCCTTCGTCACGAAGGCGGCGATCTCGGTGTCGCGCTCGACGGCGATGTCCCCGGCCTCGACGCCCTCGAAGAAGCCCTCGGTGGCCAGCGAGACCGTCGAGCGGGCGATGTCGGTGAACGGGCCCTTGGGCACCAGCCCGAGCTTCTTCAGCTTGAGCTGGCTGGTGGTGACCGACTCGACGCTGCCGACCATCGAACCGGCCATCTTCGAGCCACCCGCGTGCAGCGCCTTCTCGGCCCCGCGGATGCTCTGGTAGGGGAACAGCCCCTCCCCCAGGCGCGTGAGCAGCAGCATCTTGTAGTTGAGGACGCCCTTGATCTTGCGGGGCATCTTCCACAGCAGCTGGCGCGCGACCACGGTGGTCGAGGCCGCCTCCTTGGCGATCTCGACGGCCACGTCGCAGGCCGACTTCCCGTAGCCGACGACCACGACGTGCTTGCCGCTGACGGTCTCCAGGTCGTGCAGCTCGCTCGCCGCGAGGATCCGGCCGCCGGCGGCCTCCAGCTCGTCGACCCCGTCGTACGCAGGGGCGAACGGCTCCGAGAAGACGCCGCTGGCCACAATCAGGTGATCGTGGTGCTCGGTCGTCTCGCCGTCGGCCCCTGCGATGGCGATGTCCCAGCCGCCCCCTCCAGCCGGCTGGGCACTCCGCACCTCGGTGGAGAGCTTGATCATCGGGGCGAGGTCGAACTTCTCGACGTACATCTCGAGATAGCTCTGCACCTGCTCGCCGCTGAGCCACTCCGGGAACACCTTGGGCATCCTCAGGTCCGAGAGCGTGTAGGAGTCCTTGTTGTTCTGCGTCGTCAGGCCCGGGTAACGACGGGTCCGGCTCCAGACGCCGCCGACATCTGGGGCCTTCTCGTAGACGGTGACGTCATGACCGAGCTCGCTGAGCACCTTGGCCGAGGCAACGCCTGCGAACCCGGCACCGATGACCGCGATCTTCACTTTTCTGTTTCCTCTCGCAGCGGGATCTGCGTCATGGAAACGCTAGAGAGGTCGAACGGCCCTCGCTATCCACGTTGCGCGGGTGGTATCCGGTTTGCGCGACGGGTTCAACCTCGCAGGAGCCTGTAGACGATCACCACCGCCGCGATCACGGCTACCCCGACGGCGATCTTCTTGCCGTAGTTCTTGATCAGCACCGGTACGACCGTGGCGCCGAGGTCGAGCGCTTCGGGCTGCTGAGCGTGCTTCGGCGCCGTGGCCCGCGGAGCGGGTGACTCGACCGGGGCGGCAGTCTGCGAAGGTTCGGGGCTTGCCTCACCCGACGGCTCCTCAGCAGCGGGTGGCTCCTCGGCCGGAGCCGACTTGGACTCCAGGCACGCGACGAACTGGCCGAGGAGCTTGTCGGAGACGTCCTGCATGACCCCGCGGCCGAACTGGGCGGGCTTTCCGGTGACCGCGAGGTCGGTGACGATCTCGACCTTCGTGCCGGTGCCCTCCGGGGCCATCGTCAAGGTCGCGTTGGCGCCGGCGGTGCCGTTGCCGCGCTTGTCCCGTCCCTTGGCCTCGACGACCAGGCGGCGGGCGGTCTCGTCCTTCTCGACGAAGGTGCCGGAGCCGGCGTAGACCATGGCGATCGGGCCGAGCTTGACCTTCACCGTGCCGGTGAAGGTGTCGCCCTCGGCCGAGGTGACCTGGGCTCCCGGGAAGCACTCGGCGAGCGCGCCGATGTCCAGGAAGCTGTTCCAGGTCTCCTCGACCGAGGTCGGAACCGTGAACTCGTGCGTCAGGTCCACGCCTCAGCCCCCGAGGGCCTTCGTGATGGCGCGCCGGGTCAGCACCGTGACCAGGTGACGCCGGTAGTCGGCGTCGCCGTTGAGGTCGGAGGGCGGCTCGGCGCCGTCCGCGGCCAGGGCCGCGGCGTTGCGTACGACCTCTTCGGTGGCCTGCTGGCCGACCAGCGCCTGCTCGACGCCGGCGGCACGCAACGGGGTCGAGCCCATGTTGGTGAGACCGATCGCCGCGCCCTCGATCACGCCGCCGGAGACCTTGAGGGTCGCCCCGACCGCGCAGATCGGCCACTGGTGGGCGACCCGGACGAACTTCTCGTAGTGGGCCGTCCATCCGGTGTGCTTCGGGATGCGTACGCCGATGAGCAGCTCGTCCTCCGAGACGGCCGTCTCGAAGAGCCCCTGGAAGAACTCGGCACCGGGGACGACCCGCTCCCCGGCCGGCCCGGCGATGACGAACTCGGCGTCCAGGGCAAGGGCCGGGGCTCCGAGGTCGCCCGCCGGGTCGGCGTGGGCGAGCGCGCCACCGAAGGTGCCGCGGTGGCGTACCTGCTCGTCGGCGACCGTCGCCGTGGCACGCGTGATCAGTGCCGCGTGCTCGGCGACCAGAGGATCGGCCGCGACGTCACAGTGGCGCGTCATGGCGCCGACGAAGATCGACTCACCCTCGTCGCGTACGCCGCGGAGCGAGTCGATGCGACCGAGGTCGATGACCCACTCCGGAGCGTTGAGGCGCATCCTCAGCACCGGCAGCAGGCTCTGCCCGCCGGCGATGATCTTGGCCTCGTCGCCGTACTGTGCGAGGGCGGCCAGCGCCTCCTCGACCGTGGTCGGGGCGACGTAGTCGAACGATGCGGGAATCACTGGACGTCTCCTTCCGTGCGGTCGACGTTCCCGGACATGCCCGTCGACGGATCGAAGTGTGCTGCGGCCGCACCGGTGGTCTCGCCACCGGCCGAACCCTCGTTGATCGCCCGCCACACCCGTTCGGGCGTGCAGGGCATGGTCACGTCGTGCACACCCAGCGGGCGCAGCGCGTCGACGACCGCGTTGACCACCGCCGGCGTGGAGGCGATCGTGCCGGCCTCGCCGACGCCCTTGGTGCCGAGCGTGTTGGTGGTCGAAGGCGAGGTGGTGTGGTCGATGTCGAAGCTGATCGTGTCGGCGGCGGTCGGCAGCAGGTAGTCCACGAACGAGCCCGACACCAGGGTCCCGGCGTCGTCGTAGACCGCGTCCTCCCACAGCGCCTGGGCGATGCCCTGGACCAGGCCACCGTGCACCTGACCTGCGACGATGAGCGGGTTGATGATGTTGCCGATGTCGTCGCAGCAGACGTACTTCCGCATCTTCACCTGCCCGGTCTCGGTGTCGACCTCCATCGCGCACAGGTGGGTCCCGTGCGGGAAGTTGAAGGCCTCCGGGTCGAACGTGGCCTCGGAGTCGAGGTTGGCCTCGACCCCGTCGGGCAGGTTGTGCGCGGCGAAGACCGCCGTGGACAGCTCGCCGATGGACATGCCCTGGTCGGTGCCGCGCACCGTCCACCTGCCGCCGGTGAACTCCATGTCGTCGACGCTCGCCTCGAGCAGGTGGGCCGCGATCGGCTTGGCCTTCTCGAGCACCTTGTCGGCAGCCCGCACCAGCGCCTCGCCACCGACGACCAGCGACCTGGACCCGTAGGTGTCGTAGCCCTTGGCCGCGACCTGGGTGTCTCCGTGGAGCACCTCGACGTCCTCGAAGGCCACGCCGAGACGGTCGGCCACGATCTGGCTGAACGCGGTCTCGTGGCCCTGCCCGTGCGCGCTGGCCCCGGTGATGACCTCGACCTTGCCGGTCGGCGTCAGTCGCACCTGGGCGTGCTCCCAGCCACCGGCACCGTAGTCGAGGCTGCCGAGGACCCGGGACGGAGCCAGGCCGCACATCTCGGTGAAGGTGGAGATGCCGATGCCGAGCTGGACCGGGTCGTTGTTGGCGCGACGCTGCTGCTGCTCGGCGCGGAGCTCGTCGTAGCCGAACATCTCCTTCGCCCTGGCGGTCGCGGCCTCGTAGTTCCCGGAGTCGTACGTCAGGCCGGCGATGGTCGTGAACGGGAACTCCTCGTGCTTGATCCAGTTCTTCTCCCGGATCTCGAGCGGGTCGACCCCGACCTCGGCGGCCAGCTCGTCCATCAGCCGCTCGATGGCGTACGTCGCCTCCGGCCGCCCCGCGCCGCGGTAGGCGTCGGTCCAGGTGGTGTTGGTGAACACCGTCTGGCAGTTGAACTGGTAGGCCGGGAACTTGTAGATCGCGTTGAACATGAACGCGCCGAGGACCGGGACACCGCCGCCGACGATGGCGACGTACGCCCCCAGGTTGGCGTCGAGCTCGACCTTGAGGCCGGTGACCTGGCCGTCCTTGGTGGCCGAGAGGGTCAGCTTCTGGATCTGGTCCCTGCCGTGGTGAGCGGAGAGCAGCGACTCGGAGCGGGTCTCGGTGTACTTCACCGGCTTGCCGAGCCGGCGAGCGATCGCGAAGACGATCATCTCCTCCGGCGTCTGCTGGAGCTTGCCGCCGAAGCCGCCACCGACGTCGGGCGCGATCACCCGGATCTTCGACTCGGGCACGCCCGTGGTCGCGGCGAACGCGAACCGCAGGATGTGCGGGATCTGGGTGGCGCTCCACACCGTGATCTGCTCACCGGTCGGGTCGCACACCACGCTGCGAGGCTCCATGAACGCCGGGATCAGGCGCTGCTGGCGGTAGGTGCGCTCGATGACGATCCCGTCGCTCTTCGCGGAGGAGATCGCCTCGTCGACGCTGCCGCCGGTGCCGGCCTGGGCGCTGTCGAAGACCCACAGGGCGGACTTGTTGGTGCCGAGATCGGGGTGCGCGAGCACCTCGTCCTTGACCGCCTCCTCGAGGGAGACGACCGCGGGGAGCTCCTCGTAGTCGACCTCGACCATCTCGGCGGCGTCCCGGGCGGCGGCCGCGGACCGGGCGGCCACGACTGCGACGATCTCACCGGCGAAGGTGACCCGGTCGATGGCGACCGGCGGGTGGGCCGGCGTCTTCTGGTCGGGCGTGATCGGCCAGGCGTTGATGCAGACGCCGAGGCTCTCGTCGAAGTCCTTGGCGGCCAGCACGGTCACCACGCCCTCGGACTCCTCCGCGGCGCTGGTGTCGATGCCCGTGATCCGGGCGTGCGCGAACGGGCTGCGCACCATCGCGAGGTGCAGCATCCCGGGCAGGTTGATGTTGTCGGTCCAGCGGGTCCGTCCCGTGATCAGGCGCGCGTCCTCCTTGCGGCGCCGGTCGCGGCCGATCTCGTTGGTCTGCTCCGGACGAGCTTCTACGGCGGTCACAGCGCGTCCACCTCCTCGGTCGCGCCCTTGGGGCTGGCAGCCGTGGCCAGGTGGCCGCTGGCGTACTGCACCGCGCGGACGATGTTGTGGTAGCCCGTGCAGCGACACAGGTTGCCCTCGATGCCTTCACGGATCTCGTCCTCGCTGGGCTGAGGGTTGCGCTTGAGCAGGTCGACGGACTGCATGATCATGCCCGGCGTGCAGAATCCGCACTGCAGACCGTGACACTCGCGGAATGCCTCCTGGACCGGGTGGAGGTCGCTCTCGACCGTGTCGGCGAGGCCCTCGATCGTGGTCACCTCGCACCCGTCGGCCTGCACCGCGAGCACGTTGCACGACTTCACCGAGTCGCCGTCGAGATGGACCGTGCAGGCGCCGCAGTTGCTGGTGTCGCAACCGATCACCGTGCCGGTCTTGCCGAGTCCTTCGCGAAGGTACTGCACGAGCAGCGTTCGCGGTTCGACGTCGTCGGTGACTTTCATACCGTCGACGCGCATGCTGATCCGGGCCATGTTGTCTCCCTGCCAGACGTCACTGTTCTAGTGGAAAGCTGTGTGGGCCAGATCACAGTAGGACGCGCAGGGTTGGGCCCCGGTTGGCTGCTCGAGCCGCGTACCCGTTCTTGGTCAGCGGCTGGCGGCCAGGCGTGCCCTGAGCAGGGGCAGCGCGGGGTGGGCGCTGCCGCCCAGACGACGCAGACAGACGTCGACGACCTCGGTGTCGTACGGAGCCAGCTCGCTGTAGCTGAGCACCGCGTCGGGCTGCGGGTCGGCGATCAGCGCCTCGCGCAGCGCGACCGCGACGTACTCGGCCATCTCGGCCAGAGCCGGGCTGTTGGTGCCGGGCAGAAGATCACCGCCGTACGCCTCGACAGCAGCGGCCACCCGGCCGTGCCGGACCAGCGCGAGGACCTGCTCGACGTCGGTCACGACCGGCATCAGCAGGCGGTAGGGCCTGGAGGCGACCTGGCCGCCGAGGGCGTGGCGCAGGTGGGAGACCTCGGCCTTGAGCGTCGAGAAGGTGACCGCCTGGTCGCCGTAGACCATCGCGTGCAGCCGCTCCAGCGAGAGGCCCTCGGGGTGGAGCGCGAGCAGGGCGAGGATCTCGGTCTGGCGACGGTTGAGGAGCAGCCGCTGCCCGTCGAGCCAGGTCTCGGCGGTGCCGAGCAGCGTCAGCACCAGGCCCGGTTCTGCGATCGCCTCGTCGTCCCGCTGGGTCGGGAGCTTCGGCAGCGCGCCCTCGATGAGGCGCGCCATCACGCGGGCGGTGGCCAGCCCGATCGGGTGGGTGCGGTCCCAGGTCGTGGAGAGGTCGAGGACACCGAGGTGCTTGCCGGTGACCGGGTCGTGCAGCGGCGCGGCCCAGCAGACCCAGTTGTGCACGACCTCGGCATAGTGCTCGGGGCCGAAGACCATCGTCGGGGAGTTGGTCCGGTTCGCGAGGTCGAGCGCGTTGGTGCCGGCGCTCTCGTCGTCCCAGCGGCCGCCCGGCACGAAGTTGACCGACTCGGCCTTCCGCCGCATCACCCGGCCGCCGTACGTCCACAGCACCCGGGTGTCGGGGTCGGTCACCGCGATGACCAGGTCGCCGTCGTCGGCGGTGCACCGAAGCTCCTCCTCGACCCGCTCGACCGCCACCTGGAGCGGCGAGCCACGCCACATCTCGCGCGTCTCGTCCTCGTCCGCCAACGGCGCCTCGCGCACGTCGGGTCTGACGGCCGTCGCCGAGCGCGTCCAGCTGGTCAGGATCTCCGGCCTGACGAAGTCCTCGGCGGCGTCGCCGCTCTCCACGAAGGCGGTCCACGCCCGCGCCGCGCTGATGCGGCGCTCCTGCAGATCGCTGTGAACCATCACTCCCCCTTTGGAGCTGGCTGGTTCTGCCAACGTAGCACCCTGTGACGCGGCTCACTATGCGGTTGGAGGTACTCCAGCTTCCGGTGTCACAGTGGGTACATGACGACGCGCACCGCCACGACCTGGGCCGACTTCGAGACCGCGGCCAGGCTGCAGGTCGACTTCAACACCGAGTACGACGACCCCGCCCCGCCCACCGACGAGCTCGCCCGTCACCTGGGCCGCCTGGTCGAGGGCGGGGACACGACGGTGATGCTGATCGGAGACCCTGCGGTCGGCCACGGCATCACCCGCTTCCGCCTGCAGACCACGGCCGACGAGCTCGAGGCCTACCTCGCCGAGCTCTACATCGTGCCGTCCCGTCGCGGGCAGGGACTCGGCACCACCTTGCTCCAGGCGATCATCGACGAGGCGAAGGCCCGCGGTGCGACGTACATGGACCTGGGGACGAGCGAGGACGACACCTCAGCCCGGGCACTGTACGAGAAGTTCGGCTTCGACAACCACGAGGGCCGCGGCTCCGGGCCGCGGGCGCTCTACTACGAGAAGGAGCTGTAGCGCTGTGGCATCGCCGTCGGCGTCCCAGACCGGTCGCCGTCAGCGGTACTCCACGTCCTGATGAATCCGGCCCTGCGTGCTGGCCAGGCGCTCGCCTGAGCCGCCCCAACGGCCGGCGATGATCTCGGCGGCGATGGAGATGGCGGTCTCCTCCGGCGTACGGGCGCCGAGGTCGAGGCCAATGGGGCTGCTCAGCCGGGCGATCTCTTCGTCGGTGAGGCCGGCATCGACCAGGCGGGCGAGGCGGTCGTCGTGGGTGCGGCGCGAGCCCATCGCACCGACGTAGGCGATATCGGGAAGGCGGAGGGCGACCTCGAGGAGAGGTACGTCGAACTTCGGGTCGTGGGTGAGGACGGCGATCACGGTGCGCTGGTCGATGCGGCCCGCCTCGACCTCCTGGTTCAGGAAGCGGTGGGGCCAGTCGACGACGACCTCGTCGGCCTCGGGGAAGCGTGAGTTGGTGGCGAAGACCGGGCGGGCGTCGCAGACGGTGACGTGATAGCCGAGGAACGCACCGACGCGGGCGACGGCGGCGGCGAAGTCGATCGCACCGAAGACGAGCATCCTGGGCTTGGGCGCGAAGGACCAGACGAAGACCCTCATGCCCTCGCCGCGGCGCTCGCCGTCGATCCCATAGGACAGAGTCTGGTTGGTGCCGTGAGCGAGCAGGCCGAGCGCGTCGTCATGGACGGCGTCGTCCATCCGGGCGCTGCCCAGCGACCCCTTGACCCCTTCGGGGCGGATGAGGACGCGGCGCCCGAGGATCTCGGGATCGGGGTGCTCGATGACGGTCGCCAAGGCGACAGGGCTGCCGCTGCGTACGTCCTCGGCGAGCTCGCCGAGCTCCGGGAAGGTCTCCTGGGACACCTTCTCGACGAAGACGTCGAGAATGCCGCCGCAGGTCAACCCGACCGCGAACGCGTCGTCGTCGGAGACGCCGTAGCGGTTGAGCTCCGGCACACCGGTCTCGGCGACCTCGCGGGCGACCTCGTAGACGGCGCCTTCGACACAGCCGCCGGAGACCGAGCCGACCGCGCTCTCGTCGGGACCGACGAGCATCGAGGCGCCCGGCGGCCTGGGGGCCGACTGGAACGTCGCCACCACGGTGGCCACCGCCACGGTCTCGCCGGATTCCCACCACTTCATCAGATCGTCGAGTACGTCACGCACGCGCGATCACCTCCACCAGATCCTCGTACGTCGCCAGTGAATGTCCGGCGACGAAGTCGTCCACGTGCGGCAGCACCGCGACGATGCCTCGCTGCAGTGGTTCATATCCAACCTTGCCACGGTGTGGGTTGGCCCACACCACGCGGTGTGCGAGACGGTGCAGCCTCGCCGCCTGCTCCTCGAGGAGCGCGGTGTCGCCGCGCTCCCAACCGTCGCTCGCGATGACAACCACCGCGCCTCTGGCCAGACCCTGGTGTCGCCGCAGGAACGCCTGCAGGTTGTCACCGAGCCGGGTCCCGCCCGACCAGTCGGGCACCGTCTCGCCGGCCGCGACGAGCGCACGGTCGGGGTCGCGGTGGCGCAGCGCGCGGGTGACGTTGGTGAGCCTGGTGCCCATCGTGAACACCGCGCCGCTCCCGGTCGTCGAGCTCACCCGGTGGGCGACCCGCAGCAGCACATCGGCGTAGGAGCTCATCGAGCCGGACACGTCGATCAGCCACACCACGCGGCGCGGCCGATCGCCACGCCTGCGGTAGTGGATCCCGGCCGGCTCGCCGAGGTGCCGCAGGCTGGCCCGCAGGGTGCGATGGGCATCGACGCGCCCTCGCCGCCAGGGGTCCTGCCGCGGCGTCCTCCGTCGTGGCGCCCGGGGGCGGAGCCGGGCGATCAGGGTCGCCAGGCGCTCCTGCTCGGCGGGGTCGAGGTCGGCGACGTCGCGGTGCCGCAGGGTCTCGATCTCGCTGGCCCGTGCCCTGATGAGGTCGTCGGTCTCCTCACCCTCCCCCTCGCCCTCCTGCGGCTCGGTCTCGGGGAGGGTCGAGGTGACCGAGACCGTACGCGGCGGCCCCTGCGGCCCCGGCAGCGTCGCGGTCGACCCGAACCATGCCTCGAAGACCTGGTCGTAGCGGCGCAGGTCGTCGGGGCCGGCGCACAACGTCGCCCGTCCGGCGGTGTAGGTCGCGGTCGGGTCCCCCGCACCGACGATCGCGGTCGCCTGCAGAAAGCCGTGGGCGCGGTCCTGGGTCACCTGCACCCCGGCCGCTCTGAGCGCCCGGGTGAAGCCGAGGAAGATCGCTGTCGGGATACCCGGTTCACCGGGTATCCCTGCACTTCTCTGGCGTTGCATTGCCTGAGAAGTGCCAGTTTTGCCAGAGAAGTCCGTCACGTCAGGAGCCGATCCAGCGCTGCCCGGACGCGGTCGGCGTCCTCGCGGTGCTTGACGAGCGCGCCGAGCGTCGCGGCGGCGCTCTCCAAATCCATCTCGGCCACCCCGAGATGGTGCAGGGCGCGGGCCCAGTCGAGGGTCTCGGCGACGCCCGGCGGCTTGAGCAGCGCGTTCGCGCCCTCGGCGCTGCGCAATTGCTGGACCACCGTGACCACCTGGCGGGCGAGTTCGTCGGCGACCTCCGGGGCTCGGCTGCGTACGATCTCGATCTCGCGGGCCAGGCCTGGGTGGTCGATCCAGTGGTAGAGGCAGCGGCGTTTGAGGGCGTCGTGGAGCTCGCGGGTGCGGTTGGAGGTGAGGACTACGACCGGTGGGACCGTCGCCGCGACGGTCCCGAACTCCGGGATCGTCACCTGGTAGGTGGACAGCACCTCGAGCAGGAACGCCTCGAACTCGTCGTCGGCCCGGTCGACCTCGTCGACAAGGAGCACCGACGGCGCCTGACGCAGCGCGGCCAGCACCGGGCGAGCGAGCAGGAACCGCTCGTCGTAGAGGGACTTCTCGGCCTCCTCCACCTCCCCCGCCCCACCGGACGCCTCGAGGGCACGCAGGTGGAGGATCTGGCGGGCGAAGTCCCAGTCGTAGAGCGCCTGGGTGGCGTCGATCCCCTCGTAGCACTGCAGCCTCACCAGCGGCAGGTCGAGCGCCTCGGCGACGGCCTCCGCGAGTGCGGTCTTTCCGGTCCCAGGCTCTCCCTCGAGCAGCAGCGGCCGCTGCATCCGCAGCGCGAGGAAGGTCACCGTCGCCAGCTCCGGGTCGGCCAGGTATCCGGTCGCCGCCAGCCGGTCAGCGATCATCACGGGCGTCAGCGACTCCATGCCCCTCAGCGTAGAGCGAGCGTCGTTGGCTGGTGGTTGGCATGCGGCGGGTACGACGGGGAGATCGACATGGGTTACCCAGGCCTCGGCCGCGGTCGAATCCCTCTGCGACAGTCCGCCGAGCAACCTCGCGACCGCGCTGACTGCCGCGATC
>NZ_JBEXJF010000037.1:0-50762 GCF_040608935.1 Nocardioides sp. NPDC004968
CTCACCCCCACCCACCCGACCGCCGCCCGCCCCGCGGAGCCCCGGCCCCCCCCCCCACGCCTCCGCCTAGCGGCTCCGGCGGCTCGACCAGCGGGAACTGTGTCGCTTGGCGACTCCTTCGTCGCCAGCGCGCTCGCTTCGCTCGCGCGCAGCTCCTCGTTCGTCGGGGGTCGGCATAAACCAAGAGGGCGCCTTCGGCGCGAAGAAGGCTTACGCCGACCCCCTCCTCACTTCGTCGCTTCCATCATCTGGCGCAGCTCCTTCTTGAGGTCGGAGATCTCATCGCGGAGGCGGGCGGCGACCTCGAACTGGAGCTCGGCGGCGGCGCCCTTCATCTGGTCGGTGAGGTCACCGATGAGCTGAGCCAGGTCGGAGGAGGGGAGGCCGACGAGACCGCGCTCGCGGGCCTCGCGAGCGGCGTCGCCAAGCATCGGGGTCGGCGACTTGGCCGCCGTCTTGCCCGCTCGACCCTTGGCCTCGGTGCCGGCCCAGGTGTTGAGCAGCTCCTGGGTGCTCTCCTCCTCGCGGGCGAGCATGTCGGTGATGTCGGCGATCTTCTTGCGCAGCGGCTGCGGGTCGATGCCGTTGGCCTCGTTGTAGGCCGTCTGGATCGCGCGGCGGCGGTTGGTCTCCTCGATCGCCGACTCCATGGAGGGGGTGATCTTGTCGGCGTACATGTGCACCTGACCGGAGACGTTTCGGGCCGCACGGCCGATGGTCTGGATCAGCGACTTGTCCGAGCGCAGGAAGCCTTCCTTGTCGGCGTCGAGGATCGAGACCAGCGACACCTCGGGAAGGTCGAGACCCTCACGGAGCAGGTTGATGCCGACCAGGACGTCGTACTCCCCCAGCCGCAGGTCGCGGAGCAGCTCGATCCGCTTGAGCGTGTCGACCTCGGAGTGGAGATAGCGCGTCCGGATCCCGGCATCGAGCAGATAGTCGGTGAGGTCCTCGGACATCTTCTTGGTGAGCGTGGTGACCAGGACGCGCTCGTTCTTGGCGACCCGGTCGTTGATCTCGCCGATCAGGTCGTCGATCTGGCCCTTGGTCTGCTTGATGATCACCTCGGGGTCGATCAGGCCGGTCGGGCGGATGATCTGCTCGACCACGTCGGGTTCGCCGCCGTCGCGGGTGACCAGGTCCAGCTCGTAGTTGCCCGGGGTCGCGGAGAGGTAGATCGTCTGGCCGATCCGCTCCAGGAACTCCTCCCACTTCAGTGGCCGGTTGTCCTGGGCGCTGGGCAGCCGGAAGCCGTGCTCGACCAGGTTGCGCTTGCGGGACATGTCGCCCTCGTACATCCCGCCGACCTGCGGGACCGCGACGTGGGACTCGTCGACGACGAGGACGAAGTCCTCCGGGAAGTAGTCGAGCAGGCAGTTGGGCGCTGTGCCGCGCTCCCGGCCGTCGATGTGCATCGAGTAGTTCTCGATCCCGGAGCAGGACCCGACCTGGCGCATCATCTCGATGTCATAGTTCGTACGCATCCGCAGCCGCTGCGCCTCGAGCATCTTGCCCTGCTTCTCGAAGGTGCTCAGCTGCTGGTCGAGCTCGGCCTCGATGCCGTTGATCGCGCGCTCCATGCGCTCGGGGCCGGCGACGTAGTGGGTCGCGGGGAAGACGTAGAGCTCCTGGTCCTCGGTGAGGACCTCGCCGGTGACGGCGTGCAGCGTCATCAGCCGCTCGATCTCGTCGCCGAAGAACTCGATCCGGACCGCGTGCTCCTCGTAGACCGGGAAGATCTCCAGGGTGTCGCCGCGCACCCGGAACGTGCCTCGGGTGAAGGAGAGGTCGTTGCGGGTGTACTGGATCTCCACCAGCCGCCGCAGGATCGAGTCGCGGTCGTGCTCCTCCCCCACCCGCAGCCGGAGCATCCGGTCGACGTACTCCTGCGGGGTGCCGAGACCGTAGATGCAGGAGACGGTGGAGACCACGATGACGTCGCGCCTGGTCAGCAGCGAGTTGGTGGCCGAGTGGCGCAGCCGCTCGACCTCCTCGTTGATCGAGGAGTCCTTCTCGATGTAGGTGTCGGTCTGGGGGACGTACGCCTCAGGCTGGTAGTAGTCGTAGTAGGAGACGAAGTATTCGACCGCGTTGTCCGGGAAGAGCTGGCGCAGCTCGTTGGCGAACTGGGCGGCGAGGGTCTTGTTGGGCTGCAGCACCAGCAGCGGGCGCTGCAGCTGCTCGGCGGTCCAGGCGACCGTCGCCGTCTTTCCGGTGCCGGTCGCGCCGAGCAGAACGACGTCCTTGACGCCGCCCTGGATCCGCTGGGTGATCTCCGCGATCGCAGCCGGTTGGTCACCCGAGGGCTGGTAGTCGGAGACCACCTTGAACGGGGCGACACGACGCTCGAGATCGGTGACTGGACGCATGACACCAAGGCTACGCGGGACCACCGACAGTTTCGCGCGTGCTTCCGCTTCGCCGCGGCTCCACGATGCGTACGTCAAGGGGTTCCGCCGACTCGGCGCGTGGCCGCCAGAGCAACGGCAGCACCACCGCAGCGACCGCACAGATCGCCCCGACGCCCAGCACCAGATATGGCACCGGCCGCATCTCGGGAAGCATGAGATCGACCCCCAGACGGATCTGGGTGCGCACCCAGACGGCGAAGGTGGCGGTCGCCATCCCCACCAGGAACGCCGAGATCAGCGCTGCCGCGATCTCCTCACGCCGGCGGATCTCACCCCACGGCAGCGCATCGACGATGGCGAGGAGGCCGACGGACAGCATGATCGCGACCAGCGGCATGATCGTCATCAGGTAGCGCTCGTGCGGGTTGCCGCCGCCGGAGCGGAACTGGGCGAGGTTGACGATGATCACGAACGCGTGCGCGATCAGCACGAGCAGCCCGACGGTCGCCACCGAGGGGACCCGGGGAGCGCTGACCACGAGACCGCGCTCGCGACCGTGATCCCGCAGACGCGCGACGACCCCCAGGGCCATTCCGAGCAGAGCGATGAAGGTGATGGCGTCGATCACCCAGTGCAGCGCCGTGCCGCGCAGCTGGAGCGGCACCCACAGGTGGTCGTACCAGCCGTGCCAGAAGCGCGGCGCGGTCATCACCTCGAACCAGGTGTCGACCTGCACCCGCTGGTAGCGCTCCAGGAGCGCCGAGCTCGCGGTCGCGTCACCGTAGAGCACGATGTTGCGTACGTAGAACCAGCCGATCGCCAGGCCGGGCACCCCGGTGGCGATCGCGGTCAGCCAGGTCGCCCGGAGGAAGCCCTGCCGGGTGCGGTCGCGGAGCAGCAGCGTCACCCCGAGCGCGGCACCGCACATGATCACCGCGATCACGCCGGGCGCCTTGGTCGCGGCGGCCAGGGTTCCGGCGACCGCCATGACGATCATCCGGTTCCGGGTCACCCCGAGGCGGAGGATGCGCAGGGTCGCGAGCACGGTCAGCGACGACGCCGCCACCGCGACGCTGTCGTTCATGATGAACCCCGCCGCGATCGCCAGCACCGCCGGCGAGGCCGTGATCGCGGTGGCGAGCATCGCGGCCGCCGGGCGTCGTGGGGTGACCTCGAAGGCGATCAGGCCGACCAGGAACACCAGCGCCCCGTACGCCAGAGCGCTCACCGCCCGCATCCCGGCGATCAGCACCTGCGGGTTGCCGAGCGCGTCGGCGAGGGCGACCCACGGCGCGCCGAGGAGGTAGTAGAGCGGCGGATGGTTGGCAGTCCAGATCATCCGGTGGCGATCGAACTCCTCCCGGTTCGCACCCCCGGTGATCTGCGGGAAGCGCTCCCTGTCCTGCGCCACCGGTGTGTCGATCGTGGGCAGCTCGCCCTCGTGGAGCGTGATGGCGTACGAGGCGTTCGGGCCCTCGTCACGCGCGTGGTACGACAACGCCTGGGTGGTGGCGACGTAGAGGCTCATCGAGGCTGCGAACGCGGCCAGCAGAGCGAGCACCGTGACCAGCCTGACCGACGGCCTGGCGGGCGCGTCCGTCGGCTCGGCACTCAGCACCGCAGCGGCATGGCTCATCACATGGCTCCCGAGGTCGGACGGCGTCATGAGCCGCACACCCGTGAGCTCGCGTGGAACCGTAGGGCACCTCGATGGAGCAGCGGTGGATGCCGTACGGAATCAGAGGGTGAACGCCTGGCGAACCTCGTCCTCCGTCAACCCGTAGTCGGCCAGGCTGTAGTCGTGCTTGGGCCGGGCGCTCCCCGAACGCGACTCGGCGTCGATGCGGGAGACCTCGGCGCGGGCGGCGTCGCTCCAGGGGATGTCGAAGTGGGCGTAGATGTTCTCGACGGTGCCGACCGGGTCCTTGACGAACCCGCGGTAGTCGACGTCGAGGAACTGCGCCGGGTCATACCTCTTCCGGGTCTCACCGAAGGAGCGCCACGAGCGGGAGAGCATCTCGAGCTGGGTCTTGCCGATGATCTCCCCGACGAACGTGGTCGACATCCCGGCGGTCGCCTCGGCGGAGAGCGAGCAGCCGGAGGCGACCGAGACGACCGGGTCGCGATGGGTAACCACCACGAGTGCGTCCGGGTAGACCTCCATCAGCGCGTCGAGCGCGACCAGGTGCGAGGGGTTCTTGAGCACCCAGCGCTTGTCGGTGTCGTTGAGCCCGATGAGCTGGAGGGAACGGCGATGGACCTCGTACGCATCGCGCCAGTCCTGCTTCGCCAGCCAGGCCGAGTAGCGCGGGACGTGGGCCAGCGACTCGAACGAGATCGACTTGCCGCTCTGCCGCAGCAACCGCCAGCACTCCTCGACGCTGGTGGCGTCCATGTAGTGGATCCCCATGAACTCGGGGTTGGAGACATGGTGCTGCCGGTAGGCGCCCTGCAGGGCGTTGAAGACTGGGTCCTGCTCCCAGGTCTCGCGCGGAGGGCGCGGTTGGGGGAACTCGGTCAGCCAGGTCTCCAGACCCTGGTGCGCCGGGTCGGCGGCCAGCAGCCGGTGCAGGGCCGTGGTGCCGGTGCGGACGAGGCCGGTGACGAAGATCGGGCGCTCGATGCGTACGTCCTGGTGCTGGGGGAACTCCGCGAGCCGGGCCTGCGTCATCAGCCGGCCCACGAGGGCCGACTTCACCTGGGACCGATGGAAGTAGTTGCCGACCGGGGTCAGCCCTGCCTCGGGCGAGGCGAGGTCCTCGACCAGAAGCCGCAGCCCCTCCTCGTGGTCGGTCCCGGAGCTGTACTCAAAATATTCGGCACTCAGCCCGGTGGTGCGGACAGCGGCGGCGCAGATGTCCTCGTACGTCCCCACATCCGCCCGCTCGCGGGGCGCGGTCTCAGTCATGGAACTCCCCGCAGTCCACGTTGAGCACGGTCCCGGTGACCGCGGAGGCCAGGTCGCTGCCCAGGAACAGTGCCGCCCGGGCGACCTCCTCGGGAGTCGCGAGCCGCTTCAGGTCGGTGGGGGCGGCCTTCTCGGCGTACACCTCCTCGTGGGTGCGCCCGGACTCCGAGGCCATCCAGTCGAAGTAGGCCTTGTTGACGTCCTCGTAGATGTAGGACGGCGCGATGGAGTTGACCCGGATGCCGCGCGGACCGAGCTCGGTGGCCAGCGAGGAGGCGAGGTGGGCGAGAGCGCCCTTGGACAGCTTGTAGCCCGCGAACTCGGGCTGGCTCTGGTAGAGCACTGCGGAGTTGATCATCACGATCGCGCCGCCGGGCTTGTCCGGGGTGGCCGCGAGCGCGTCGGCGAAGAGCGCCGAGAGCCGCAGCGGGGCGTACACGTTGGACTCCTGGGCCAGCCGGAGCGCGTCGAGCGGGATCTGGGTGAGCGGATCCATCGGCGGGATGCCGAAGGCGTTGTTGAGGAGTACGTCGACGCGCCCGAACTCCTCCAGCGCGGCGTCGACCAGGTGCCGGCGCGCGTCCTCGTCGGTGATGTCGGTCGGCACCACCAGCGCACGTCGTCCGTGCTCCTCGATGACGCCGGCCATCTTTTGCAGCCGCTTCTCGGTGCGGCTGGCGAGCACCAGGTCGGCGCCCATCAGCGCCGCCTGCTCGCCCAGCGAGCGGCCGAGGCCGGGGCCGACCCCCGAGAGCACGACGACCTTGCCATCCAGGAGTCCAGTCATGGCGCCTAGACTAGAACGTGTTTCACTTTTGCGGAAGGGGTGTGCTGGGTCAGGTCGGGAAGCTGAACCTGGCGACCTCGTCGACCCAGGCGGCGTACGCCCCGACCTCATGCGGCACCTGCTGAGTCCGGACGAGGTCGGCGTGGGCGCGGAGCACCCGGGACCAGTCGGCGCACGAGCCACAGGTGGCCCGCCCGCAGCCCGCGGTGTGCTCGCGCGCGACCTTCTCGAGCAGCTTCCGGAACGTCGTCCCGTCCTCGCCCGTGGCCAGCGACTCGACCACGGCTCCGAGCACCTGGACGGCCTGCGCCGGCGCCCCGACCAGGATCGCCATCAGGATCCCGAGGGCATGGTGGCCGGCCGGCTCGGTGCCCACGGTCGCCACCGGGGCCGTGCGCGCCAGCCGATAGACCGCGAGCAGCTTCCGGGCCGCTCCGGGCGTCGGGCAGAACCTGGCCAGCTCGCTCGCGAACAGCGCCTCGCCCGGGGTCATCTCGAAGCTCTCGACCGGGCTCGTACGCCCGGCCCGATCGCCCGTGCCGGTGGCCAGCGCGGCCGGCCAAGACGGCACCGCCTGACGCATCAGCGACCGCATGAACCGCACCGCCGGGTCACCCGCGAACGCCCGCAGCGCGAACGGCACGTCGAAGACCCGGGAGAGGTACGCCGCGGGCTCCGCCACTCGGCCACCGATCGCTCGACGCAGCGTCTGGGCGTCCACGGCCGCGACGACCGCGACGCTCTCCTGGCTGCTCAGCTCGTCGATCGCCTGCAGCACGCCGGCCGCGGTGGGCGGGTCGCACCTGTCCAGGTCGTCGACGTAGACGATGGTGCGGCTCGCCAGCGGCCCTCTCAGCGAGCCGGCCGACGGGCGCGGCGGAGGTCCGGGCGGCGCTGCCCGCAGCGCCGCCTCGTAGGCCGCGACCTCGCGGTCCATGGCGGCCAGGGCCATCGTGGTGCTCATCGGCTGTGCGCGGCGCTTGCCGCGGGTGCCGTCATCCTCGGGCACGCCCGCGAGCGCCGCCCGCAGCTCGGCGGTCCGCCGCTGCGCGGCCTGGTGCTTCGCCACCAGCGGCGGCGGCTCGCTCTTCCCTGCGCTCCGCACGCTCTCGAGCACCGCGCCCGCCACGTCTCCATCGGCGTACTGGCGGGCGTCTATACGTACGTGGGTGGTGCGGGCGGGGTAGGTCTCGTCGTTCTCGGTGAGCCACTCGATACGCTCCTGGACCTTCCGCAGGAAGGTCGACCGGCCACTGCCGGGCAGCCCCTGGACGGCGACCGAGATCGGAAGCTGGGTGCGTGCGGAGGCGAGCAGGCGGGCCAGCCGGTCGACGTCGACACGGTGGCCGAGGACGTCGTCGTCGATCTGGTCGAGCACCGGGGCGGGGGCGATCACGGGTTCGACCACAGGGTCGATCACGGGGCCGGTGACGATCGGCACCTCGGCCGTATCCCCCATCCCCGGCGACTCGACCTGCGACGGAACCGGATCCGGAGCGACCTCGACCGGGGCCGGCTCGGCTATCTCAACCACCTCCGCGGCCTCGGCGATCTCGTCCCGGGGCTCGCGCATCTCCGCGAGCGGCGTGACCGACAGCCCGAGCTCCGCCTCGACCGCCTGGAGCGCCTTGGCGAAGTCGGCGGCGCTCCAGTGCCGTCCGGCCCGGCGCTTGAACATCGCCTTGCGCAGCGCCTCGTCGAACGACGCCGGGATGTCGTCGCGTTCGATGGGCAGCGGGTCGTACTCCCGGATCCGCTCCGACAGCGCCGCGGGGGCATCGCCACGGCCCGGCCCCTCGAACGGCGTACGTCCCGCCAACAGCGTGTAGCAGGTCGCGGCCAGGCTCCAGATGTCCGCCCAGCCACTCGGCTCGGGCGGATCGGAGAGCATCTCCGGAGCCATCCACGGCAGCGAGGTCGAATCGGCGCCGCCGGGGCGCCCGGCCGACGAGAGGCCTCCGAACCCGACCAACTGCGGCTCACCGCCGCTGGTCAGCAGGATGTTGGCGGGCTTGACGTCACCGTGCAGGATCCCGTGCCGGGCGGCGACGTCGAGCGCGCCCGCGACCTTGATCGTGATACTCAGGGCCTCGGCGGCCGAGAGCCGCTCGCGCCGCCAACGGGCCTGCAGGTCGCCGCCGGTGCGATGGTCCATCACCACGAAGCACCGGTCGTCGTCACTGACGCCGACGGCGTGCAGCGGCAGCACATGGGGATGGGCGGCGAGCTCGGCGACCTCCTTGGTCTCCTTGGCGAGCGCGTCCTGGGTCTCGCCGCTGAGCCGGTCGTTCCAGACCTTGACGACGACGTCGACCTTCTCCTGCGGCCACTCGTAGAGGAAGACTTCGGAGGAGCCGCCTGCGCCGATCAGTCGACGATGCCGGAAGCCCGGGATCGTCGGTGGCTCGTGGTGGGGACTGGCCATGGGCGGCAAGCATAGGCGTCCTACGCCTTCGCGTCGCGTCCGCTCTCAGCTCAGCATCCTGCGTGCAACGGCCCGCTGACGTGCGGTGATCCGCTCGGCATACCCCCCGGGGCTCAACGCCTCGGTGTGCGGCAGCAGGTCGCGTACGTCATCCATGCCCACCTTGTGGACCACGGGCCCGTCGGCGGCAGTGAGGTCGCGTTCAAGCCTCTGCCAGCGCAGCATCAGCGAGCCGGTGCGGTGGCCGGTGGTCTCGAGCCAGTTCGCGATCGGCCTGCCGTCCAGGGGCGGGTGCTCGGAGATCACGAAGCGCATCACGCCGTCGGGGTCGGTGACGGCCTGGGCCTTGGTGAGGCTGGTCTGGTGGGTCTCGTAGTCGGTCGAGGCGTACCAGTCCGAGCCGACCTGGATGGCCTGATAGCTGCAGTCGTCACAGCGCGGCACCTCCACCACGAGCGCCTCGTCCTCGGCCAGCTCGTAGTGACCGATCGAGGAGAACTGCGACTCCAGCCCGCCCGGGGTCCGGGCCGGGACCGTGAGCGTGTTGACCGGCTCCTTGTACTGGAAGAACTGGGGGAAGGCGAACCAGGTCTGGATCGAGCCGGTCAGCGACCGGGCGGCGACCTCGTACTTCTTGCGGAGCAACTCCTGGGTGAGCGGGCGGCGCGGCCGGCCGAGGGTGTCAGGGCGCTCGATGGTGATCGTGCCGCGGGTCTCGGTGTCCCAGTCGTTGAAGACCTCGCGCACGATCAGGGTCTTCGCGCCCGGCTCGGCCACATAGGTGAACTCGAAGGACCCGTCGTAGTCGAGCTGGAGCTTGCGGTCGTCGAACGCCATCAGGCTGGTCGCGGCGGAGTCCGCGGTGTAGGCGCCGCCCATCACCTGGAAGGAGAGGTCGGCGCTGGTCCCGCGGCGGCCGCGGACGACGTACTCGACGCCCTCTCGCAGGTAGGCGTTGAAGTAGATCGCGTCGGGGTTGTCCAGGCCCTGCTTGGAGAACTGGTGGGTCGGGTTCACGAAGAGCGGCTGCTCGAGGTCGTAGTCGAAGGCCGTCTGCATCGCCATCCGGATCCGGCCGGACAGATACTCATAGCCCTCGAGCCGGTCGGTCTCGGTGCGGATGAACGGCGCGTTCGCGATCAGCTCCTCCGCCTCCGCGATCGCCCGCTGCAGCGGCTCGGTCAGGCCGTACGCCGCGCTCTGCTCGGTCACTGCCCAGCCTTCGCGATGATGTTCTCCCCGTACCACTCCAGGTGCTTGATCTTCTTCTCCAGCGGCTCAGGGTCGGCACCCTTCACATACGGGTCGCGGAACCCGACGATGCAGTCGGTGACGCCCTTGTCCTCGAGCCGCTTGATCCCGTCGAGGTCGTACGCGTCGTAGCTGATCACGTGGACCTCGAAGTCGTCCCGGGTGTCGCCCTCCTCGCGCCGGATCTCGGCGAGGCGGACCAGGAGGCGGTCGAGCTCCTCGCCGTCGCCGCCGGCGTGCATCCAGCCGTCGCCCTTGAGCACCGCGCGGCGCAGGGCGGCGTCGGCGTGGCCGCCGACGAGAAGGGGGATCTTCTCTGTCGGGGCGGGGCGCTGCTGGAGCGGCGCGAACTCGTAGAACTCGCCCGCATAGCCGAAGAAGTCGCCACTCGGGTCGGTGAGGCCGCGCAGGATGTCCATGCACTCGTCCATCCGCTTGCCGCGGCGTTTCCAGTCGACGCCGAGGGCGGCGAAGTCCTCCGGCCACGGGGACAGCCCGACGCCGAGTCCGAGCCGGTTGCCGGAGAGGAAGGCGAGGCTCGAGGCCTGCTTGGCGGCCAGCACCGGGGGACGCACTGGCAGCTTCACCACGAACGGAGTCAGTCTCAGCGTCTCGGTCACCGCGAAGAGATGGGCGCACAGGATGAACGCCTCGATGAACTCCTTGCCCTGCAGGAACTCACGGTCGCCTGTGTCGGTGTAGGGATAGGTGGAGTCGGACTCCTCGGGATAGATCAGGCTGTCGGCCACCGTCATGCTGGTGTAGCCGGCGGCCTCCGCCGCTTGGGCCAGCGGTGCGTAGTAGTCGGCCTGCGTCATTGCCTCGGCATAGGTGAAGCGCATGTGCCAACACTAGAACGTGTTCTAAGTTTCTGCCAGAGTGTTCGTCATGTCGCCTTCTCTCGAACGCCCTGCGGGCCTCGACTCGCCGCTGACGGCGAGAATCATCAAGTACGGCGCCCGCGCCAACACCGCGCTGTTCAAGCTGACCAACGGCCGGATCGGCGGCACCTGGCGGGTGATGGCCGGCTGGCGCAAACCCGCCCCTGTCCTGCTGCTCGAGCACATCGGCCGCAAGTCGGGCCGCACCTTCACCACTCCCCTGCTGTTCATGCGCTCGGGAGCGGATCTCGTGGTCGTCGGCTCCCAGGGCGGGCTTCCGAAGGACCCGCAGTGGGTCGCCAACCTGCGTGCCCAGCCCGACGTCGCGGTCCGCGTCCCTCGTGGCGGGCGCCGACTCGTCCGGGCACACGTCGCCGACCCCTCCGAGCGGGCTGAGCTGTGGCCGCGGCTGCTGGAGACGTACGCCGACTTCGAGACCTACCAGACCTGGACCGACCGGGAGATCCCGGTCATCGTCCTCTCACCCCGCTGAAGGAGACACTTATGGACGTTCAAGAGCTGATCGACCGCGCCGAGATCACCGACGCGTTGACCCGCTACACCCTGGCTGTCGATGACGGCGACTGGGACGCGCTCGACACGGTCTTCGCCGCCGACGCCACGATCGACTACTCCGAGTCCGGCGGTACGGTCGGCGAGCTCGCCGAGGTCAAGAAGTGGCTTGCCGAGATGCTGCCCGCGTTCTCCCAGAAGCGCCTACACACGATCGGCCAGGTCGGCATCACGTTCACCGACGAGAGCGCGGAAGTCATCGCATACTTCGACAACCCGATGGTCATCTCCGACGGGTCCGGGGGCGAGCGCGTCGTCGAGGTGGGCGGTCGCTACCGCCACTCCTTCGTTCGCACGCCGGAGGGTTGGCGCTCGCGCCACCTCCACGAGGAGGTCTTCTGGACCCGCGGCTTCTGAGCCCTCAGGCCGCCCGGCCCCGGATCACCCAGTCCGCGAGCCCGGCGAGCGGCACCAGCAACTCCCGGCCACGGTCGCTGAGTCCGTACTCCACACCCGGCGGCACCGTCGGGAAGACCGTACGCGTCACGATCCCCTCCTCCTCCAGGACGCGCAGCGTCCGGGTGAGCATGCGCTGGCTGATCCCCTCGACGCGGCGCCGCAGCTCGTTGTAGCGATGTGGCCGCTCGGCCAGCATCATCACGATCAGCAGCGTCCACTTGTCCCCGAGCATCTGCACCGCCTGTGTCACCGGGCAGGTCTCGTACTCCCCCGCCGGGACCTTCTGCGGCAGTCCGGGCCCGAGCGCCGCGCTCACGATGTGTCGGGGCACATCGGTGTTCCCATCTGACATTGAAGTGCCTTCTTCCGCGAACGCCGCCGGGCGGCGAGGGTTGCTGACATCAGCAACCTATCCATGAGGGAGAAGAAGATGAGCACGATCGCGGTCCTCGGCGCCGGCCCCGGCCTCAGCATGTCGGTGGCGAGGAGGTTCGCCAAGGAGGGGTACGCCGTCGGCCTGGTCTCCCGCAGCACGGACCGGCACCCGGGCTACCTGGAGGAGCTGTCGGCGAGCGGCGTACCCGCTCTCGCGGTTGCCGCCGACCTGCGGGCGCCAGGCGCCGTCGCCGATGCCCTCGCCGAGATCACGGCGGCTCTCGGACCGATCGACGTCGTCTACCACGGCCCCGGCGCCCAGAACCTGAGCGCACCCACGGTCGGGATCCTCGAGACCGAGCCCGCCGACGTCCGTCGTGCGATGGCCGAGACCCTCGAGCCGGCCGTCGAGGTGGCCAACCTGGCCCTCCCCACGATGCGCTCGCGCGGCGGCGGCGCGCTGGTGTACGTCTCCGGGCTCAGTGCGCTCGTCCCCTTGCCGTTCCTCGGCCCCTACGCCCCCGCCTCGGGCGCCCTGCGGACCTACGCCCGCACCCTGGCCGTCGCCGCGGCCGAGGACGGAGTGCACGTCGGCTCCCTCGTCGTCGGCGGCCTGATCGAGCGCGGCGACATCCACCAGATGCTCACCGACCCCACCACTCCCACCGCGTACGCCACCCTCGACCCCGACGAGCTCGCCGACGCGGTCTGGCGCCTGGCCTCCGGAACCGAGGACGAAGCGGTCTTCGACGTGATCACGCCGCGACCCGCTGAGGACTGAGAGACCGCCGCAAACTCAGTGGCATCGCGACCTTCGGGTCTGGTTCGCTGGACGAATAGCGGTGGGCAGGGCAAACACGGAGGTCCCGCCGACGGATGACGGAGGTGATCGCTGTGGCCGGCTATGGCGCACTGTCCGAGGCGTACGAGTGGCTGATTCGGGACGAGAATCTCTCCCCCGTCGGCGCTGCGGCGAGGTTCGAGGACCTGGTGACGTCTCTGCCACCGAACGCACGGGTCCTCGACTGCTCCTGCGGCACCGGCCAGCTCGCGGTCGGTCTCGCCGGTCTCGGCCTGGACGTCGTCGCAACAGATGCCAGCGCCGGGATGATCCGCCGGACATCAGAACTTGCCGGCGAACATCGCGAAACGCTCGACGTGCGCCAAATCGGTTGGGAGGACCTGACAGACCATCTCGAGGCCTCGACCTTCGACCTGGTGTTCTGCGTCGGCAACTCCCTCGGTCACGCCGAAGGCAGGCGCGGCCGTCTGGCCGCGCTTGCCTCGATGGCCCAGCTGCTGCGTCCAGGCGGACGCCTCGTGCTCACCTCCCGTATGTGGGAGGCCGTGCGCGCTCGTGGCTCCCGGATCGATGTCCGCGATCGCCTGATCCGCCGCAACGGTCGCGACGCGGTGGTCATCTACCACACCCAGATCGCGCCGGACTGGGAACAGGAGCACCACATGGAGATCGCCGTCACCGAGGTGAGGCCTGACGGGTCGCTCCGGACGTGCGCGGAGCGGTTGTCGTTCTGGCCCTACCGCTACGAGGAGCTCGTCGCACAGCTGCAGAGCATCGGACTGACCGTCGAGACAACGACCCTCGACTCCGACGGCGCCGGCTATCTGCTCGTCGCTCAGTCGAGCGACGGCCGATCCGTGAACGAGACCGGCTTGCCGGTGTCACGGGCGTAGGCGATCTCTCTGCTCGTGGACTCACCGATGTAACCACCTGGGTTGACGACCAGAACCTGGTCGGCCAGGTCGATCTTGCGCAGATGGAGGGCAGCGTATGCACCCACGGCCACAACCCAAGGACGAGGTCGTTTCGAGGCGCTCACGCGGCCTGGCGCGTGAGCTGCTCGTACGTGCCGTCGGGGTAGCGGACGTACTCCAAGCCGAGTGGTGAGCGCCAGATGAATGTGCCGGGAGCGGGTTGGGTGTAGGTCCAACCGCCAAAGGTCTTGAGGCGGTGGTGGCTGCGGCAGGTCTTGGCAAGGTTGGAGCTGGTGGTCTGGCCGCCGTCGTCGTACGCCTCGAGGTGCTCCGTATCAGCCAACCAGGCCGATCGGGTGCAGCCTGGGTAGACGCATGTGCCACCAGCGATGAGCGCGGCCTGTTCGCGCTGCGTGACCGACGGAGCGTAGCCATCGCGAGTGACCTCGGCGTTCAGGTCGATGACCTTGACGGGGCGCACGACGGTGCCGGAGGCAATGGCCCACTCATCAACGCGTTCGAGCGGGACGACGGCGCCGTAGTTGTCGACGCTGACCAGACCGGTCCCGCGCAGGTCGCCTTGGTCCACGTGGCAGTAGAGATGGAGCACGCGAGCCGTGCCCGACTCGCTACTGCCGGAGGTGTAGCGGCGCGCGAGCTCGCCGAGGGCCTTCGCGCGACGGCGGCCGAGAGACCACCCGGCGAAGCGGTCGTCGCCTCCGAGGTCCTTGGCGATC
The DNA here is from genome assembly GCF_040608935.1 of Nocardioides sp. NPDC004968. Classification (NCBI taxonomy): domain Bacteria; kingdom Bacillati; phylum Actinomycetota; class Actinomycetes; order Propionibacteriales; family Nocardioidaceae; genus Nocardioides; species Nocardioides sp. NPDC004968. The sequence goes on from NZ_JBEXJF010000037.1 coordinate 14,404, forward strand.
GCAGCCACCGCGTTCTCGAGGTCGGCGGCGTCGGCGAGATCCATGGTCGCGTCGACATGAGCGTGGCCGGTGACCGGTCCGTCGCCGAGGTGGCCGGTGTCTTCGTCGAAGAGCGTGGGCGCGTCCAGGTCGACGTCGACCCGGAACTGTTCCGCCTTCTCCTCGGCTGCTAGCGCAGCACCCTCGGGATCGAACGTCGCAAAGGCCTTCTCGACCAGACGCGAGATGGTGACTCGACCTCGTTTGTGCAGGATCGGCGCGACCTGGGCATCAACCCAGCCAGCCGCCTCCAGCGAAAGCTTCTTGGTAAGGTCGGCGACCTGTCGCGCTCGCCATCCTTCGACCGAGTAGTTCAAGATCCGTGCCCACACCCTCGGGAGCCGCTGCGCCAACTCCATCACGTCACCGGCCAACCGACGTACGGATCCCAACGGCATCCCCAGCACCGGCCCCAGCTCCATGACCGCGAACTCCGAGACCTCGACAGCACCTTCGCCCGCAAGGCTGAGCGCACGGTCCCCAAAGAGCCCCGCGTCGCGGTCGTAGGCGACGTCGTCAGGCCCTCGCGGTGGCCGCTCCAGCAGATACGCCGCAACCAGAACTAGCCGGTCGTTCGCTGCCCTGACCTCGTCCGTGCGGGCCTGGGCAAGGCTGTCGAGTAGGTTGTGAGTGGTGGTTGTCCCGAGCCGTGATTGCATGCCTAATTCTACCTCTGACCTGCGGAAAGAGGAACCTGATTGGGTACGTTTCAGGCGGGTTCTCGTAGAGACCACGAGGGCATGGCACACGACCAACTCGGGCCTGATGCTCGGCTCGGATGGGGCCGTTGAGCACTTCTGGTCCCACATCTGGCTCGCCGATGTTGCCGACAGGCTCCGGCCCGGTTTCGCCGCTCTCATCGAGTCGATCACCGTTGCCCTCGGTGCCCCCGACGACGATGACCTGAAGGCGGACGGCTCACATACTGCGTACTGGCAAGGACGTACGGCCGAGGTCGAGCTCTACCTCCACGCGGAGAGACCGCGCGCAGTTGCCGCGGCCCAGATCGGGATCACGTGGGCCGACGGTACGGTCCGCGAGGCGCAAGTGACCTGATCGTCACTGCGCACGAGCCAGGAAGACATGCTCCTTTCCCGGCCGATCCGGCGCGTCGCGTACGTCGCTCACGGTGAAGCCATGGGACCGGAGGTCGCGCTCGATCTCCGGACGGTCGCGGAAGCGGAGGGTGGAGACCGAGGTCAGGATCTCGTCGCCGATGGTGGTCGATCCCTCGAAGGTGACCAGCGGGAGGTCGACGACGGTGACTGTGCGGGTGACGACCGCGGTTCGGCCATCCGGGAGGTCGACGGTTGTCGGCGCGATGTCCCAGTCCTCCCAGGCCCGGACCTCGGGTCGACGGGTCTCGAAGACGAACCAGCCGCCAGGACGGAGCGCCGTGTGGACCGCGGTCAGGGTCTCGGACCAGTCCGCGTCGGAGACGAAGACCTGGGCGACGTTCCCGGTCATGACCGCCATGTCGGCAGTGCCGGAGAGGCCGGCGAGAGCGGTTGCGTCGCCGTTGATCCAGGTGACCCGGTCGGCGTATGGCTTGGTGCGGGCGACGTCGAGAGATGCCGCGGCTGGGTCGAGGCCGACGACGGTGATCCCTTCACCTGCCAGCCGAACGGCGAGTGAGCCCGTCCCGCACCCGATGTCGATGACGTGACGGGCACCGAGCTCATCGGCGATCGCGACATAGGCATCCAGGTCGGAACGGTCGTCGTCGAGGACGTCGTAGAGGACTGCTTGACGTGGGTCCGCGAACGCGGCATCGGGTTCTCGCATCGGCTCCGAACCTAGCCAGGTCGCGCACCTGGACGCACCTGGTTATCCACCCGAGACCATTCGGCGGTGCCCGTCAACGCGCTTCGAGGTGGTCGATGATGGCGCGGGTGATGATCTCGGGTTGCTCAGCGTTGGCCAGATGCGCCGAGTCGGGGACCACCAGGAGCCGGCCGTGCTGGACAGCATCGGCGATGGCCTCCAGGTGCGGGGGCGGCGTGGCGGCGTCGTCGGCACCGGCGATGGCCAGGGTCGGGGCGGTGATCGTCGGGAGATCGGGGCGGAGGTCCATGGCGGCGATGACCTCACAGCAGCCGGCGTAGCCCTCGTCCGGGGTGGCAGCGACCGTGGCCTCGCAGGTCGCCTTCACCTCGGGGTTCGCCTCGAGGAATCCCGGTGTGAACCAGCGGGTTACGACCGCCTCGGCGACGGCCCGAGTGCCGTCGGCTCGCACCGTGGCCGCACGGTCATGCCAGGCGGAGGAAAGGGCCAGATGTGCTCCGGTGCACAGGAGGACGAGGCGGTCGACGCGGTCGGGGTTGCGCGCGGCGAGGCGCATCCCGGTCATGCCACCCAGGGAGAGGCCCACGAAGTGGGCCCGCTGGACGCCGAGGCGGTCCAGGAGGGCGACGACGTCGTCGGCCAGGTCGTCGATCGCGTATGGGCCGGGACGTACCGGCGAGCGACCGTGTCCACGGGTGTCATAGCGCACCACGCGGAAGTGCCGCTCGAGGTCGGGCAGGTTCTCGTCCCACATCGCGTGGGTCGCCCCCAAAGAGTTGGACAGCACCACCACCGGACCGTCCGGCTGGCCCGAGACGACGTGGTGCACTCGGATGGGTTCGTAGGTGGCGTCCATGCCCGAGAATCTAGGATCGCCGACCTGTTGTTGGGAAGTATCGATTCGCGGAGGATTGATACGCCCGGCGTATCAAGCTCCGCGCGGCGCGCTCAGCCGAGACCCGGACGCGCGTGCAGCCCGCCACCGGACTCGTAGAGCAGACCCTTGTCCTTGATGAGCTGACCCGCGGCGGCCAGGATCGGGCTGTCGCCCACGGCGGATCCCGCCATCGAGGCGATCGCCTCGAACATCTTGATCGCGGCGTCGTCGACAGCCGGCCAGTTCCACTCCGAGGGAGCGGCACCGATCGGCTCCACCGCGTGCCAGCGAGCCGCACGGGCCTCGGCCATCGTGTTGAGCGTGCTCCAGCCGAGGCCGCCGAGACCCACGACGCCACCGAAGTTGAGCCCGATCAGACCCCAGCCGTTGCACCGGTACTCGAAGGCCGAGGGACCGAACTCCGACTCCTCCAGCTCGACCCGGGTGATCACCGGCTCGGGGCCGGTGTTGGGGGCGTACAGCTTGAACGCGGGCCTCGCGGCGAGCAGCGAGGCCGATGCCGTCGTGGTGATCTCGGTCAACGGCTGGCCAGGTGCCGAGTAGGCATCGAAAACTCTGAAGCCGAGATCGAGGGCATAGCCGACGACGAAGCGTCGATCGTCCTGGGCGGCGTAGAAGTTGCGATTGAACACGTTGGGGGATACCTCGCTTGAGCCCTACCGGTCAGCCGGCGACGTTCCTCGGGGTGACACGGTGGGATGTGGTTCGGGCAGCGCGACACTATCGCGCCGCGCGCCTCGACCTGGCAACCGGTTGGTGATCTGTGTCTCTCGCGAGTCCCTCAGGAGTAGGTGCCGCGGACGGTGTCGGTGGTCGGCAACGACTGGCAGCCGAGCCGGATCCCGTCGTCGAGGTCCTCCTGCTCGAGCACGTCGTTGCGCACCATCTTCACCTCACCCTCGAGCAGCCGGAACGCGCACGCCGAGCACTCGCCCTCGCGACAGGAGTAGGGCGCCTTGACACCCTTCGCCTCGAGGAACTCGAGCATCGGGGTGCCCGGGTCCCAGTCGTCGTACGTCGTGGTGGTGCCGTCGAGCTCGATCTCGAGCGTGGCGGGCTGCTTGGGGCCGTCGTCGACGACCTCCGTCTCCGCCTCCTCGACCGGGGCGACCACGCCGAACGGGTTGCCGCCCAGGGAGGCGAACTTCTCCTGATGCCGCCGCGCCCGCGGGAACTCCAGCTCCTTGAGCGCCGCGACCGTCGCCTTCATGAACGGCGCCGGCCCACAGACGAAGGCGTCGTACGTCAGACGGTCGGCCGCGAACGCCTTGAGCTGCTCACCGGTGGGCAGCCCCTGGACCGACTCGAGCCAGTGGACCACCTGGAGCCGGTCCGGGTGCTCGGCGGAGAGCCGCGCCCACTCCTCCGCGAAGATCACCGAGCGCTCGTCGCGATTGGCGTAGAAGACCACGATCCTTCCCGTGCCCTCGCGCAGCGCCGTACGGGCGATCGAGATGATCGGGGTGACGCCCGAACCGCCGGCGAAGAGCAGGAAGTCGGCGTCGATGTCGGCAGGGGTGAAGATCCCGCTCGGCGGAAGCACGCGAAGCGTGTCGCCGGGCCGGAGGTTGTCGCAGATCCAGTTGGACGCGTAGCCGTCCACGGTGCGCTTGACGGTGACCGTGAGGGGGTCGCCCGGGGCGCTGGAGAGCGAATAGCAGCGCGCCGCCAGGCCGTCACGGTCACTCGGCACGGCGACGGTGAGGAACTGCCCCGGCTTCGGCTGGAACGCGTGCCTCACGTCTTCGGGCAGCTCGAAGACGATCGAGTGGGCGTCGGCGGTCTCCTTGACCACGTCGCTGACAGGCAGCAGGAAAGAGTCAGTAGCCATCCTCGGCTCCGATCTGGATCCGGCCGTCGGCGACGGCTGCTTCGATGGACGCGGCCAGACGAGGGCAGCGGGCATGGACGAGCCGCTCGCCGTTGGCGGCGGCCTTGCGGCGTACGAGATCCGGACACTGGGCCTGCGCCTCGGCCGTCCACTGGACGGAGGTCTGATGCTCGCTGTTCTTCTTCACCCCGACGCGGGCGAGGCAGTCGAGGCACTCCACCTCGACCAGGCGGGCCTGGGTGTAGAGCCGCTGGTCCTCGACGGTGTCCTGCGACGTCGGGACGAACGAGGCCATCAACTGACCCCTGCGTCACTCGACTCAGGGTTCTCAGCCTTCTCGGCCTCGATCCGGCGCAGGTTCTCGGCGACCTCCTCGTGCCAGAACTCGTTGGCCTTGGTGGTGTCGACCTCGAACTCGAAGCGGGCACGCATCTCGGGCTCGATGTCGGCGACGTCGACGTAGAACTGCTCGTACCAGCGGCGCAGCTGGTAGACCGGGCCGTCCTCCTCGCACAGCAGCGGGTTCTGCACCGGCGCCTTGTTCTCCCAGATCGCTACGTCCTGGAGGAACCCGTCACCAAACATGTCGGCGTACTTCTTGCCGATGAAGTTGGCGGTCTTGTCGTCGAGACCCTCCGGCTTCTTGACGGTGATGCCGTACTGCAGAAGGAACGAGTCCGGGCCGGTCGGGATGTGGCAGTTGATCAGGATCACCTCGGTCACGAAGCCCTTGTAGTCGACCTCGAGCCAGTTGATCATGTACGCCGGGCCGTAGTAGGTCGCCTCGGACTTGAGGAACATCTCGGCGTCACCGTAGCCACCGGACACGTCCGGGCGCCCTCGGGAGGCCATGTACTGCGTGGCGGTGTGGTCCTCGAAGACGTTGCGGAAGTCGGTCGGGAAGGCGAAGTGCACGTAGTAGAAGTGCGCCATGTCGACCACGTTGTCGATCAGCTCGCGGCAGTGGCTGCCCTTGATCGGGACGGTGTTCCAGATCCAGTCGGTGTAGATCTCGCGGTCGCTGACGTCGGGCAGCTCCGGCGGCAGGATGTCGTAGTCGGGCTTCGAACCCTCCGGGTCGTGCCAGATCAGCAGCGAGTCATTGCGGATGACGGTCTCGTACGCCTTGGTGCGGGCGCGCAGCGGGACGCGGCGGGCGTACGGGATCTGCTTGCAGCGGCCGTCGGCGCCCCAGCGCCAGTCGTGGAACGGACAGCCGACCTCGTCGCCCTTCACGGTGCCCTGGGTGAGGTCGCCGCCCATGTGCCGGCAGTAGCCGTCGAGCACGCCCAGCTCGCCCTTGGTGTTCTCCCAGACGACCAGCTTGCCGCCGAACGCCTCGACGGCGTGGGGCTTGCCGTCCTTGAACTCGCTGGCCAGACCCAGGCAGTGCCAACCGCGCGCGAAGCGCTCCGGCTGGGTGCCGTGGTCGAGCGTGCGGGTCTGGGTGGTGGGGTCGGCCATCGTCGTACCTTCCGCTGGGGTCTATCCAAGAAGTGGAACCTGTTCTAGTTTTATCACATGCATGTGGCCTTGACACCCGCCCAGGAGCAACTTCGCTCAGAGCTCAACTCCTATTTCGCCCAGTTGGTCACGCCGGAGCGCCGGGCTGCTCTCGCGCGGGCCTCGGGCGAGTTCGGGGATGAAGCGGACAAGGAGGTCTACCTCTCGACCATCCGGCAGATCGGCGCGGACGGCTGGCTCGGGATCGGCTGGCCGAAGGAGTACGGCGGCCAGGACCGCTCCATGGTGGAGCAGCTGATCTTCACCGACGCCGCCGCCGTGGCCGGGGTGCCGATCCCCTATCTCACGCTCAACACGGTCGGCCCGACGATCATGCGGTTCGGGACCGACGAGCAGAAGGCGTACTTCCTGCCGAAGATCCTCGCCGGTGAGCTGCACTTCTCGATCGGCTACTCCGAGCCGGGCTCCGGGACGGACCTCGCCTCGCTGCAGACTCGCGCGGTGCTCGACGAGGGCTCCGGCGAGTGGGTGATCAACGGCCAGAAGATGTGGACCTCGCTGATCCAGTATGCGGACTGGATCTGGCTCGCCTGCCGGACAGAGCCGGAGGCATCGCGGCACAAGGGGCTGTCGATGATCCTGGTGCCGACATCGTCCGAGGGGTTCTCCTACACGCCGGTGCAGACCGTGGCCGGAGTGGGCACCTCGGCCACCTACTACTCCGACGTGCGCGTGCCGGCGTCGAACCTCGTCTCCTCGCGCGGCGGGGGCTGGGCGCTGATGACCAACCAGCTCAACCACGAGCGAGTTGCGCTGACCTCGGCGGCACCGCTGGTCCACTCGCTCGGACTGGTGAAGGAGTGGGCGCTGACCACGGTGCTCCCTGACGGCAGCCGAGTGATCGACGCCGAGTGGGTCCAGCTGGCCCTCGGACGAGCGCACGCACGCATCGAGGCACTCTCGCTGATCAACTGGAAGCTCGCCTCGGACGCCGACCACGGGGTCGCGCTCTCGCCGGCCGAGGCGTCGGCGACCAAGGTCTACGGCTCCGAGCTCGCGACCGAGGTCTACCGCACCCTGATGGAGATCGTCGGACCGCAGGCCGGCCTGACGGCCGACTCCCCCGGCGCCGTGCTCGCCGGCCGCCTCGAGCGGTTCCACCGGTCCTCGCTGGTCATGACCTTCGGCGGCGGCACCAACGAGATCCAGCGAGACATCATCGGCTACGTGGGCCTCGGCCTCCCCGCCGCCAAGCGTTGACCATCCCGACCCGAGGACACCTCATGGACTTCTCCTTCACCACCGAATCCGACGACGCCGCCGAGCTCGCGGCCAAGATCATCGGCGATGCGACCTCGGTCGAGCGGCTGCGTACGGTCGAGGCGGCTGCCGGCGACCGCGGCCGCTTCGACGCCTCCCTCTGGTCCGCCCTCGGCGAGGCCGGGCTGCTCGGGCTGCATCTGCCCGAGACGTACGACGGTGCCGGGCTCGGGCTCGTCGAGCTGTGCCGGGTACTGGTCGAGGCCGGGCGGCAGGTCGCGCCGGTACCGCTCGCCGTGCACGGGCCGTGCGGCCTGTTCCTCGCCGAGACAGCGGCGGACGCCCTGACCGGCGTCGCCGACGGCTCCCGGATCCTGACGGCCGCGGTTGCCGAGGAGTACTCCCACCTGCCCGACATCCCTATGGTCGTCGCCACCGGGGACACCGTCACCGGCGTGAAGACGCTGGTCAGGGCAGGGATGATCGCCGATGCGTTCCTGGTGACCGCGGCATCCCCGGACGGCACCGTCGGGGTCTTCCTGGTCGAGGCATCGGCCGAAGGCGTCGATCGCCGTGCGCAGCACACCAGCGACGGCGACGTCACCGCGCTGGTCTCGTTCGCCTCGGCCCCCGCTCGTCGTGTCGGGGACTCCGCGGCCGCTTCCCGGCTCGGCTCGCTGTTGACCGTGGCGGCGGCCGCCGAACTGCTGGGCATCACCGAAGGAGCCCTCTCGCTCACGTCGTCGTACGCCAAGACCCGGGAGCAGTTCGGCCGCGCCATCGGCACTTTCCAGGCCGTCTCCCAGCGGCTGGCCGACGGGTTCATCGACGTACTCGCCCAGCGGCTCACCCTCTGGCAGGCCGTCTGGCGGGTCTCCTCCGGCCTCCCCGCCGCCGACCAGGTCGCCGTCGCCAAGCTCTGGGCCGCCGACGCCGCCCACCGGCTCGCCCACACCACCGTCCACGTCCACGGCGGTGTCGGCATCGACCTCGACGGCGAGGCGCATCGCTACTTCACGACCGCCAAGCGCTTCGAGTTCGTCTTCGGCGGGGCTACCGAGCAGGCTTTGCGGATCGGACGATCTCTCGCTGCGTCCTGATTCGTACCGACGTCATGAGAGGCCCCGGCGGCTGCCGGGGCCTTTCTTTTGTGGCGGGTGCTTGTGCTGTATCGCGGAAAGTACGCATCTTGTGCGATAGCGCTTTGTCTTATTGACCACGAGTCCATTCCTCGTCCACGGGCTGGCCGCCTACGAGTGGGGATCTGGATGTGTGTCCGTTGGTCTCGTGCGGAGTTCCAGCGCGGGTGGGGCCAATACGTTGTTTGGGCTGGGAGATTTAGAACCAGGGTGTCTGGGCTGGGTGCCATTTGGCTGTCTTGCGGGCTTCCAGCAGCGGTCTGGCTTTCGCTTGGGATATCTGTCCCTGATTGGGTTCATTGGTTTGCGTTATATGGTAGGCTCGGCGCAGGCGTAAACGTGAAGGCCGACCACCTCGAAAGAGGCGTGCCCTTTCCATCCGAGACACAACGGGTGGCGGGTAATCCAGGGGAACCAGGGGCGTGAACGCTGAGCTGCGAGGGTAAGTAATAGCCCGTACTGCCGGGCCTCCGAGACCAGCGAACCAACCGGGATTCTGCACAGGCAGAAACCCTTGTGTTCGTACGTCGGGAGGTGACCGTTTCGATGACCACGCTGCAACAACCCCAACACCCCGTGCTCGGGGCCGTGGTCGCGATCACCGCCTCCCTCGAGCGAGTTGCTGAGGCGAATCCGGCGTTCATGGCCACCGATCAGAAGGCCGCCACCTTGCTCGAGATCGCCCGGGCGAAGGCGCAGCTGGCTGAGCTCGAGCTGCGGGTACTCGCGACCGCTGATGACGTGTCCGCTGAGTCCGGGGCGCGGGATGTGGCGGGGTGGTTGCATCACCACACCCACCAGCGTCCCGAGACCCTGCGCGTTGACCTGCGGCTGGCTGAGGCCCTGGACCGTTCCTATGGGCTGGTCGCGGCCGCGATGCGACGCGGGGACTGCAACCCGGCGCAGGCCCAGGTGATCGTCAACGCTCTCGACGAGCTGCCCGCCGATCTCGACCCCGAGATCCGGATCAAGGCCGAGGAGACCCTGGTCGGCTACGCGACCCGGTTCGATCCGACCCAGCTCCGCCGTCTCGGGCGCCGGATCCTCGATGTCATCGCCCCTGAGATCGCCGAGGCCGAGGAAGCTCGACGGCTCGCCGCGGAGGAGGCCTACGCGAGGAAGAAGACCCGCCTGTCCATGCGCCGGCTCGGGGACGGCACCACCCGCATCTCTGCGGTGGTCCCAGACGGGGCCGCGGATCGGCTGGCCACCAACCTGGAAGCGTTCGCCTCGCCCCGCCGCGATGACGGCACCCGCACCGAGACCGGCGAGTATCTGCCCTACGACCGCAGGCTCGGACGTGCGTTGTGCCAGATGCTGGAGACCCTCGACCCGGCCCGGCTCCCGATCCATGGTGGGGATGCGACCACGGTGATCGTGACCATCGATATCGACCAGCTCCGCACCGAGGCCGGCATCGCCCAGATCGTGGGCGGCACCCCGATCACCGCCGCCGAGGCCCGCCGGCTGGCCTGCAACGCGAACATCATCCCCGCCGTCCTCGGCGGTGCCTCCGAGGTTCTTGACCTGGGCCGCATGCAACGCTTCTTCACCGCCGCCCAACGCCGAGCCCTCCTGCTCAGATCCGCGACCTGTGAGGCCGAGGGCTGCGACATCCCCGGCACCTGGGCCGAGGCCCACCACTGGGTTGCCTGGGCACTCGGCGGAAACACCGACCTCGACAACGCCGCCCTGCTCTGCTCCCATCACCACCACCGCGCCCACGACACCGCGTACCTCCATGAACGCCTACCTAGTGGCGACATCCGCTTCACCCGACGCACTTAGAAAGTGCCAGGATCGCGAAGATCGGCACCGGGCCGGGTTCTCCATCTCGCCGGCGGCATGGACGCGATTCCACATCTTCGTCGCGGCTGTCTGTGCTGTATCGCGCCAAATGACCACGGTGTGCGATAGCGCTTCGACCTATGAGTCACTCACGGGAGGGCCGCCCGGATCGGTCTTGGACGAAGGCCGGGCAAATCGCGTGCGGTGCAGGCGGATGCATGTCATCATCGCTCACAATTGAGAGCACTGCTCTCACTGCATCCACCTAGGAGCTCCGCAGTGACCGTCCCCCACGTCTCCCCCGACCGCCGCACCCAGATGGGGGCCGTCGCGTTCGCGATCGCCGGCGTCCTCTTTGCCGTCTACGAGGTCGTTGCCCCACGCGCCGACGAGACCACGCTTGACGGAGCAGCGGCGTGGGCCTCCGCCGGCTGGAGCATCGCGCACATCAGTGCCATCGTCGGCCTCATTCTCATCCCGCTCGGCTATGGCGCCATCCGCCACCTCCTCGACGGCACACCACAGGAGAGGACCGCATATCTTGCCGCCGTCATCGGCTACATCGGCTCCGGTCTGACCATCTCCTACTACGGTGCCGAGGTCTACGGTCTCAAGGCCATCGGCGAGCGCGCCGTGGCCGACGGCGACCCCAGCCTGACCGACGTGGGCAACGACTTCCGCCTCGACCCGACCGCGATGACCGTCTTCGTGATCGGCCTGCTGCTCATCGCCGTCGCCGCCGTGCTCGTCGCGATCGCGGTCTGGCGCTCGGGGTCCCTGCCCCGCTGGAGCGCCGTCCCGCTGGCAGCTCTCCTGGTCACGATGCTCCCCCAGTACTTCCTCCCGCACGCGGGGCGGATTGTCTGGGGCGTACTCGTCGCCGTCGCGGCGCTATGGCTTGCCGCTGCGCTCTGGCGTGCTTCGAGGGTCCGCTCGTAGCCTCCTCGCAGCTGCGGGCCGATCAGGCGCCGTCGCCCCCATCACGTAGGGAGTGGACCATGCCCTGCAGGATCCGGAAGGCCTCGGACTGATCGGTCGGAGTCATGCCGGCCAGCATCCTGACCTCCACAGAGCGGACCGCGACGGTCGCCTCCTCGAGCTTCTGCCTGCCACGAGGCGTGAGCTGCGCGGGGAGGACCTTTCCGACGGGGGCCGCCGCCGGCCTGGTCACGTCACCGTCTCGCTCCAAGGAGCGGAGCAGCACGTTCATCGTCTGGCGCGTCACGAACGCGCCTCGGGCGAGCTCGGAGTTCGACAGACCGGGCCGCTGCGCCAGCAGTTCCAGGCAGGCGTAGTGGGTGATGCTCATCCCGAGCGGGCGAAGCACCTCCTCCATCGCGGCGCGCAGGGCGCTCGACGCCTCCTTCAGCAGGTAGCCCAGCGACTTGTCCAGGTCGACGCCGTCTTGACTCATGTCAGTATTCTGACATACGTTCGTTGTGTCAGTTACCTGACACACATCGAAGGAGCATTCCATGCCCGTCACCGGCCCCGACTTCATCTCCCTGCAGGCGCGCGACCTCGACGCGTCGCAGGCGTTCTACGAGCACTACCTCGGCCTCGTCCGCTCGCCGGCCGGGCCACCGCATGCCGTCGTCTTCGAGACCAAGCCGATCGCGTTCGCGCTTCGCGAGGTCGTCCCGGGCACCGATCTCGCCTCTGTCGCCCAACCTGGCATCGGTGCCGCGATCTGGCTCCATGCCACCGACGTCCAGGCCATCCACGATGCTCTCGTCACCGACGGGCACACCATCGTCTCCCCCGCGATCGACGGCCCCTTCGGGCGTACGTTCACCTTCGCCGACGCCGACGGCTACCAGATCACGCTCCACGACCGCGGCTGACAGCGTCAGCCACCGACACACTCGTCGTTGTCGCCGCCGGAGTAGCAGGGCGGGGCGCGATACCCGTCGTCCTCCCGCCCCGGCGCCGGTAGATCCACCGCGCCGGGGATGTAGCAGAGCAGGACCATCGCCGTGCCGACGAGGACCAACAGGCCCTGCCAGAAGGTCCCGAGCAAGCGGCGGTCGGGGTTGAGCATGTGGGCGACCGCGCCGCACAGGAGCGCGGCGAGCGCGATCGCACCCCAGACGCGGTACGCGGCGATGTTCGCCGGGTCGATCTCCGGCTGCTCGCCGAAGAAGACGAGATAGACGTCCAGCCAGTTCATGGCCAGCTTCCCGATGGCGAGAAGAGCCACGACGGACGCAAGAGCCGTGGTGACGAGAAACCAGGGCACGCGCGTGATGCGCCAGCGGACACTGGCCGGGCGGTCGAAAGCGAGCATGCGACGAGTCTCGCGGCGCCGCGGCGCGGCGTGATGAGCCCGCGTACTCAACTCTTGACCTTCAGGTGGGTCGAAGCCCCAGCATCGGCGCATGACCGCGACCCCTGCAGCCGATCCGACGATGGACGCCATCACCACCGCCGTGACCCTTGGCCACCAAGGCGAGACCACCAGAGCACGGCAGGAGCTGCTCGAGATCTGGGAAGACCTCGGAGTGCTGGGCGATCCGCTTCACCGGTGCACGCTCGCCCACTACCTCGCCGATCTGTATCCCGATCCGGCCGAGGCACTCATCTGGGACGTACGCGCCCTCGACGCCGCAGGCGCCCTCACTGACCGTCGGGCCGGCGAGCACCACGCGGGCCTCGAGGTTGCCGGCTTCTATCCGAGCCTGCATCTCAACATCGCCGACAACCTGCGCCGCCTGGGCTCCTTCGAGGCAGCCGCCGGCCAGATCAGCAAGGCCGAGGAACGTGTCGCTACCCTGCCGCAAGGGCCGTACGGCGACATGATCCGCACAGCGATCCACGGTGTCCGGGACGCGATCACAGCTCGCGACACCACGCCCCGGTCGAGCTCTCCTACCGTGGCCGCGACCGACTGAGCACCGGTGCAGGGAGGGCCGCTGCGAGCCAGACCGATCCCGCCGCCGCGGCTGCCACGGTCACCGGCCAGAACCACCACGGGACCGAACCGGGCAACAGTTGTCCGATCCCGAAGAACCCGACCAGGGCGAGCGGAAGCGTGATCAGCACTGCCAGCCAAGCGCGCTCGAACCCGGAGCCTCCGAGCGTAAGACCCATCGCCACCAACGGCATCACCGCCACGACAGTGAGCAGCGCGACGGCCGCGAAGAAGAACGCGGCCAGCACCGCCCCCACCGCGCCGAGCCCGGTGGCGAGCGCGTCGCCCAGCGCCGATCCGGTCTCGGCCCCCTCCACCTCGATGAAGCCACCGAAGAAGGCCACAGCCGGCGCGAACAGCAGCCGCATCAGCCCGATGCCCGCCAACGCACCAGCGGCCGCGGCGGCACCACCGATCACGGAATGGCGCGCCACTCCGCCTCGGCCATCGATCACGACCGACTCGCCCTGGCGATGGTCGAGAGGATCGCGTCGGCAGCCGCCTGCGGCGCCTTGATGGGGATCCAGTGGCTGACCCCGGTCAGCTCGATGAACTCGTAGGGACCGGTGACGGAGTCCTCGTTGCCCTCCAGGGCCGTTCGGCCGATCGCGACGTCGCCATCGCTCCAGAGCATCGTCGTCGGCACCGAGACCCGGCCGACGCGCGGGGCCAGGGGCAGGGCGCGATACCAGCCCAGACCACCGGGCAGCGCGCCGTAGTCGACGATCTCCTCCCGGAAGCGCTCGACGTCTTCGTCGTTCCAGCCGCTCCCCCGCATCATCCGCTCCATCCGGCCGCCTCCCCCGGAGACCAGCTCGGGCAGCAGCGGGATGTTGAAGAGCGCTATGTAGGTGGACTTGCGCCGCTGCGGACCTTTCATCGACCGGGCGAACGGGACCGGGTGCGGCACCGACATCGCGGTCCAGCTCCGGACCAGGTCGGGTCGCTTGGCCGCCACTCCCCAACCGACCGCACTCCCCCAGTCGTGGCCGGCCAGGTGCACCGGCCGGCCGATCTCGTCGATGAGCGCCACCACGTCCTCGACCAGCTTGCCGGCGCCGTAGCCGAGGCGCGTACGCGGCCTGGCGCCCGGCGAGTAGCCGCGCTGGTCCGGGGCGATCGTGCGGAAGCCGGCCTCGTGCAGGATCGGTGACACCTCACGCCAGCAGGTCGCCCGCTCCGGGAAACCGTGCAGGAGCACGACCGGGTCGCCGTCGGCGGGGCCCGAGTCGATCACGTCGAAGGTGAGTCCGTCACGTACGTAGCTCGAGATCGTCACGCGGCCATCCTGTCAGTGCCTCTCCCGTCTCTGCGGCGGGGTTGTGGTGTGCGGTAGCGGCGCCAGCGACCAGTGTGTGCGATAGCGCGCTGAGGTAAGGCGCGACGGAATCACGGCACGAGAAAGGCGCCGGCTCGGTCGACGAGCCGGCGCCTTCGTGGTGCTGCGGACTATCCCTCGGCGATCGCGTCCAGGCGCTTGACGGTGGCCTCGAACTCGGCGATGAGGTCGGCCATGACCGCGGCGACGGGGCGTACCTCGTTCATCCGGCCGACGATCTGCCCGACCGGCATCGCGACGACATCGGGATCCCCGGCGGCGTTGATCCGGTTGTGGGCGTCGGAGACGAGCAGGTTCTGCAGTGGCATCGGCAGCGGTGCCGGCGAGCCCTCGGCCTCCCAGGCGTCGGTCCACTTCGACTTCAGCAGTCGAGCGGGCTTGCCGGTGTAGATCCGCATCCGGCGGGTGTCGGCGGAGGTGGCGCGGGTGAAGGCACTCTCCCAGCCGGCGTGGGTGTTGAGGTTGCGATACTCGCTCGTCCCGAGCCAGATGGAACCGGTCCAGACGCCCTGTGCACCGAGCGCCAGCGACGCGGCGATCTGACGGCCCGAACCGATCCCGCCGGCACCCAGCACCGGCACGTCCGGCCCGACCGCGTCGACGATGTCGGGCTGGAGCACCATCGAGGCGATCTCTCCGGTGTGCCCGCCGGCCTCGTAGCCCTGGGCGACGATGATGTCGACGCCGTTCGAGACGTGCGACACCGCGTGCTTCGGTGCACCCGCGAGGGCGGCCACCTTGACGCCGTGCTCGTGGGCCTTCTCGATCACGTCGTTGGGCGGGGTGCCGAGCGCGTTTGCGATCAGCACCGGCCGGTGCTGCAGCGCGACGTCGACGTGCGAGCGCGCGGTCGAGTGCAGCCAGCCGAGGACGCCCTCGCGGCCCTCCCCCTCCGGCAGCGGCGGTACGCCGAGGGAGAGCAGCGTCTTGTCGACCCACTCGGCGTGCTCCGCCGGGATGTAGGCGGACAGGTCGGTCGAGGTGCCTTCGGTCGGCACCTTCATAGGCATGACCACGTCGACGCCGTAGGGCTTTCCGTCGGTGTTCTCGTCCATCCACGTCAGGGTGCGGTCGAGCTCCTCGGCGTCGTTGAAGCGTACGCAGCCCAGCACGCCCAGCCCGCCGGCCTTGGAGACCTCCGCGGCCACGTGCTCCGAGGGGGTGAAGGCGAAGATCGGGTAGTCGATCCCGAACGCCTCGCACAGTGCCGTACGGATCATGCCTTTGCTCCTTCGGGGTCCTGCTCTGTTGCGGTCGCTTGGGTGGCCAGGGCGATCTCCTTGGCCTTGGGGTACTGGGCCTTGCCCGTGGCGTTGCGGGGCACCTCGTCGACGATGGTCAGGGCGCGCGGCAGCTTGTAGCCGGACAGGTGAGCCCGCAGGAACGTACGCAGCCCCTCGAGCTCGATGGTCGCGCCCGGTCGCGGCTGGACGACAGCGGCGACGGCCTGGCCGTAGCGTTCGTCCGGGATCCCGACGACGAGCGTGTCGTAGACGTCGGGGTGCGCCTTGATGGCAGCCTCGACCTCCTCGGGATAGACCTTCTCGCCGCCGGTGTTGATGCAGTTGGAGCCTCGTCCGAGCAGGGTGAGGCGGTTGTCTGTCTCGACCCGGGCGTAGTCCCCCGGGATCGCGTAGCGGATGCCGTCGATCTCCACGAAGGTCTTCGCCGACTTCTCGGGGTCCTTGTAGTAGCCGACCGGCACGTGGCCCTTGCGAGCGGTACGGCCGATCTTGCCGACGTCGGTGGCGAGGTCGAGCGGGTGGCCGTCGTCGCCGATCACGGCGGTGTGGGCACCCGCGGTGACCACGGGTCCGTCGGTCGAGAGCGCAGAGGCGTCCTGCAGGCCGGTGCCCTGGAAGCCGGTCTCGGTCGATCCGATCGAATCGGTGAACACCGCGTTCGGGAAGGCCCTCATCCAACGTTCCTTGACCGACTTGGAGAAGATCGCGGCCGAGGAGGCGATGGCGAACAGCGACTGACCATCGAAGCTCTGCCCGTTGCCGGGGCCGGCCTCGTACGCGTCGATGAGCGGCACCGCCATCGCGTCACCGGTCATGAACATCATCTGGACCTTCTCGCGGTCGACGATCTCCCAGGTGCGTACCGGGTCGAACTTCGGCTCCAGGATCGTGACCTGGCCGGCGAAGAGGTGCATCAGCAGGCTCGCCTGCGCACCTCCGTGCATCAGCGGGCTGAGCGGCAGGGTGATGAGTCCGCCTCCGGCGGCCTGCTTGGACTGGTCGTACTCCTCCAGGGGCACACCCGTCATGAAGTCGATGCCGCCGCCGAGCACGCGCCAGAAGTCCTCGTGGCGCCACATCACGCCCTTGGGGAAGCCGGTGGTGCCGCCGGTGTAGATGACGTGGATGTCGTCGGGGCTGCGCTCGCCGAAGTCGCGCGCTTCAGACTGCCCGGCCAGGGCTTCCTCGAGCGTGACGCCGCCGAACGGGCTGAGGTCGGAGTCGTCGTGCGGCTCGAGCGGGTTGGAGACGGCGACGAACGTCGTCAGGCCGTCCAGCTTCGGGGAGACCTCGGCGACCAGCGGCGCGTAGACGCGGTCATGGACCAGGGCCTTGAGGTCGGCGTTGCCGAAGAGGTACTCCAGCTCACCGGCGACGTAGCGATAGTTCACGTTGATCGCCACAGCACGGATCTTGAGGATCGCGAGCAGGGCGACGACGTGCTCGACGGAGTTCTTGGAGTAGAGCCCGACGTGATCGCCCTTCCCGATCCCCTGGCCGGCCAGATAGTGGGCCAGCTTGTTGGACTCACGCTCGAGCTCTGCGTAAGTCACTTTGCGGTCGCCGACTTGGACCGACACCTTCGCAGGCGCGGCGTCGACGGCGTGTTCGAAGAGGTCAGCAAGGTTCAGCGCCATGACTGCGACACTAGAACACGTTTCAGTTTTCCGCTAGGGTCTGATGTTATGCCGATCACAGAAACTTCTGCTCAGCCGCACGCGATCGTCGAGCAGGACGGCCACAAGCTCATCGTCACCATGAACCGTCCCGAGCGCCGCAACGCCCTCTCTTCCGAGATGCTGCGGATCATGGAGGACGCCTGGGACCGGGTGAACTCGGACCCCGAGATCCGGGTCTGCATCCTGACCGGCGCGGGTGGCTACTTCTGCGCCGGGATGGACCTGAAGAAGGCCGACGAGAAGCCGCCCTCGGAGTCGTTCGAGGAGGGCTTCGACCCGACGGTGATCAAGGGCCTGCTCAAAGGCTTCCGGCTGACCAAGCCGCTGATCGCCGCCGTCGAGGGCCCCGCCATCGCCGGCGGCACCGAGATCCTGCAGGGCACCGACATCCGGGTCGCCGGCGAGTCGGCCAAGTTCGGCGTCGCCGAGGCCCGCTGGTCGCTCTACCCGATGGGCGGCTCCGCGGTCCGTCTCCCCCGCCAGATCCCCTACACCGTCGCCGCCGAGCTGCTGCTGACCGGACGTACGCTGCTCGCCCCCGAGGCCAAGGAGCTCGGCCTCATCGGCCACGTCGTCCCCGACGGCACCGCGCTCGAGAAGGCCCACGAGCTCGCCGACATGATCGCCGCCAACGGGCCTCTGGCCGTCCAGGCGATCCTCCGCACCATGCGCGAGTCCGAGGGCAAGCACGAGGAGGAGGCCTGGGCCGACGACGCCAAGGTCGGTGCCGCCGTTTTCGCCTCCGAGGACGCCAAGGAGGGCCCCAAGGCCTTCCTGGAGAAGCGCAAGCCCGAGTTCAAGGGACGCTGAGACCCCCTCAGGCGCGGCCCTTCCTGACGTACGCAGCCCCTGGCAGCATCCGCGGAAGCAGCCCCCGCCGCAGCACCAGCAGCAGATGTGCGCCGAGCGCGACGAAGAACGCGATGTGGGCGGCGATGTGCAGCGCGACCAGGTCGTCGGAGACCGCCACCAGCGCGAGGCCGGTGAGCGGGACGACGAACATCAGCGAGAGCAGCACCCGCTCGGTGACATGGGCCAGGGGTCGGTCGGTCGCGGTGAGTCGCGGGTCCCACGGGGGTAGCGGGGCGATCATGCGCCAGGCGACCCGAAGACCGCCGAGAAGCAGGATGGCCAGGCCGAGCAGGATGTGCAGCTCGGGCAGGCCGATGCCGTCCACACCGATGCCGCCGCCCCACAGGTCGGCCCAGGCGGTGTCGAGCGAGCCCTCGTCGCCGACCCGGGCCTCGCAGGCTTCCTCGAAGCGCTCGATCCGCTCCTCCTCCGCGTCGGAGGTGTCACCGCCGCTGCGGTCCTCCGCCGGCGGGTCGCAGTCGGTCTCTGTCGACATGGCATAGCCGACCACGAACTGCAGCACGAAGGCGGCGACCGTCAGCCAGTGAAGGGTCTTGGCGACGACCCCATAGCCCGTTGCCGACGTGCCTGACATCAGGAGGCAGCGTAGCGCGCCCGCAGGGCCTTCTTGTCCGGCTTGCCGAGGGCGGTCATCGGGATCGCGTCGATCTCGATGACCGACTTGGGTGCATGAACGGATCCCTTCCGCTCCTTGACCAGGGCCTGGATCTCGGCGACGACCTCGTCCGAGAGGACGGCGTCGGGACGGGGGACGACCACGGCGGTGACGGCCTCGCCGAACTTCTCGTGCGGGGTGCCGATGACGGCGACCTGGGCGACCGCGGGATGGGTCGCGATGACGTCCTCGACCTCGCGGGGGAAGACGTTGAAGCCGCCGGTGACGATCATGTCCTTGGTGCGGTCGACGATGTACCAGAAGCCGTCCTCGTCCTCCCGGGCGACGTCGCCGGTGTGCATCCAGCCGTCCCGGAAGGTTTCGGCGGTGACCTCGGGCAGCTGCCAGTACCCACCGGAGAGCAGCGGTCCGGCGACGCAGATCTCACCGGGATCGCCAGGAGCGACCGGCGTGCCGTCGGCACCGATCAGGGCCGTACGGACCAGCGCGGACGGCCGGCCGCAGGAGGTGAGCCGATGGGTGAGCGGCTCCCCGTCAGCGTCGACGTGGTCGCCCTTGGCGAAGTAGGTGATCGCCATCGGCGCCTCGGACTGGCCGTAGTACTGCGCGAAGATCGGCCCGAACCGCTCGATCGCCTCCGCCAGGCGCACCGGGTTGATCGCGGAGGCGCCGTAGTAGACGGTCTCGAGCGAGGACAGGTCGCGGATGCGGGAGTCAGGGTGGTCGAGGAGCGCGTACAGCATCGTCGGGACCACCATCAGCGAGGAGATCCGCTCGCGCTCGATGGTCTCCAGGACGGCGGCCGGATCGAACCTCGGCATCACGAAGAGGGTGCCGCCCTTGATCACGACGGGCACGAAGAAGGCGGCACCGGCGTGCGAGAGCGGTGTGCACATCAGGAACCGGGGCGCCTCGGGCCACTCCCACTCCGAGAGCTGCACCTGGGTCATCGTCGCGAACGACCCGGACAGCCCGATCACGCCCTTCGGCTTCCCGGTCGTGCCGCCGGTGTAGGTGATCGAGGTGACGTGGTTCGGCGGGAGCAGCCTCGCAGCGAGCGGCTCGACCGGGTAGGTCTCCGCGGCGGCGACGAGATCGACGCCGACATCCGCCAGCTGCGGCGGGACCGGCCCGATGGTCAGCACCCGCTTCAGCCCCGGGCACATCTCCAGCAGCTCGACCGCGCGATCAGCGAAGTAGGGGTCGATGATCAGACCGGTGATCCCGGCATCGTTGATGACGTACGCCTGGTCCTCCGCACTGCCCAGCGGGTGCAGCGCCGTGCGCTGGAATCCCTGGGTCTGGCCGGCACCGAGGATGAAGAGCACCTCGGGGCGGTTGAGCGCGAGCAGCGCGGTCGCCGAGCCGGTGCCGGCGCCGAGCGCCTCGAAGGCCTGGACGTACTGACTGATCCGCGCCGCCACCTCCGCCCCGGTCAGACTCACGTCGCCGAGATGAATGATCGGACGGTTCTTGTGGCGCTCCAGCGCCGAGACCATCAGATGACCGTTGTGGGGACCGATGCGGCTGGTATCCATGCCCGCACCTTACCGCGAAACTAGAACGTGTTCTAGCCCCGGGTTGGCTGCTGCGACAGGAGCCGCTTCAGGCGTCGCCGACGTGATCCCGGTCGGCGGCGGCCATCGCCTCGCGTGCCCACCGCGGCAGGATGAAGATGCCCTCGGCCTCGACGCACACCACCGGCTCGGAACCGTCGGCGGGCCGGGTCAGCAGCCGTCCACGTACGACCGACTTCACTCCCTCGGTCGACGCGATCCGCGCCTCACCGCGCAACGGACCCAGCGGAGTCCCCTGCTTGTAGACGATCGTCAGGGTGCCGGTCATTCCGGGGCGACCACCCGCCGAGGCGGCCTCGCCGAGCAGCTGGTCCAGGATCAGCGCAGACACACCGCCGTGGACCAGTCCCGGCGGGCCCTCGTACGCGGGCCCGAGCTCGAAGTCGGCCCACACGTCCTCGCCGTCGCGCTGGACCGCCAGCGGCGGGGCGATGGCGTTGCCCTTCCCGACCA
This sequence comes from Nocardioides sp. NPDC004968, assembly GCF_040608935.1. NCBI lineage: Bacteria > Bacillati > Actinomycetota > Actinomycetes > Propionibacteriales > Nocardioidaceae > Nocardioides > Nocardioides sp. NPDC004968. Next base: position 35,300 of record NZ_JBEXJF010000037.1, read on the forward strand.
CCGGGTTGCCGTAGTTGCGGAAGCCGCCGTCCGCCCCGAACCGGACCCCGTGCGGGCCAGGCAGCGCCTCGGCGAGCAGCTCATCGGTCAGCGCCTCGACCCGGCGGCGTACGTCGTCGAGGACCGAGTCCGCGACCTGGGTGCGCACGACCGCGTCGACGAGCCGGCGCACCGAGTCGGTCAGCGGGACCAGCGTGGCCTCCCGCTCCTTGATCTCAGCGTCGGTCATGTCGTCACGGACGTATCCGGCAGGAGCCTGCGGGTGGTGGGCGCGTCCGTAGTGCATCGACATCTGGGTCCTCGGCTTCAGGATGGGGGCAGCAGGATCGGGTGAGCCTCACCGTAGACGTGCTCGGCGTCGAGGTGGCAATGGGTCCCCGGGTAGATGGTCGACATGCACAGGTTGCAGTGGGTGCATCGCGACACGGTCGCGGGGTCGGCCCGGAGGCGGTTGACCAGGTCCGGCTCGCGGAGCAGCGCGCGGGCCATCGCGACGTACTCGAAGCCCTCGTCCATCGCGGTCCGCATCCCGGTCAGGTCGGTGACCCCGCCGAGGAGGACCAGCGGCATGCTCAGAGCGCGGCGGAACTCGCGGGCGTTGTCGAGGAAGTAGAGCGGCTTGTAGGGGTACTCCTTGAAGAAGCCCTTGCCCACCATCCGCATGCCCATCCTGATCACCGGGTGCAGTGGCATGTTGGCGGCCATCTCGCGGTAGGGAGCGTCGCCGCGGAAGAGATACATCGGGTTCATGAACGAGGAGCCGCCGGTGAGCTCGAGCGCGTCGAGGTGGCCGTCGGACTCGAGCAGGCGCGCGAACTCGACCGACTCGGGAAGGTCGAACCCGCCGCGGTAGCCGTCGCGCATGTTCATCTTGGCGAGCACGGCGACCCGACCACCACCCGCTTCGGCGACCGCCTCCCGCACCGCGGCCAGGATCCGGCGCGGGAACGAGGCCCGGTTGGCCAGCGACCCGCCGAACTCGTCGGTGCGCTGGTTGAGGCGCGGACTGAGGAACGAGCTGGGCAGGTAGTTGTGGCCCAGGTGCACCTCGATCGCGTCGAAGCCGGTCTCGACGGCCATCCGGGCCGCGGCGCCGTGCTGCTCGACGACCCGGGCGAGGTCCGCCGCGGTCGCGGCGCGGTTGAACGCCATCCCGAGCGCGTTGAAGGACCGCGTGGGCGCCAGCGACGGCACCCCGTTGGACTTGGCGTTGGCGACCGGGCCGGCGTGACCGATCTGGGCCGAGATCTTGGCGCCGGTCGCGTGGACCTCCTCGGTCAGCCTCCGCAGCCCGGCCAGCGCCTCCGGGCGCCAGTAGATGCAGTCGGCATGCGTACGTCCCTCCGGGGCCACCGCGAGATAGGCGACCGTGGTCATCCCGACGCCGCCCTCGGCGACGGCGAGGTGGTAGTCGATCAGCCGGTCCGAGACGAGCGCCCCGGGTGAGGCGCCCTCGAAGGTCGCCGCCTTGATCACCCGATTGCGCAGGGTCACCGGACCCAGCGTCGCCGGAGCGAGCGGGTCGGTCGTGGAGTCGGTCACGCGCGTACCTTCCTGAACTCGCGCATCCTGCGCAGATAGCCCCGCAGCCGCCTGCCGGGCACCGGCCGCGGCCAGTCGTCGGCCCGGAACCAGGCGTCGGTGCCGCCGTCGACCACGACGACGCTGCCGACCATGAAGTCGGCCGCGGGGCCGAGCATGTGGATCACCCAGTCGGCGAGCAGCCCCGGGTCGCCGAAGCCGCCGGCCGGGACCGGGAACGACCGGATCGCCTTCGCCTCCCCCGGCGTCGCGAGCTGCTTCTCCAGCAGCGGCGTCAGCACCGCGCCCGGCGCGATCGCGTTGAGCCGGATCCCGGCCTGCACCCACTCCGGCTCGACCGCGCGACGCCGCACCCAGCGGGTCACGGCGACCTTCGAGGCGCCGTAGGCCATCGCCGGCGCCCCCTTCCCGAAGATCCGGTACGCCTTCAGCGCCCGCTCCGCGTCGCCCTCGAGCAGCGCCGCGACCGCCCGTGCCGGGATCAGCGGCATCGTCGTGGTCGAGTTGCTGGAGAAGACCACGACCTTGGCGTTGCCGGCGGCGGCGAGCGCCTCGCGCCAGCCCTCGAGGAGCTCGACGACGCCGAGGTAGTTGACCTGCGTGATCAGGCCAGGGCGCTCGTGCCCCGGCGCCGGCCCGAGCCCGGCCGCGAGGACCGCGCCGTCGAGCCGGCCGCCACAGGCGGCGAGCACCTTCTCGGTGGCGTCGCGGCGGCCCTTCGGCGTCGACAGGTCGGCGACGACATCGGCCTCGGCGATGTCGACGGTCACGACGCGGTGTCCGGCGGCGAGGAGCCGTTCGACGACGGCGGCCCCCATGCCCGAGGCCGATCCGGTGACGGCGTAGACCGCCATCAGCGGGCGTCCCCCGAGAGGGGCGCCGTCGTCATCCGAGCACCTCGGCGATGCGGTGGACCTCGGCGGCCGAGCCGAGGCTCAGCAGCAGGGTGGTCACACCGGTCTCCTCCCACTGCGCCACCTTGTCGCGTACCTCGTCCTCGGTGCCGATGATGTGCAGGTCGTCGACGAGCTCGTCGGGGATGAGGGCGGTGGCCTGGGTCTTGTCGCCGGTCAGGTAGAGCGCCTGAACCTGCCCGGCGAGCTCGGCGTAGCCCATCCGCTCGAAGACCTGGTTGTGGAAGTTCTGCTCCTTGGCGCCCATGCCGCCCATGTAGAGGGCCGCGAACGGCTTCATCGCCTCGAGCGCGGCCTGCTTCTCCTCCGCGTCCGCGACGATCTGGAGATGGCAGGTCGCGGCGATCTCGAAGTCGTCGGCAGTACGCCGCGCCCCAGGTCGCGCGAAGCCCTCGGCGAGCCAGTCGGCGTACATCGGGGCGGACCTGGGGGTGTAGAAGATCGGGATCCAGCCGTCGGCGATCTCGGCGGTCTGGGCGACGTTCTTGGGGCCTTCGGCACCGAGCCAGATCGGGATGTCGGCGCGCAGCGGGTGCACGATCGGCTTGAGCGGCTTGCCGAGCCCGACCGAGCCCTCGCCCGTGAAGGGCAGCGGGTAGTGCGGCCCGTCGTTGGTCACCGGCGCCTCCCGGGCAAGCACCTGCCGGATGATCGAGACGACCTCACGGGTGCGGGCCAGCGGCCTACCGAACGGCTGGCCGTACCACCCCTCGACCACCTGCGGGCCGCTCACGCCGAGCCCGAGGACGAACCGGCCACCGGAGAGATGGTCGAGCGTCAGCGCGTGCATCGCGATCGAGGTGGGCGTACGTCCGGACATCTGCACGATCGAGGTGCCGAGACGGACCCGGGAGGTCTCCCGGCCCCACCAGGCCAGCGGCGTGAGCGCGTCGCTCCCCCAGGCCTCGGCGGTGAAGATCGCGTCGAACCCGGCCTCCTCCGCGGCGGCGACGAGCTCGCCGACACCGGTCGGTGGCTGTGCTCCCCAGTAGCCAAGCTGTAGCCCCAACTTCACTCTCATCGACTCCTTAGTCACCACGTAAAGGTTGTGGCCAATACTAGAACGTGTTTCACTTTCTGTCATGAGTCGCACCTTGCAGGCACCCGTGACGGTCGCCTTCGACTACACCAGATCCACAGGCCCGGTGATCGGCCGCTTCCTCACCGGACTACGAGACACCACCATCGTCGGCGGCCGGCTCGGCGACGGCCGAGTCGCGGTCCCACCCCCTGAGTACGACCCGGTCACGCACCAGGCCGTGACCGAGTTCGTCGAGCTTCCCGACACCGGCACGGTCACCTCATGGACCTGGGTGAGCGAGCCCGTCGCCGGCCAGCCGTTCGAGAGGCCGTTCGCGTACGCCCTGATCACCATCGACGGCGCCGACACCCCGTGGCTGCATGCCGTCGACGTCGCCTCCCCCGACGACATCGAGACCGGGATGAGGGTCCGAGCCAGATGGGCCGAGGAGCGCACCGGCTCTGTCAACGACCTCGTCTTCGAGGCCGAAGGCGGCGACCCAGCAGGCACCCCGGCAGCCACCGGAGGCGAGGACGTCAGCCGGATCGTGACCCCGGTCAGCCTCGACTACCACTACGCGGCCTCGCCGGAGGAGTCCTCGTTCTTCCGCGGCCTGGCCGAGGGCCGGATCCTGGGCCAGCGGTGCCCGAAGTGCCGAAAGGTCTACGTCCCGCCGCGGGGCGCCTGCCCGACAGACGGGGTGCCGACCGCGGAGGAGATCGAGCTCTCGCACGTCGGCACGGTGACCACGTTCTGCGTCGTCAACGTCCCGTTCCTGGGGCAGAAGATCAAGCCGCCGTACGTCTCCGCGTACGTCCTCCTCGACGGCGCCGACATCGCGCTGCAGCACCTGATCCTGGACATCCCGGCCGACGAGGTCCGGATGGGGATGCGGGTGAAGGCGGTCTGGAAGCCGCGCGACGAGTGGGGCACCAGCATCGAGAACATCAGCCACTTCGCGCCGACCGATGAGCCGGACGCGGACTTCGACAGCTACAAGCACCACCTGTGAGGAGCGCTCAGTGAGAGACGTTGCCGTCGTCGGGTTCGCCCAGCGACAGATGAAGGACTTCGACGGGTCGCCGAGCATGGCCGAGCTGCTCGTGCCGATCCTGGCCGAGTGCTACGAGCAGACGGGATGGGCCAAGAAGGACATCGGGTTCTGGTGCTCGGGCTCGTCCGACTATCTGGCCGGCCGGTCGTTCTCGTTCGTGAGCGCGATCGATGCGATCGGGGTGCTGCCCCCGGTCAACGAGTCGCACGTCGAGATGGACGCCGCCTGGGCGCTGTACGAGGCCTGGATCAAGATCCAGACCGGCGAGGTCGACACCGCGCTGGTCTTCGGGTTCGGCAAGGCGTCGGCGGGCGTGCTGCGCCGGACGCTGACGCTGCAGCTGGACCCCTACACGATGACGCCGCTGTGGCCCGACACCGTCTCCCTGGCCGCGCTCCAGGCGCGCCTGGGGCTCGACGCCGGACTCTGGGACGAGACCGCGCTGGCCGAGGTCGTCAACCGGTCGCTGACGGATGCGGAGAAGAACGAGTACGCCGTCCGGGCCGGTGGCTCCTCGGTGAGCGAGCTGCTCGCCCGGCCGATGTTCGCCGACCCTCTGCGCAAGCACGACTGCGCTCCGGTGACCGACGGCGCGGCCGCGATCGTGCTCGCCGCCGGCGACCGGGCGTACGACGCCAACCAGCGTCCGGCCTGGATCACCGGGATCGCGCACAGCTCCGACGGTCTCCACCTCGGCACGCGCGACCTGACGATCTCAGGATCGGCCCAGCGGGCAGCTGCCGCCGTGGGCGGCACCGCGGGTGTCCAGGTCGCCGAGCTGCACGCGCCGTTCAGCCACCAGGAGCTCGTCCTGCGCTCGGCGCTCGGACTGGGTGATGACGTACAGATCAGTCCTTCGGGTGGAGCGCTCGCCGCCAACCCGATGTTCAGCGCCGGCGCGATCCGGATCGGCGAGGCCGCCAAGCGGATCTGGGATGGGTCGGCCGACAAGGTGCTCGGTCACGCGACCAGCGGTCCGGCACTGCAGCAGAACCTCGTGTGCGTGATGGAAGCCCAAGAGAACGGGAGTGGCAAGTGAGCAAGGTTCCCGCGGCCGTGATCGGGATCGGCCAGACCCACCACCGCGCCAAGCGCGAGGACGTCTCGATGGCCGGGCTGTGCCGCGAGGCGATGGACCGGGCCCTCGAGGACGCCGGGCTGACCCTCGACGAGGTCGACGCCATCGTCATCGGCAAGGCGCCGGACCTGTTCGAGGGCGTGATGATGCCCGAGCTCTACCTCGCCGAGGCGCTGGGCGCGGCCGGAAAGCCGCTGCTGCGCGTGCACACCGCCGGCTCGGTCGGCGGCTCGACCGCCATCGTCGCCTCCTCGCTGGTTCAGGCCGGCGTCCACAAGAAGGTGCTCACCGTCGCCTTCGAGAAGCAGTCGGAGTCCAACGCGATGTGGGCACTCTCCGTGCCGATCCCGTTCGTGATGCCGGTGCACGCCGGCGCGGGCGGCTACTTCGCCCCGCACGTACGCTCCTACATCCGCCGCGCCAACGCGCCCTCGCACATCGGCGCGATCGTCGCGGCCAAGGACCGCAACAACGCACTGAAGAACCCCTATGCGCATCTCCACAACGAGGGCACCACGGTCGAGTCGGTGCTGGCCTCGCAGATGCTCTGGGACCCGATCCACTACGACGAGACCTGCCCGTCCTCCGACGGCGCCTGCGCGATGGTGATCGCCGCCGAGGACGTCGCCAAGACGTACGAGGCTCCGGCCTGGATCCACGGCACCGTGATGCGCTCCGAGCCCACCTCGGCCGCCGAGCGCGACCAGGTCAACCCGCAGGCGGGCCGCGAGGCCGCGGCGGCGCTGTGGAAGGCGACCGGGATCACCGACCCGGCCCGCGAGATCGACTGTGCCGAGATCTACGTGCCGTTCGCCTGGTTCGAGCCGATGTGGCTCGAGAACCTCGGCTTCGCCGCCGAGGGCTCCGGCTGGAAGCTCACCGAGGCCGGCGAGACCGCCATCGGCGGCAGCCTCCCGGTCAACATGAGCGGCGGCGTGCTCTCCTCCAACCCCATCGGCGCCTCCGGCATGCTCCGCTTCGCCGAGGCCGCCCTGCAGGTCAGGGGCCGGGCCGGCGAGCACCAGGTCGACGGCGCCCGCCGAGCACTCGGGCACGCCTACGGCGGCGGGTCGCAGTTCTTCTCCATGTGGGTCGTGGGATCACAGCCGCCCTCCAACTGAAACGCACACGGTCGTTGCGGGTGTGACGGGTGAGGCGCCTCATTCGTCACACCTGTAACGACCGTGTGCATCGGCTAACGTGAATCGGCATGGAATGCCAGACCTGTGCCATCGCAGAGAGCGAGGCTGATACGCCTCGCGGATCGATCGTGACGACCAAGCACTGGCGGGCGGCGCATGCGCTCAACACGTCACTGCCCGGCTGGCTTGTCCTGGTCGCCCGCGAGCACGTGACCGCCCTCGATGCGCTGGATGCCGAGGGGCATGCGGAACTGGGCACACTTCTCGGGCAGCTCTCGCAGGCACTGCGCACCCTGACGCAGTGCGAGAAGACCTACGTCATGCAGTTCTCCGAGACTGCGGGATATCACCACCTGCACGTCCACCTGGTCCCGCGGATGCCGGACCAGCCGGAGGACCGGACGGGGCCGAAGGTCTTCGGCTACCTCGACGTCCCCGAGGACGAGCAGATCCCGGCGACCGAGAGGGACCGCATCGGGCTCGCGATCCGCTCGACGCTCGCCAAGCAGCTCACCGGCGAGCTCAGGTGAGGGAGATGAGCTACGCAGGACTGAGCAAGCTGCTGGTCGTCCCGGACGGGTTCGAGGCGCCGCGGGTGCTCACCCACGGCGACCTGACGGCGCGGCCACTGTCGCGCGAGTGCCTGGCCGATGACGTACGCGCCATCAACGCCGACCGCGAAATCATCAACGCGACCCGGGGTGGCGGGTGGCCGGACGGGCTGACGTCGGAGGAGGACGACTACATCGACCTGGTCTGGCACGAGGGCGAGTGGAAGGAGAACAAGTCGTTCTCCTACGTCCTGGGGACGCCCACGCTGGGCTACGTCGGGTGTGCCTACCTCTATCCGCTGGGCGTCCGGCAGGAGCTGAGCGAGGAGCTGGCCGCGTACGACGTCGACGTCAGCTGGTGGGTGACCACAGAGGCCTACGAGCAGGGGCTCTACGAGGTGGCTTTCGAAGCGCTGAAGAAGTGGGTGCCGGAGAATTATCCGTTTCGCCGGCCCCACTTCTCCAATGTGAAGGTCCCTGGTCAGGCGTAGGTGACCGGAAGCTCCTTGATGCCGTTGATCCATGCGTGACGCAGGCGGCGCGGTGCGCCGTTGGGCTTCAGGTCGGGCATCCGGTCGGCGATCACGTCGAACATGATCCGCACCTCCATCCGGGCGAGGTTGGCGCCGATGCAGTAATGGGCGCCGTGGCCACCGAAGGCGAGGTGGGGGTTGTGCTCTCGGGTGATGTCGAAGGTGTCGGGGTCGTCGTAGACGTCCTCGTCGTGGTTGCCCGAGGCGTAGAAGATGCCGACGCGCTGGCCCTTCTTGACGAGCTGGCCACCGACCTCGACGTCGTTGAGCGCCGTACGCTGGAAGACGGTGACCGGGGTGGCCCAGCGGATCACCTCGTCGACCATCGTGTCGGGGCGCTCCTTCTTCCACAGCTCCCACTGGTCGGGGTTGTCGAAGAAGGCCTGCATGCCGTGGGAGATCGCGTTGCGGGTGGTCTCGTTGCCGGCGACCGCGAGCAGGATGACGAAGAAGCCGAACTCGTCATCGCCCAGCGCCCCGCCCTCCAGCTCGGCGTTGACGAGCTTGGAGATGATGTCGTCCTTGGGGTCCGCCTTGCGCTCGGCGGCCAGCGTCATCGCGTACGTCAAGATCTCGATGGAGGCGGCCTCGGGGTCCGCGTTGTACTCCGGGTCGTCGTAGGCGAGCATCTGGTTGGACCAGTCGAAGAGCTTGCGCCGGTCCTCCTGCGGGACGCCGAGGAGTTCGGCGATCGCCTGGAGCGGGAGCTCGGCGGCGACCTCGGCGACGAAGTCACCCTCGCCCTTGGCCAGCGCGTCGTCGACGATGCTGTGGGCCCGCTCGACCAGACGGTCCTTGAGAGCGTTGATCGCCCGCGGGGTGAACCCGCGGCTGATGATCTGGCGCAGCTTGGTGTGGTCGGGCGCATCGTGGTGGATCAGCATCGCGCGCTGCAGCTCGACCTGCTCGCGGGTCATGTCGGGCGCGAACCGGATGATCACGCCGTTCTCGTTGGTGCCGAAGTTCTCGCTGTCCTTGGAGACGGCAAGGATGTCCTCGTGCTTGCTCACCGCCCAGAACCCGGTGTCGAGGAAGCCCGCGCGTGCCTCGGGCGTCTGCTCTACCCACCACACCGGGGCGGTCTTGCGGAGCTCGAGAAACTCCTGGAGCGGGACGCGCTCCTCGTTGAGCACGGGATCAGTCGGATCGAAATCCACGGGGAGAGCGGTCACGGGTGTGCTCCTTCGAGGTCTTTTCTGTAACACGTTCTAGTTTATGTTCACACAGTGCCCAGCATCACACAAGGGTTGCGCCAAACGAGAACACGTTCTACTTTGGAACAATCGAGTGTAACCGGTGTCACGTCATCAGGCGTGACGGTGCGCGCCCGCGCACCAGCGACTTGTCGAAACCCCCGAAGAGCGAGGTTCCATGGGCACGCCCGTCATCGTCGAAGCCGTCCGTACCCCCATCGGCAAGCGCAAGGGCTGGCTCGCGGGCCTGCACCCGGGCGTTCTGCTCGGCGCCGCCCAGGTCGAGGTGCTCAAGCGCGCCGGAGTCGACCCTGACCTGGTGGATCAGGTAATCGGCGGCTGCGTCTCCCAGGCGGGCGAGCAGTCCAACAACATGGTCCGCCGCGCCTGGCTCCATGCCGGGCTGCCGATCCACACCGGCTCCACGGTCATCGACGCGCAGTGCTCCTCGGCGCAGCAGGCCACGCACCTGATCAACGCGATGATCGCCTCCGACCAGATCAAGGTCGGCATCGCCTGCGGCATCGAGTCGATGTCACGCATCCCGCTGGGTGCCAACGTGCCCAAGGGCGCCGGCGATCCACGTCCCGCAGACTGGAACATCGATCTGCCCAACCAGTTCGAGGGCGCCGACCGGATCGTGAAGAACCGCGGGTTCTCCCGCAACGAGGTCGACGAGTTCGGGCTGTGGTCGCAGGTCAAGGCGCGCCAGGCGCGCGACGCCGGGCACTTCAAGAGGCAGATCTTCGCCGTCGAAGCCCCCATGCTCGACGACGAGGGCAAGCCCACCGACTCGGTACGCACCGTCACCGAGGACCAGGGCATCCGCGACACCTCGCTCGAGAAGCTGGCCGGGCTCAGCCCGGTGCTCGAGGGCGGCATCCACACCGCCGGCACCTCCTCGCAGATCTCCGACGGCGCCTCGGCGCTGCTGCTGATGGACTCCGCGGTCGCCGCCTCGCTCGGGCTGAAGGCTCGGGCGCGGATCGTCACCTCCAACCTGGTCGGATCCGACCCCTACTACCACCTCGACGGCCCCGTCCAGGCGACCGAGAAGGCGCTGAAGGACACCGGGATGACGATCGGCGACATCGACATCGCCGAGGTCAACGAGGCCTTCGCCGGCGTGGTCATGTCCTGGGCCCAGGTGCACCAGGTCCCCGAGGAGAAGATCAACGTCAACGGCGGCGCGATCGCGCTCGGCCACCCGGTCGGCTCCACCGGCACCCGCCTGCTCACCACGGCGCTGCACGAGCTCGAGCGCCGCGACGCCAGCACCGCGCTGGTCTCGATGTGCGCCGGTGGCGCTCAGGCCACCGCGACGATCATCGAGAGGATCTGATCGTGCCCAAGTCCAAAATCACCGAGGCCGAGTACGTCGTCGTCGGCGCCGGCTCGGCCGGTTGTGCCGTCGCCGGCCGCCTGGCGGCCGCCGGCAAGTCGGTCATCCTGCTCGAGGCCGGGAAGAACGACAGGCGCAACTACCTGGTGACCAAGCCCGGCATGATCGGACCCCTCCACGCCGAGCCGCGATTGAAGAAGCTCGTCGACTGGGGCTACCACACGGTCCCCCAGCACCACGCCCGTAACCGCGAGCTCCCCCAGCCGCGCGGCAAGGTGCTCGGCGGCTCCTCCTCCATCAACGGGCTGCTGTGGGTCCGGGGCAACCGGGCCAACTACGACGCCTGGGCGGCAGAGGGCAACACCGGCTGGGACGCGGACTCGGTCAATGAGGCGTACCGGCGGGTCGAGGACTACGAGGGCGGCGGCTCCGACTACCGCGGCACCGGCGGGCCGATCAAGGTCATGAAGCACCCGCGGCCGACCGAGGCATCGCTCTCCTTCCAGCGAGCCGCTGCTGAGACCCTCGACGTGAAGGTGCTCGACGACTACAACGGCGCCGAGCAGGAGGGCGTCTCGACGTTCCAGCAGAGCGCGATCGACGGGCTGCGCTACTCGGCCTCGCGGGGCTACCTCCACGACCAGGAGCTGCCGAGCCTGACCACGCTCACCCAGGTGCACGTCTCGAGGATCGTGATCGAGAACGGCCGCGCGAAGGGCGTCGAGATCCTCACCAGGCAGGGTCCGCAGACGATCTCGGCGACCCAGGAGGTCATCGTCTCCGCGGGCGTCTTCGGCTCCGCCCAGCTGCTGATGCTCTCCGGAATAGGTCATTCCGACCACCTGGCCGAGCACGGGATCCAGACCGTCCACGAGCTGCCGGTCGGTGACAACCTGCACGACCACATGTTCGTGCCGACCACCTGGGAGATGCCGACCGCGCTGCACCGCGGCACCGCCGGCTACTTCGGCAAGGCGGTCCTCAAGGAGCAGACGGTCGGCCGGTCGATCCTCGGCCACACGGTCTTCGAGACGGTCGGCTTCGTACGCACCTCGCTGGCCACCGACGTGCCCGACCTGCAGCTGCACGTCCTCCCCTGGGCCTATCCCTCCCCCAACCAGGACGCGCCGATCCGCCACGAGGTCGACCCTCGGGCGGCGCTGACGGTGATGTCGTCGCTGATCTACCCGCGCTCGCGCGGGACGCTGCGGCTGCGCAACGCGGACCCGACCGCCGAGCCGCTGATCGACTTCAACTACCTCGCCGAGCCCGACGACAAGCGCGTCCTGCTCGAGGGCGTGGAGATGATCCGCGAGATCATGGCCGCCCCGGCCTTCGGTGACCAGGTCAAGTCGGAGATCCACCCCGGCAAGGCGATCGACGCCGAGGCCATGAAGGACGAGGTCACCAACCGCGCGACCTCGATCTACCACGGTGTCGGCTCCTGCCGGATGGGAGTCGACGAGCGGGCCGTGGTCGACCCGCAGCTCCGCGTACGCGGCATCGATGGCCTCCGGGTCGCCGACGCCTCGATCATGCCGTCGATCATCGGCGGCAACACCAACGCTCCCGCGGTCATGATCGGTGACCGTTGCGCAGCCTTCGTCCTTGACGAAAGTGCGTAGAGCCATCCTTGACGAAAATCTGTAGAGCCGTCCTCGACAACCGCTGATCGGAAGCAGACATGAGCACTGACACCGCGAAGACAGCAGACGTACGCCGCCCCGACTGGATCACCGAGGAGCTGCTGGCCGAGCTGGTCTCCCGGGTCCCGTCCTCGACGGGTGCGTCCTGGAAGCTGACCGAGGTCTACACCGGTGAGGTGCTGGTGGCGCTGCCGCAGTCATCACCGGCGGACGTGGAGCGGGCCGCCGAGGCCGGCCGGGCTGCCCAGCACGCGTGGGCGGCGACCCCGCTCCGGGAGCGGCTGGCCGTCTTCAAGCGCGCCCACGAGCTGATCCTGCGCAACCAGCACAAGATCGCCGACCTCATCCAGGCCGAGTCGGGCAAGGCCCGGCGGATCGCCTTCGAGGAGGTCTGCGACCCGCCGATGGTGATCTCGCACTACCTCAAGCGGGCGCCGAAGCTGCTCAAGGACAAGAAGCGCCCGGGCGTGATGCCGGTGCTGTCGAGCTCGATCGAGCGCCACCCGCCGCGTGGTCTGGTCGGGATCATCGCGCCGTGGAACTTCCCGTTCGCGACCGGTCTCTCCGACGCGATCCCGGCGCTCATGGCCGGCAACGCGGTGCTCCTCAAGCCCGACAACAAGACGGCGCTCTCCCCGCTGTTCGGGATCTCGCTGCTCGAGGAGGCGGGCCTGCCGAAGGGCCTGTTCCAGGTGGTCTGCGGCGAGGGCCCGGATGTGGGCCCGACGATGCTGGACAACGTCGACTACGCGATGTTCACCGGCTCGACCGCAACCGGCCGGGTGATCGGCGAGCAGGCGGGGCGCAACCTGATCGGTGCCTGCCTCGAGCTCGGCGGCAAGAACCCGATGATCGTCCTCGACGACGCCGACATCGACGAGACCGTCGGCGGCTCGATGTTCGCCGTCTTCGGCAACACCGGCCAGATCTGCATGCACATCGAGCGGATCTACATCCCCGAGGCGATGTACGACGAGTTCCGCGCCAAGTTCGTCGCCGCCGTCGAAAGGATGCGGATCGAGGCGGCGTACGCCTTCGGGCCCGACCTCGGGGCGCTGGTCTCCCCCGACCATCTGGCGCGGGTGCAGTCGCACGTCGAGGACGCGGTCGCCAAGGGCGCCACCGTGCTGACCGGCGGCAAGGCGCGTCCCGACATCGGGCCGACCTTCTTCGAGCCGACCATCCTGGAGGGCACCACGAAGGAGATGCTCCACGGGGTGACCGAGACGTTCGGGCCGGTGGTCTCGCTGCACCGCTACTCGACCCTCGAGGAGGCGATCGAGCTGGCAAACGACACCGACTACGGGCTCAACGCCTCGGTGTGGACCACGAACTTCAAGCGCGCCCAGGCGATCGCGGCACGGATCGAGTCGGGCAACGTCAACATCAACGACGGCCTCGCCACGGCGTACGCCTCGAAGTCCACCCCTTCGGGCGGCATGAAGCAGTCCGGTGTCGGTGCCCGTCACGGTGACCAGGGGCTGCTGAAGTACACCGAGACCCAGAACGTCGCGACCCTGAAGAAGCAGGTCATGGGGCCGCAGGGCAAGCAGACCTTCGACGACTACGCCAAGCAGATGCAGGCGTCGCTGCGCTGGATGCGGAAGCTCCACATCCGTTGACGCCCGTCTCCCGCTACGCCGAGCTGACCCGGGAGGAGCTCGCCGAGCTCGTCCGCGAGCTCCTCCTGATCGGCCAGCTGATCGACCGCTCCGGGATGGCGTGGTGCATCTCCGCCTTCGGGCGCGAGGAGATGCTCCGGATCGCGATCGTCGAGTGGGCCGCCGCCTCGCCGGTCTACACCCGGCGGATGCAGACCGCGCTGGGCTACGCGCCGGCGGTAGCCGGGCAGGGTAACGTACCGACGATCTTCAAGGGCCTCCAGCTCGACATCGGCGCACCGCCGCAGTTCATGGACTTCCGCTACACCGTCCACGACAACCGCCACGGCGAGTTCCACCTCGACCACTGCGGCGCGCTGATGGACGTCGAGCCGATGGGCGAGGAGTACGTCCGCGGGATGTGCCACGACATCGAGGACCCCACCTTCGACGCCACCGCCATCGCGACCCACCCCCGGGCCCAGGTGCGCCCGGTCCACCGGCCGCCGAGAGTGCCGGCCGGCCGGACGCCCCACTGCCGCTGGACGGTGACCATCGACGACGCCCATCCCGAGGCCGTGGCGATCCCCGAGCTGGCCGTCAACGAGCGCTCACGCGCGGCGCGGCTCGAGCTGGCGCCTATCGATCCGTCCGAGGACGGTGCCGCCGACTACGCCGGACCGCTGGTCTCCGACCTCGACCTGGCCGGTTTCTCCCACTCAGCGCTGGTGCGCATCGCCGACGAGGTCTGCCTGCAGATGGCACTGCTCGACCGCGGCTTCACCCTCGCCTTGGAGTCCCGGGTGACGTCGCCCGAGCAGCTCGTCGACATCCGCCGCAAGCAGCTGGTCGGGGTCGCCGGCATCGCCGGTGCACGCCTCGCCCGGGCCCTCTCGCTACCGCCGGACACCAAGGGCGCCCTGCGGCTGCTCGCGCTCCATCCGATGCTCAACCCCGCTGCGTACGTCTCGGGCGAGGTGGACGCCGACGCGCTGACCCTCCGCCCTTCGGCGGCCGACGAGGACGGCGCCTGGGTCTCGCTGATCGGGCCGGAATGGTTCATTCCGCTCCGGGCCGCGGTGCAGGCCCTCGACCCTCACCTCGACGTCGAGGTCGGTGCGGTCGAGGGCGGCTGGCGGGTCGAGGTCGTACGCCGCACCGAACCCGCTCCCGAGGCCAACGAGGTCGCGGTGGTGAGGTTCAGCACCGGCGCGGACTTCGCCTTCGAGCCGCGCCGGTCGCTGCCGATCACGCCCGTCTGATCGTCCTGTCTGAGGTCAGCGCCTGCGCAGCGCGAGGACCGGGATGACCCGGTCGGTCTTCGCCTCGTACTCGCCGAACCCGGGGCTCATCGCCTTGAAGCGCTCCCAGGCGGCGTCGCGCTCGGCGCCGGTCAGCTCGGTCACCTCGACCTCGACCACCCCCTCGTCGGGCGTCTCGATCTTGGTCTCCGGGTGAGCGAGAAGGTTGTGGTACCACGCCGGGTTCTCGGGCGCGCCGGCCTTGGACGCGGCGATCAGCCAGGTGTCGGAGTCCGGGTGGAGGTTGGCCACCGGCGAGACCCTCTCGGTGCCGGTCTTGGCGCCGGTGTGGTGCACCAGCACGAGCCCGCGCCCGAACGGCACCGAGGTCACGTTGCCGTCGTTCGAGCGGAACTCATCGATGATCGACTGGTTCCAGTCCTTGTAGTCGCTGCCTGACATGGAGTGCCTTTCCCCCGAGGAATCGGTTTTCACCCACTCTTGCAGACATGCCCAACGGGCACCGGTCAAACGCGGCGCCGTGTGGGATACCCGGTCGACCGGGTATCCCTGGACTTGACGGGCACTGAAACGCCCGTCAAGTC
>NZ_JBEXJF010000038.1:0-50376 GCF_040608935.1 Nocardioides sp. NPDC004968
GAGATCCACCAGGCGCTCGGTGCTTCGTTCACCGACTTCGCCGGCTGGAACATGCCGGTCCAGAGACGGGCGCCGGCGGCGTTCTCGAGGGGTCAACGCCGTGGAGGTGTCGGCGGCTGCTGGTAGAAATGACCACTGTGAGCCGGGGACCGCAGGAGGCAGCCGGGGCAGCCGAGCTGGAGCTGCCCGGGCTGGTTCGCGACCGGGTCAAGGAAGGCCGGGCGAAGGCCGCGGCTACGCGGGCACGGAAGGCCGCCGAGGCGTCGATCGCCGAGGTCGATCCGGTCGCCAAGGTCTTGGTCGACCTGCCGATGGCTCACCTGGACCGGCCCTTCGACTATGCGGTCCCGGCCTCGATGGCCGAGGAGGCGCAGCCCGGGGTCCGGGTGAAGGTGCGGTTCGGGCCCAAGGACGTCGACGGGTTCGTCGTGGGGCGGGCGGACTCCTCCGAGCACGCGAACCTGCAGCCGCTCAAGCGGGTCGTCAGCTCCGAGCCGGTGCTCACTCCGCAGGTGGCCGCGCTGAGCGAGTCGGTCGCCCGGCGCTACGCGGGTGCCCGGGCCGACGTGCTCCGGCTGGCGATCCCGCCCCGGCACGCCTCGACCGAGAAGGAGCCCTCAGCGGTCGCCCCTGCCGGGCGGCCCTTCGACCCGGCTGCCGCGGCCGCGGCGTGGGCCGGTCACGAGCCGGCGGCAGCGTTCCTACGACATCTGGCCTCCGGTGGAGCGCCGCGTGCGGTCTGGCACGCCGCCGCCGGCACCGACCATGTCGATCTGATCGCACATGCCACCGCGACGACCCTGGCCTCCGGGCGCGGCGCGCTGGTCGTGGTGCCGGACTGGAAGGACCTCGCCCGCCTCGACACCGCGATGACGAAGGTTCTGGGGGAGGGGCAGCATGCCGTGCTGGCCGCCGACGCCGGGCCCGCCTCGCGCTACCGGGAGTTCCTGCGGGTCGCGCGGGGCGCGGTGAAGGTGGCGATCGGCACCCGCGCGGCGGCCTTCGCGCCGGTGCACGACCTCGGGCTGGTCGTCGTCTGGGACGACGGCGACGACCTGCTCGCCGAGCAGCGCTCGCCCTACCCGCACGCGCGCGACGTGCTGCTGCTGCGCGCCGAGCAGGAGCAGGCGGCCGCGCTCGTGGGTGGCTTGGCGCGGACCGTGGAGGCCGGGTTCCTGACCGAGACCGGATGGGCGCAGGAGATCCGTCCCACCCGGGCGCTGGCTCGCGAGCGGGTGAGCATCGAGATCACCGGCGACACCGACTTCGACCTCGAGAAGGACCCGCTCACCCGCGCTTCGCGGGTGCCTCGCGAGGCCCACGAGATCATCCGGGCCGCGCTCGCCACCGGACCCGTCCTGCTGCAGACGCCACGGCGCGGATATGCAGCCTCGCTGGCCTGCGACCGATGCCGTACGACGGCCAGGTGCTCGGCCTGCCAGGGACCGCTGCAGCTCGGCGGACCGTCGGCGCCACCGACCTGCGGCTGGTGCGGACACGTCGAGACGGCATGGGCGTGCAGAGCCTGCGGCGGGTTCGGGCTGCGGGCGCCGATCATCGGTGAGGCGCGTACGGCCGAGGAGATGGGCCGCTCCTTCGCCGGGGTGCGGGTGGTGACCTCCTCGGCAGGGGCGGTCAAGCAGACGGTGCCGGGCACACCGGCGATCGTGGTCGCGACCATCGGCGCCGAGCCAGTCGCCGACGGCGGCTATGCCGGGGTGCTGCTGCTCGATACCTGGCTGTTGCTGGGGCGGCCGGATCTGCGTACGGACGAGGAGGCGCTGCGCCGCTGGAGCAACGCCGCCGGACTGGTGCGGCCCGGTGGGCGGGTGCTGGTCGTCGGCGACCCTGCGCTCTCGGTGCTGCAGGCACTGGTGCGCTGGGACCAGCCCGGGTTCGCCCAGCGCGAGGCGGCCGCCCGACAGGAGGCCCACCTCCCGCCGGCGTCGCGGCTGGCCACCATCACCGCCACTCCCGGAGCGCTCGACGACGCGCTCACCCTGCTCGCGCTGCCGCCGGGCGCGGAGGTGCTCGGGCCGGTCCCCGCCGAGCCCACGTCGACCGGCGAACCACGGCTGCGTGCGGTCGTACGGGTGCCGCGATCCCTCGGAGTGAGGCTCACCGAGGCACTGGGAGAGTTGCAGCGGGTGCGGTCGGCGCGCAAGCTCGACCCGGTGCGGGTCCAGGTGGATCCGCCGACGCTCTGACCGGCCCTCAGCCCACGTATTGTGGTCCCGACACGCTCGACCACCTAGGAGAACAGTGGCAGTCCAGCCCATCCGACTCTTCGGCGACCCCGTGCTGCGCAAGCCAGCGATCGAGGTCGTCGACTTCGACAAGGAGCTGCGCAAGCTCGTTGCCGACCTGACCGACACCATGCTCGAGGCGCCCGGCGCCGGACTGGCCGCTCCCCAGATCGGAGTGAGCCTGCGGGTTTTCACCTGGTACGTCGACGGCGAGGTGGGTCACCTGATCAACCCGGACCTGACCCTGTCGGAGGAGACGCAGGACGGGGGAGAGGGCTGCCTGTCGCTGCCCGACATCACCTTCGACTGCCGCCGGGCCCTGTCGGTGGTGGCGAAGGGCTTCGACATGCACGGCGAGCCGGTCACCATCGAGGGCTCCGAGCTGCTCGCCCGGGCCATCCAGCACGAGACCGACCACCTCGACGGCATCCTCTTCATCGACCGGCTCGACGAGGCCGCGCGCAAAGCGGCGATGAAGGAGATCCGAGAGTCGGAGTGGTTCGGCCTGGAGAAGCCAACGGTGAAGGTCTCGCCGCATGCGACGAACGGGTTCGGGTTCTGATGAGGGTCGTCTTCGCTGGTACGCCCGAGGTGGCCGTCCCCTCGCTGGACGCGATCGCCGCCTCGCGCCACGAGCTCGTCGGTGTCGTCACCCGCCCCGATGCCGCGCAGGGACGCAGCAAGCGGCTGGTGCCCTCGCCGGTGGCTCAGCGGGCCGAGGAGCTGGGGGTGCCGGTGCTCAAGCCGGAGCATCCCCGCGAGCCCGAGTTCCAGGCCGAGCTGAAGGCGCTGGAGCCCGACTGCTGCCCGGTGGTCGCCTACGGCGCGATGCTGCCGCAGTCGGCGCTGGACATCCCGCGGCACGGCTGGGTCAACCTGCACTTCTCGCTCCTGCCCGCCTACCGCGGCGCCGCTCCGGTGCAGCGCGCGGTCTGGGCCGGCGAGGAGATCTCCGGGGCGACCACGTTCCGGATCGTGAAGGCGATGGACGCCGGCCCCGTCTTCGGCACCATGACCCAGGCGCTGGCGCCCGACGAGACCTCCGGGTCGCTCTTCGAGAAGCTCACCGAAGGTGGGGCCCAGCTGCTGGTGTCCACGCTCGACGGCATCGAGGACGGCTCGCTGGAGGCGCGCGAGCAGCCCACCGAAGGCGTCACCTACGCCGACAAGATCACCGTCGAGGACGCCCAGATCGACTGGACGCAGAACGCCGTCGCCATCGACCGGCAGATCCGCGCCTGCACCCCCGCGCCGGGAGCCTGGACCCTGCTCGACGGCGAGCGGTTCAAGGTCGGGCCGGTCACGATGGCCGATGACACGGTGGCTCCCGGGGAGCTCGTCGTCCGCAAGAACGAGGTCCTCGTCGGCACCGGCACCACGGCGGTCCGGCTCGGCCGGGTGAAGGCCTTCGGCAAGAAGGAGATGCCCGCGGCTGACTGGGCCCGCGGCGTACGTCTGGAGTCCGGTGTCGCCTTCGAATAGGGAACAGCCGGGTAGGCGCTCAGGCCCCGGCCGGCGGCCCCAGGGACCGGCGCGCTCGGGTCCGCGCGGCAGCACCAAGCCCGCCGATCCGGCTCGGCTCGCCGCGTTCGAGGTGCTCAAGGCGGTGCGGGTCGATGAGGCGTACGCCAACCTGGTGCTGCCCCACGTCCTCGGCCGCCTCGGGCTCGAAGGTCGCGATGCGGCCTTCGCCACCGAGCTCGCCTCGGGGACGCTGCGGCAGCAGGGGACGTACGACGCCGTGCTGGCTGCCTGCATCGACCGGCCACTGGCCAAGGTCGAGGCGAAGGTGCTCGACGTGCTGCGGCTGGGCGCCCATCAGGTGCTGTCCATGCGGGTGCCCGACCATGCCGCGATCTCGACGAGCGTCGACCTGACCCGGTCGAAGGTCGGCCAGGGGCCGGCGGGATTCGTCAACGCCGTGCTGCGTAAGGTCACCCGCAAGTCGCTCGACGAGTGGGTCGCCGAGGTCGCGCCCGCTCGCGAGAAGGACCACGACGGCTGGGCCGCGGTCGCCTTCAGCCACCCGCGCTGGGTCGTCCAGCGGCTCGCCGAGGCCGTCGGTCGCGACCAGGTCGACGCGCTGCTCGAGGCCGACAATGTGCCGCCCTCGGTCACGCTGGTCGCCCGTCCCGGACGGGCGACGGTCGACGAGCTCGGTGGGGCACCCACGCCCTACTCGCCCTTCGGCGTCACACTCGACTCCGGCTCACCGGCCGGCATCGCCGCGATCGCGGAGGGGCGCGCCGGGGTGCAGGACGAGGGGTCCCAGCTCGTCGCCATCGCTCTTGCCGAGGCCGAACTCGACCGACAGGACGCCGGGACGGAGTCGTGGCTGGACCTGTGCGCCGGGCCCGGCGGCAAGTCGGCGCTGCTGGCCGCCCTGGCAGCGCAACAGGGCGCGGCGCTGGTCGCCAACGAGCGCCAGCCGCACCGTGCCGGGCTCGTCCTCGCCAACCTGACCGACCGGTCGTCCGGCACGCGCGTGGACGGGTCAGCTGGGGTCGTGGCGGGCGACGGGACCAGGCCGCCGTTCAAGGACTCGACGTTCGACCGGGTCCTCGTCGACGCCCCGTGCACCGGCCTGGGGGCACTGCGCCGCCGGCCGGAAGCACGGTGGCGGCGCGCCACGGCCGACCTCGACGTACTCGTCGATATCCAGCGCTCCCTGCTCGACCGCGCGATCGACCTGACTCGGCCGGGCGGTGTCGTGCTCTACGCCACCTGCTCGCCGGTTCTGGCCGAGACGAAGGGTGTGGTGCAGAGCGTGCTCGAGGACCGTTCCGATGTGGTCCTCGAGCCGATCGGCGCCACGGCCGGCACGGTGCCCGACAGCGCCGGCCCGATCCCAGGCACGGTGCAACTGTGGCCACACCGTCACGGCACCGACGCGATGTTCCTCGCGCTGCTGCGGCGCACCCCGTAGCGGCTCAGTCGGTCCACCTGAGCGAGCTCGCGAGCGCCTCGAGCTCGGCGTTGGTCGTGCCCTGCCCGCTCTGGACACTGATGAAGATGTCGCCGTGGACCGGGGTGATGTACGAACCCGAGCCGGGCCCTGCCTTGTCAGGGCTCGTGCTCCACACCTGGTAGTCCTCCGCCGGGCGGATCACCAGGCCGGCCACGCCACCGTCCTCGGACGTGCAGGAGGCCTTGTCATCGATCAGCGACCACTCACACGTCCAACCGGGCGGCTGCTCGACGGGAACCTTGTCGACGAGCCCTTTGCGCGCGCCTTCGGTGGCGATCCTGACGCCGGGATAGTCCTCAAGGAGCGTGTCGTTGCTCCATTTCTGCTCGACCGCGCCGGCCGGTCCGGACAGGACGATCGTGAAGCCGGTCCCGGCGCCCCGAAGACCACTGACCGCCTGCACCGTGATGTCCATCGTCCTCGCCTCGTCGTTGGTGACGACCTGTCCGGTGACACCGTTGCCGAGGTCGAGACTCTGCCCGGAGGCAAGGGGTGCCGTCGAAGCCGACGCGGACGGTGCGCCGGCAGCGCCGAGGGGAGCCTGGTCGACCGCGGTCGTGTTCAGGAGCTGAGAGAGCCCCAGCCCACCCGCGGCGAAGGCGCCGACGGTGGCAGCGGCGCCGACGGTCACGGTGATGCGCCGGCGGCGACGGATGCGTGAGCCCGCGCTGATCGCGCCGGCCGAGATCCGGGCATAGTCAGGGTGCTGGTCGGCGACCTGCTCGTGCAGTGCCGTACGGAAGCTGGTCTCTGGGTCGTTCATCGGGTGGCCCTCTCCGGGAAGATGTCCGCAACCAGCGGGCGCAGCCGTTCAAGGGCACGCTTCGAGCGGGTGCGGACCGCCGTCTCGGTCAGTCCGAGGTCGGCAGCTGTCTGGGATACGGATCGGTCCTCCCAATAGCGCGCGACGAGCACGGCCCGGTCGGTCGGCGACAGCCGCTGGAGGGCGGCAAGCAGGTCGATCCGGGCGCTGGGGTCGGCATCGCTGCCCGGATCCTCCGGCAGCGTCGAGGTCGGCGTCTCGGCGCTGCGCCGGAGCCGTCGGTGGGAGATGAATCCGTTGAGGAGCACACGTCGTGCGTAGGCCGTCGGGTTGTCCGCCCTGCTGACCCGCCGCCAGGAGGCGAAGACCCGGGCGTACGTCGTCTGGGTCAAGTCCTCGGCGAGGTGATGGTCACCCGTCAGCAGCAGCGCGGTGCGGTAGAGCGCGCCGCCCGTCGCGTGGACGAAGTCGGCGAACTCCTCGGCGGGGGTCGTCGCGGTCGATGTGCTCACATCCCTTCGACGCCTCGGGCTGAGGTCCACGTGACACCCCCGTGAGGATCCGGATCAGCGAGTTTCGTTTCACCGCATCATCTCAGCGCCTACGCTGGCGAGCATGGCCAAGGCATCGCCGTCGGTGGAGATAGAGGTCGACAACCGCGTCGTCAGGATCTCCAACCCGGATCGGGTCTATTTCCCTGAGACCGGTGCGACCAAGCTCGACGTGGCGCAGTACTACCTCGCCGTCGGCCCGGGGATCGTCAACGCGCTGTGGGAGCGGCCGTGCATGCTGCACCGGTTCCCCAAGGGCCTGGCCGGGCCGAAGGTGCACCAGAAGCGGCTGCCACAGGGGGCGCCCGACTGGATCGAGACCGTACGCCTCTACTTCCCGCGCTGGGGCCGCACCGCCGACGAGCTCTGCGTCACCGAGCTCGGTGCGGTGATCTGGGCCGTACAGATGTCGACGGTCGAGTTCCACCCCTGGAACAGCCGCCGCGAGGAGACCGAGAAGCCCGACGAGTGGCGCATCGACCTCGATCCCGGTCCCGATTGCCCGTTCTCGACCGTGCAGACGGTGGCGGGCGTCGTACGCGAGCTCCTCGACGAGCTCGGCGCGGTCGGCTATCCGAAGACGAGTGGTGGCTCCGGCATGCACGTCTACGTCCGGATCCCGGCCGAGCACGGATTCCAGGACGTACGCCGCGCCGCCCACGCCTTCGCCCGCGAGGTCGAGCGTCGGGCCCCGAAGCTGGTCACCACCGCGTGGTGGCGCAAGGATCGCGACCCGGCGCAGCTGTTCGTCGACTTCAACCAGAACACGAGGGATCACACCATCGCGTGCGCCTACTCGATCCGCGGCGTCGCCGACGGCCGGGTCTCCACCCCGATCACCTGGGAGGAGACCAAGGACGTCGACCCGCGCGAGTTCACGATGCGTACGGTGCCGGCCCGGTTCGCGGAGATCGGCGACCTGCACGCCGACATCGACGACCATCCGTTCTCGATCCAGCCGCTGCTCGAGTGGGCCGACCGGGACGAGCGCGACGGCGCCGAGACACCACCGGAGTCTGACGCCGGGTGAGCGTCACCAGATCTTGAGACGCTCGCCCAGGGTGCGACCGAGCTCCTTGGAGTAGGTCGCGGTGAGATGGTGGCCGTCGCGATGGGTGATCGTGTCGCCGACGACGGTCGTGCAGATGCCGACGCTGTCGCAGAACATGTCGTCGAGGTCGACGGTCTCGACGCGAGCTGACTTGGCCGCCTGCATCTGCAGGTCGGCGCCGTCCTGCTGGCTCTCGAGCGGCTTGTAGGTGCAGGGCGAGAGCGTCTTGTTGCTGCTCAGGCACGTGGCCGGGTCGAACTCGAGCGCCGGTACGTCGCGCAGCCACACGGTCCGCTTCGCTGCGGGCTTCACCTGGTCCAGGAGGCGCTGGTAGCCGCGGTAGACGGCGCGGCGTACGTCTGCGCGGTCGGTGTGGCGGCCCGAGGAGTCGTGGTAGGCGGCGCTGATCGGCCGGGAGGAGATCAGCAGCAGGTCGGGGCGGAACTTCTTGACCGAGGAGAGCATGAAGTCGTGGAAGTCGTCGCACGACGTCATTGGGTCGGTGCTGTCGATCTTGTCGGGGGTGACCAGCGAGACGGTGCACTGCGGCATCGCCAGCATGTAGGCGCGGTAGCCGGAGCGCTCGGCGATCTCCTCGACCGCGGGCGTCCAGTGGCGGGCGTGGGAGTCGCCGATGACGACGATCGTCTTCTCGGCGTCGGCGTCACCGCGCGGGCACAGCTTGCGTACGTTCGTCGAGTAGTAGTTGCACTCGCCGACCGACTCCACGTCGTCGGAGAGGTTGGTGAGGCCCGGCTTCAGGTTGGTGGGGATCGCCTGGTTCTTGCGGGCCGCGAGCACCGAGGCCTTCAGCAGCGCCGGGAGCGGGTCGGGCTCCTGCGCCTTGGCGGCTGGCGGTGCGGCGCTCGACGCGGGCCGGTCGGGCTGCTTGGACGGCCCGGAGGACCCGGAAGAGTCTGCCTCGGCCAGCGTGATCGCCGGCTGGTAGCCGTCGCGGGCGGTCCCGGTCGCGTAGGTGTTGGCCCCGAAGCAGGTCACCGCGACCAGGGTGATGCTCAGCGGGTAGAGCGCCACCGGGCCCAGCGTGGCGGCTCGCCCGAACGCCGGACGGCGCCAGAGGATGCCGCGCCGGAACGGCTCCTCGACGTAGTGGTAGGAGAGCCCCGCCAGACCGAGCGCGAGTGCGACGAGAAGAACCTGCTCCCACCAGCGCAGCTCGCGGCCCAGCTGCAGCTCGGCGAGGACCAGCACCGGGAAGTGCCACAGGTAGAGCGAGTAGGACCAGTTGCCGACGACCTGCAGCGGCGGCACCGACAGCAGCCGGCCGACCACCGTCGGGCCGTGCCACAGCGTGCCGGCCACGATGATGAAGACGCTGCCGAGGACCGGCACCAGCGCCGGGGTGCCGGGGAACGGGGTCGCGTCGTTGAACTGCAGGCAGGCGCAGACGATGAAGAACATCCCGAACGCCGAGAGCACCTGCGCCCGCCACCGCGCGGTGGCGTCCTGCGGCCCGTCGTCACGGAACGCGATCGCCGCGATCGCGCCCAGGCCGAGCTCCCAGGCGCGGGTGAAGGGCGAGAAGTACGCCGCCTCCGGGCTCGTCCGGGTCAGCACCGCCGAGGCCAGCAGCGATGCCACGATGACGACGCCGAGAGCGATGACCAGCACGCGCCTGCGCCTGCGCTGGTCGATGGGGCCGTCCGTCGCGGCGTTCTGGCTACGCCGTTTCATCGCCCACAGGCATCCCAGGATCATCAGGGGCCAGACCAGGTAGAACTGCTCCTCGACCGCGAGGGACCAGAAGTGCTGCAGCGGCGAGGGCGGCAGCGCCGCCGAGAAGTAGTCGGTCTCCAGCGACGCGAACCGGAAGTTGGCGGCGAACGCGGCAGACCACAGTGCGTCGAGGGCGATCTCCCGGGTGCGTACGAAACCGAGGAAGAGAGCTGCGTAGACGACCGTCGCGAGCAGCACCAGGGTCGCCGCCGGAAGGATGCGGCGGGCCCGGCGCGCGTAGAAGCCGAGCAGGCTGACCCCGCCCTCGGCGCGTGCCTGCCGCATGAGCTGCTGGGTGATCAGGAAGCCCGAGATCGCGAAGAAGACGTCGACGCCGACGAAGCCGCCGGTCAGCGATCCGAAGCCGACGTGCAGTGCGACGACCGCGAGCACCGCGATGGCGCGGAGCCCCTGGATGTCGGGACGGTGCCGAGACGAGGTCGCGCTCTCGCTGGTCGAGCCGGTGGACGAGTCCGTCGAGCCCACGAGCAGCCGCACCTCCTCAGCCAAGCGCATACGTCACATTCGTCGCGACGATAACTCCCGTAACCGGCCGATCCTGGTAGACGCGCCTAGGGTCCTAGTCCAGATCGACGTCGTCTCCGGCGGCGACGGGGCCCGCGGTCGCCGGGAGCGGGGGAGGAGTGCCGCCGAAGGCAGGGCACAGCGACTTGTGGGCGCACCAACCGCACAGCCGCCCCGGGTTCGGCTGCCACTCGCCGGTCTCCTGGGCCGTGCGGATGGCCCGCCAGATCGCCTCGGCCTTGCGCTCGGTAGCCAGCAGGTCGGCCTCGTCGGGCACGTAGCGCAGGATGTCGCCCGAGCCGAGGTAGATCAGCTGCAGCATCGCCGGCACCACGCCTCGCGTGCGCCAGATCACCAGGGCGTAGAACTTGAGCTGGAACAGCGCCTTCGCCTCGTACGCCTCGCTGGGGACGCGTCCGCTCTTGTAGTCGACCACTCGGATCCGGCCGTCGGCGGCGACGTCGACACGGTCGATGAACCCACGCAGCAGCAGCTTGGAGTCGAGCAGCGCCTCGACGTAGTGCTCGCGCTCGGCCGGCTCCAGACGACGTGGGTCCTCCAGGTCGAAGTAGCGCCGCAGCACCTGCCGGCACGACTCCAGCCAGCCCTCCTCCGCACCCTCGGCCTCGGAGGTGAAGAGCGTCGCCAGGGCCGGGTCGAGGCTGCGTACGTCCTCCCACGCCTGCTCCACCATCGACTTCGCCTGCCGCGGTGTGCGCTCGGGAGCGGGCAGGTCGAAGAGGTCCTCGAGCACCTTGTGCACGACGGTCCCGCGTGCGGCCGCCTCCGAGGGCGGCTCGGGCAGCTGGTCGATCGTGCGGAACCGGTAGAGCAGCGGGCACGAGGTGAAGTCGCTCGCGCGGCTCGGTGAGAGCGACCCCAGCACGTTGACGCCGTCGACCGGGGTCGACAGCGATTCGGCGGGTGAGGTGCTCATGAACATCGAGACTATTCGCAGGCACCGACAATCCGGGTCGCCACCACCTGACAACCGCCGCTCAAGTACGCTCGGAATGTGGCAGACCCTGACCCACGCCCCGGCGGCGACAAGCCGGTCGAAGAGGCGGAGCCCACCTCCCGAGTCCCCGGCACGATCAAGGTCGGCTCCGTCGCCGGCAGCGACGTCCTGGTGACGCCGTCCTGGTTCCTCATCGCGGCGCTGATCGCCTGGGTGATGGCGCCCCAGATCGATGCCGTGGAGCCGGGCTTGGGCTGGTTGACGTACGTCGCGGGCTTCGCTTTCGCGGTTGTCCTCTATGGCGCTGTCCTGCTGCACGAGGCTGCCCACGCGGTCGTCGCCAAGCGGCTCGGCTACCCCGTGGGCGTGATCATGCTCCACTTCCTCGGCGGCGCGACCGCCGTGGAGAAAGAGGCGAAACGGCCCCGCGACGAGTTCTGGATCGCTGTGGTGGGACCGCTGGCCTCGCTGGCCGTCGCCGCCGCTGCCTTCGGTATCTCGTTCCTCACCTCCGGCGGCCTGGTCGGGCTGTTCGTCACCGGCCTGTGGTTCACCAACCTGTTCGTGGGCGTGCTCAACCTCGTCCCCGGCCTGCCCCTCGACGGCGGCAGGTTGCTCAAGGCGGGCGTGTGGGCCGCGACCGGCAACAGCAACCGCGGCAGCATCGTCGCCGGCTGGGCCGGCCGGGTTCTCGCGGTGATCGTGCTGCTGTGGCCCTTCATCCAGGGTCAGATCCTCGGCAACGAGCCGCAGCTCAGGCACTACGTCTTCGCCGTCATCATCGGTGTCTTCCTCTGGAGCGGTGCCTCCGCGGCGATCATGTCGGGGAGGGCGCGCATGCGGCTCCCGCTCCTCGTCGCACGCGACCTCGCTCGCCGCACCCTGGCCGTACCCGCCGACCTTCCGCTCGCCGAGGCCGTACGCCGCGCCCATGAGGCCGAGGCCGGCAGCATCGTCACCGTGAGCAGCGGCGGCGAGCCGATCGGTCTCGTCCACGAGGGCGCGCTCCTGGCGACACCGGAGGACCGTCGTCCCTGGATGGCCACCTCGACGGTCACCCGCCAGCTCGAGGACGGCCTCACCCTCCCGGCCGACATCGACGGGGAGTCCCTGATCCAGGCGATCTCGAAGACCCCGGCACCCGAATACCTCCTGGTCGAGCCCGACGGCTCGATCTACGGCGTACTGGTCACCTCCGACGTCGACGCGGCCTTCCGCGCGGGAGCCTGAGCCGCGGTTTGCCGGGTTGGCCGAAAGAACGGGTAGCCTCGGCGGGTGTCAAGCGCTGATATTCCAGACATTCCGGCCGAGGCCCGAGCGGGCGTGCACCGCGGGCCGCTTCGTGAGGGCGAGTGGGTGCGGCTGACCGACACCAAGGGTCGCCGCCACAACTTCGAGCTGGTCGCCGGCAAGCGCTTCTTCTCCAACAAGGGCCACATCGACCACGACGAGCTGATCGGCCGCGAGGAGGGCTTCACCGTCACCGCCTCGACGGGCGGTGAGTACCTGGTCTTCCGCCCGCTCCTGTCGGAGTTCGTGGTCTCGATGCCGCGCGGCGCCGCCGTGGTCTACCCCAAGGACGCCGCCCAGATCGTCGCGATGGCCGACATCTTCCCGGGTGCCTCCGTCGTGGAGGCCGGGGTCGGCTCCGGCGCCCTGACCTGCTCGCTCCTGCGGGCGGTGGGTCCGTTCGGCAAGGTCACCTCCTTCGAGCGCCGCGAGGAGTTCGCCGAGGTTGCCCGCAAGAACGTCGACCAGTTCTTCGGCACCCCGGCGGGGGAGTCCCACCCGAGCTGGTCGCTCAACCTGGGCGACCTCCAGGAGGAGCTGCCTCGCCAGCAGATCCGCTGCGACCGGCTGATCCTCGACATGCTCGCTCCGTGGGAGTGCGTCGACGCGGCGGCCGAGGCGCTCTACCCCGGCGGCATGGTCTGCGCCTACGTCGCGACCACCACCCAGCTGTCCCGCTTCGTCGAGACGGTCCGGGCCCACGGCGGGTTCACCGAGCCGCAGGCGTGGGAGTCGCTCGTTCGCGACTGGCACGTCGAGGGTCTCGCGGTCCGGCCGGGTCACAAGATGATCGGCCACACGGCCTTCCTGGTGACGGCGCGAAAGCTGGCACCGGGCGAGCGCGCGCCGCGAAAGACACGCCGACCTGCACCCGGGGCGTACGGATCTGACTACACCGGCCCGCGCCCGGCCGACATGCCGGCTCCCGAGCCCGTCGTGGAGGTCCTGCCCGAGGATGGCAACGAAGTGGACTGAGTCCGCTCTGCGAAGGCACACATCTTTCCGGTGTGCCACGGGTTGACACGAACTTGGCCGTTGTCGACGAATAGTGTCCAACACCGGTAAATCCTTCTCCGCTCCTACCCCTGACCCTTGTAGGGTCGAGGGAGTAGAGGAGGTGTGCTGATGTCGACATCCGATGGATTCCATTCCGAGGGGCGCAGCCCCGAGGAGCTTGAGAGTCATGTCCGTTTCCTCGAAGCTGAGGTGACCGACCTGCGGCACAGACTGACCGAGATGCCCGGATCTTCGCGTGGCCTGGAGGCGCGGCTCGCTGACGCGCAGCGCTCCCTGGCCGCCGTGACGTCGCAGAACGAGCGACTCAGCGTGACGCTTCGGGATGCCCGTGACCAGATCATCAAGCTCAAGGAGGAGGTCGACCGGCTGGCACAGCCGCCAGCAGGCTTCGGCACCTTCATCGAGCGCAACGAGGACGACTCGATCGATGTCTTCACCGGTGGGCGCAAGCTCCGGGTGACCGCATCGCCCAACGTCGACCTCGACGAGCTGCGCTATGGCCAGGAGGTCATGCTCAACGAGGCGCTGAACGTCGTGGCCGCGATGGAGTACGAAAAGGTCGGCGAGGTGGTGATGTTCAAGGAGCTGCTCGCCGACGGTGAGCGCGCCCTGGTGATCGCCAATGCCGACGAGGAACGGGTCGTACGCCTCGCTGAACCGCTCCTACAGGACGCGATCCGCGCGGGTGACTCGTTGCTGCTCGAACCGCGATCGGGCTATGTCTACGAGAAGGTGCCGAAGTCCGAGGTCGAGGAGCTCGTCCTGGAGGAGGTGCCCGACATCTCCTACGAGTCGATCGGTGGCCTCGCCGGCCAGATCGAGCAGATCCAGGACGCGGTCGAGCTGCCGTACCTCTACCCCGACCTCTTCATCGAGCACCAGCTCAAGCCACCCAAGGGCGTGCTGCTCTACGGTCCTCCGGGCTGTGGCAAGACCCTGATCGCGAAGGCTGTCGCCAACAGCCTCGCGAAGAAGGTCGCCGCGAAGACGGGAGCGGACGGCAAGTCCTACTTCCTCAACATCAAGGGCCCAGAGCTCCTCAACAAGTACGTCGGTGAGACCGAGCGCCACATCCGCCTGGTCTTCCAGCGGGCTCGTGAGAAGGCCGCGGCCGGCACTCCGGTGATCGTCTTCTTCGACGAGATGGACTCGCTGTTCCGTACGCGTGGCACCGGTGTCTCCTCCGACGTGGAGAACACCATCGTCCCGCAGCTCCTCTCCGAGATCGACGGTGTCGAGGCTCTGGAGAACGTGCTGGTCATCGGTGCCTCCAACCGTGAGGACATGATCGACCCGGCGATCCTGCGCCCGGGCCGTCTGGACGTGAAGATCAAGATCGAGCGTCCCGACGCCGAGGGTGCTCGTGACATCTTCTCGAAGTATCTGGTCACCGACCTGCCGTTGCACCCGACCGACGTGGGCGAGTTCAACGGCGACAAGCGGGCCACCGTCGACGAGCTGATCCGTACTGTCGTCGAGCGGATGTACACGGAGTCCGAGGAGAACCGCTTCCTGGAGGTCACCTACGCCAACGGCGACAAGGAGATCCTCTACTTCAAGGACTTCAACTCCGGCGCGATGATCCAGAACATCGTCGACCGGGCCAAGAAGATGGCCATCAAGTCGTTCCTGGACTCCGGCGAGGACTCCGGTCAGAAGGGCCTGCGGGTGCAGCACCTGCTCCAGGCCTGCGTGGACGAGTTCAAGGAGAACGAGGACCTCCCCAACACCACCAACCCCGACGACTGGGCCCGCATCTCCGGCAAGAAGGGCGAGCGGATCGTCTTCATCCGTACGCTCATCACCGGCAAGCAGGGCACCGAGCCCGGCCGTTCCATCGAGCAGGTCTCCAACACGGGTCAGTATCTGTAACCCGTCTGGACTGCACAATCGGCCCGCCACCTGCGAAAAGGGTAGCGGGCCGATTGCTGTCTGCTGAAGGGTCTCGGTTGATTCGACAAGTGCTCGTCGTCCGTACGGCATCTCCTTGATCTGGAGCCCTCTCTTGCCGTGTCAAGACTGTGTCAACACACGACGACGCTGATGACCGTACGCGCCACGGGTGCAACGACGCCCCGTGCTCCTCGCTATCGATGCCGGGCGACCAGCCAGCGCATGAAGGCGCTGTTGGCGGCCAAGGCGTCGGCCGACAGAGCCCGCGGGTGGGCGCCGAACTTGGCGACGACGACCTCGTCCGTGGGGTCGATCCAGAGGTACTGTCCGTGGATCCCGGCACCGTAGATGGTGCCGCGATCGTCGCCTGTGATCCACCACTGGCTGCGGTAGCTGCCGCGGGGGTGCACTGTATGGAAGTGCGTGCCACTGGCGGCCGTGATGTCCCCGCCGGCCAGGATGTCCACGACGTACGAACGTGGTACGACCTGCTGGCCATTCACGGCGCCCCTGTCGAGGACGAGTTGGCCGAGCCGTGCCAGGTCACGGGTCGTGCAGACAAATCCTCCGTTGGCGAATGCGAAGCCTCCACGGTCGACGGTGATCCCCGCGTCGTCCTGGGTCGGCAACCGCGACCACAGTCGGGTGGAGAGCACGTTGTGGTAGCGCTCGCCGGTGACCGCCTCGACCACCCATGCCAGGACGTCGGTCGTCGCTGAGCAGTACTGGAGGCGCTCGCCGTGGCGACCGGCCGACCGTAGCGACGTCAGGAACTCGTAGGTGTCGGCCGGGTCGTCCGGGCGCGCAGGGCGCCAACCGGCGACGCGGTCCTGTTGGGCGACATGCGCGGTCGGGTCGTGGTACGTCTCGTCATACTCGACGGCGACCTGCATGTCCAAGGCTTCCCTGATGGTGGCGTTTCCGTACGCCGATCGCTTCAGGCGCGGCACCACCCGTCCGATCTCGGACTGCTCTTCGACAAGACCTTCGTCGATCAGCTGGCCGACCACCAGTCCGCACAAGCTCTTCGACACTGACATCAGTGCATGCCGCGATGTCGGCGCCATACCGGGGCCGTACCACTCCCCGACAAGGGCTCCGCGGCGAAGCACGACAACCGACTGCGCGGCCGTCATCCTCACGGCCTCCTGGAATGCCGCGTCTTTGGCGGCCGCGAGGGGCCTCGCGGGTACCTGGTCGGCCGGTGCCACCCGTGAGACCACCGCAGTCGGGACGATCTCGCTGAGATGGCCGAAACCCCACCTGTTCCACGGCGGGTCCTGCCAATTGCTGAGGTTGACCTCGCCGGGGCCTGGCGTACGGTCCAGATCGGATCCGGATGGGATGCTCAACTGACTACTTCCTCTCGGCTCGAGAGCGCGATGCGAAGGCTGTCGCTCTCGACGGTTGGGCTGGCTGCGACCAGGTTGCGGGTGTACTCGTGCCGGGGCTCTGTGAGGACCTCGCCGGCGAGGCCCTCCTCGACTACGCGACCCTGGAGCATGACGACCACTCGATCGGACAGGTAGCGCACCACGTCGATCGAGTGGGAGACCATGACGAACGTCAGGTCGTGCTCGGCCTTCAGGTCGGTCAGCAGATTGAGGATCTGCGCCTGTACCGAGACGTCCAGCGCGGAGGTCGGTTCGTCGAGGATCACCAGTTCCGGATCGGTGACGAGTGCCCGGGCTATCCCGACGCGCTGACACTGTCCACCGGAGATCTGGTGTGGCAGTCGGGAGCGGTGCGCCTCGGCGAGTCCAACGGACTCCAACGCGGTCCCGACACGCCTGCGCAGGTCCACGCCGCGAAGCTTGGTGTGCAGCCGCAGGGGTTCGGCCACTGACTCCTCGACGGTCATGCGCGGGTTCAACGCCATCACCGGGTTCTGGAACACCATGCCGACACGGCGTCGCATCGCGCGTCGTTGCTTGGCCGACATCGTGCCGATGTCGGATCCGTCGAAGGTGACCGTGCCCTCGGTTGGCTGCTGGAGCCCGAGCAGGCACCTGATCAGAGTCGTCTTGCCTGCGCCAGACTCTCCGACGACGCCCAAAGACGTCCCCTGCTCGACGGTCATCGAGACATGATCCAGTGCCAGAAACGATGAGCGTCGGGACGTGAACCGACAGACGAGGTCATCGGTTGAGACGAGCGGGTTCATACGTCACCTCCACGGTGGCAGGCCACCTCGTGCTCGGGCGAGATCGGACGCAGGTCGGGATCGCGGTCACGACACTCGGCGATGACGGCGAAGCACCGGTCGGCGAACGCGCAACCCTGCACGCTCAGAAGATTCGCCGGAACCTGGCCGGGAATCGACACGAGCCGATTCTCCGAGCGACGTGGAAGCGCGCCGATCAGGCCCTGGGTATAGGGATGCTTCGGCTCCCTGAGCACAGTGTCGGTCGGCCCGGTCTCGGCCACACGCCCGGCATAGAAGACGGCGACGCGGTCGCACGTCGCCTTGACGACGCCAAGGTCGTGCGTGATCAGCAGGACGCTGAATCCGATGCTTCGCTGCAGCTCGAGGATCAGCAGCAGGATCTGCCGGGCGACCGTGACGTCCAACGCCGTCGTCGGTTCGTCCAAGATCAGTAGCTTGGGCTCGCACAACAGGGCCATCGCGATCATGACCCGCTGGAGCATTCCGCCGGAGAGCTCGTGCGGGTAGGACTTCATCACCCGGTCGGTGTCAGTCAGGCCGACATCGCGGAGCCGTTGGACGATCGCCGTCATGGCATCCTCGCCCGTGATCCCTCGGTGCCTCTTCAGCACCATGCGGAGCTGGTGGCCCAGCTTGAACACCGGATTGAACGCGGTCCCGGGGTTCTGGAACACGATGGAGATGACGTCCCCACGCGCGAGTGCGCGTTTCTTCTCCGTCAACGTCAGTTGGTCTTCCCCGTCGAAGAGCACCTGACCCGACGTACGGGCCTGCGGTGGCAGGGTGCCGAGGATGGCGTGGGCCGTGATCGACTTCCCGCAGCCGGTCTCGCCGACGATGCCGAGCACCTCCCCGCGTCCGATCTCGAACTCGGCGCCGCGCACCGGACGGTTGGTGACGCGTCTGCGTTCGACGAACTCGATCGACAGGTCTCGGACATGAAGCAGGGCGGTGCTCATCGGCTGTGCCTCCGTGGGTCGAGAATGTCACGCAGCGAGTCCCCGAGAAGGTTGAACGCGAGCACGGTCACGAAGATCGCCAGTCCGGCGAAGGTGGAGACCCACCACGACGTGAAGATCTGGCTACGTCCCTCCGCGACCATCAGGCCCCAGTCGGGCGCCGGTGGTTGCGCTCCGAGACCGATGAACGCCAGTGACCCGGCCGCGAGGACAACCGTCCCGACGTCGACAGTGGCTTGGACCAGGACCGGTGTCAGGGAGTTCTTCATGATGTGCCGTCGCAGAATGGTCCAGGTCGGCACCCCGATCGCCTCTGCCGCCGCGACGAAAGGACGCTCGCGCAGCGACTTCGCCTCGGCCCGCACCAGCCGTGCGTACCAGGGCCACCACGACACCACCAGCGCCAGGGCAGCGTTCTTGAGGTCTGGTCCCAGAAGAGCGACGACGACCATCGCGAGCAGCAGCGGGGGAAAGGACTGGAAGATCTCGGTGACGCGCATGAGCACGCTGTCGAGCCATCCTCCGCGGTATCCGGCGATGGCGCCGAGGGGCACTCCGATCGCGGCCGCGGCGGCGACGACGGAGACCGAGATGAGCAGTGCCGGTCGTGCCCCCATCAGGATGCGGCTGAGCATGTCGCGCCCGAGGTCGTCGGTGCCGAACGGGTGGGTCAGGCTGGGCGCGAGGTTCGCGTCCACGACGTTGGCCGCACCCCGTCCTTGGTCCGGGTAGGGCGCCAGCCATGGCGCGAGGATGGCGATCACGATGAGGCCGACGACCAGAATCAGGCCGACCAGAGCGAGGCGATCGCGGGTGAGGGTGCGCACCAAGGACTGCCTGGTGGGTGGCGGTTCGGCCAAGGCGGTTGCCGGTTCGGTGAGGATCTCTGCCATGGTCAGCTCCGCGTTCTGGGGTCGATCTCGGCCTGCAACAGGTCGACGACGAGGTTGGAGATCAGGTAGCCGGCGGCTCCGAGGAGCGTGACCGCCATGATCACGGGGTAGTCGACGGCCAACATCGCCTGTGTGGCGTACTGACCGATGCCGGGCCAGTTGAAGACCACCTCGACGAAGAAGGTGCCCGTCAGCATGTAGGCGATCGAGAGTCCGATGACCGTGAGTGGGGATGACAGTGCGTTCTTCAACGTGAGCTTCCAGACGATGCTGCGTGGACTCAGCCCGTAGGCCCGAGCGGTCAGCGTGTAGTCCTGGTCAAGCGCCTCCAGCATCGATGCCCGTGTCATCCGGGCGATCAGCCCGAGCGGGTACGCGGCGAGTGTGACCGCGGGAAGGATCAGATGGGCAAGGCCGTCCTGGAGGGCTGCCCAGTTGCCGGTGAGCACACAGTCGATGAGCGCGAAGTGGGTGATCGGATCAACCGGGTTCGAGTACGCCATCGTCGTACTGAACTGGCCGGTGGCCGGAAGGATCCCCAGGCGTCCGACGAAGACGACCTGCAGCAATAGGCCCAGCCAGAACGCCGGCATCGATACGCCGCCGATCGACAGGAAGCGGATGGCCCCGTCGAGCACGCCGCTCTGACGACGGGCGGCCAGGACGCCGAGCGCGACCCCTAGGACCGTCGCGATGAACATTGCTGCGGCGATCAGCTCGAGCGTCGCTGGGAGTCGTGAGAGGAGGTCGGGCAGGACCGGCTGCTTGGTTGCCAGTGAGTTGCCGAAGTCGCCGGTGATGATGCGCCCGAGAAAGTCGATGAACTGCACGGGCAGGGGATCGTCGAGCCCGAGCTGCGTCCTGATCTGATCGAGGGTTTCGGATGTGGCCTTCGGCCCCGCGTACACGACGGCCGGGTTGGACGGCACCATGCGCGCGAGGACGAAGGTGAGGCACGTGATGGTGAGCATCACAGCGCCGGCGGCGAGCAGCCGCTTTGCGATGAAGAGTGGCATGGTCTGTGTCTCGTGCTCAGCTCGCCGGCTTGAACTTTGCGAAGAAGGTCGTGAACGGGTAGTTCTCGTTCGCGACCGGGGCGTCCAGGCCCTTGGGGACGACCGACACGGTCTGAGCGTCGTAGAGGAACACGCCTGGCGCCTGCTCGTACAGCACACCCAAGGCGTCCTCGTACGTCGCCTGCGCCTTCTCGCGATCCGTCGCGGTGAGCTTGCCAGCGTCGTCGATCAGCTTGTCGTACTCGGTGTTCTTCCAGTAGCTGAGGTTGAAGTACGGGTCCTTCGACGAGTGGAACAGCGAGTAGAGGTTGTCCGAACCGGCGTCGCTGTAGGTCGGCCAGTAGTAGAGAACGAAGATGTCCTGCGCTTCGGCGGGGTTCGCCTTGGCGTCCTCCCATTGCTGGTTGAAGAGCTGGCTCTTGACCTCGAGATCGACGCCGACCTTCGCGAACGCGTCCTTGATGAGTGGGACGAACCTCTTCTCGGCGGCGTTCTCGGAGGCATAGGTCAAGGTGAGGTCGAACCCGTCGGGGTGTCCGGCGTCGGCCAGCAGGGCCTGTGCCTTGCCGATGTCCTGCTTGTACTGCGGTACGTCGCTGGAGAAGGGGAAGATGCCGTCCGGGACCGGGCCACGGCTCTGCGACCCGTACCCCTTGGCGCCTACCTCGATGATGTCGTCGTAAGGCATTGCGTAGGACAGGGCCTGGCGGACCTTGGGGTCATCGAGCGGCGGCCGGGTCGTGTTGAAGAACGCCAGGAAGTTGAACGGCGACTTCGACACCTCCACGTTGAAGGCCGGATCGTTCTCGAAGGTGTCGACGTTCTCCAACGGGATCTGCGTGGAGTACTGCACCTCGCCGGCGGTGAGCATCTGCTGGGCTGTCACCGCATCGGACGTGATCGCGACGTCGACGGTCTCGTAGGTGGCAGCGTCCTGGGGGCTCCAGTAGTCCTCGAACCTCTTGAGGACGACCCTCTCTCCGGGCTTGTAGGAGTCCAGGGTGTACGGGCCCGTGCCGGCGTCGACACCAGACTCGTAGTACTTCTCGTCCTTCTCGACGGCATCGAGTGCTGACGGGGCGACGATCCAGGCCCCGTAGGTGGACGACACGATCAGGTCTACGGGCGCGGCGTAGCTGAGCTTGATGACGACCTCGTCCTTGGTCGGAGCCAGGATCTGCTTCACCGGGGTCCAGATGAACGACGCCCCTGCGTGATCACGGGCGGCGTCGAGGCTCGCCTTCACCGCCGCGGCGTCGACGGCCTCGCCGGTGTGGAACTTGACGCCGTCGCGGATCTGGAAGGTCCAGGTGAGCCCGTCTTCGGACGAGCTCCACTCGGTCGCAAGTGCTGGGGTGTACTCCTCGTCGCTTCCGGCCGGGTTCTTCCAGATCAGCGGCTCGTACATGTTGCCCATATAGGTGGCCTCGGTCGAGAACGACTTGACCGGGTCCCAGGTCGTGACGGAAGCCGACGACGCGACGGTGAGGACGTCCGTGCTTGCGTCGCCCCCGTTGCCGGCCGTCCCCCCGCCAGAACATGCGGCTACTGAGATCAAGCTCGCCGCCGCCATCAGAGAGGCGGCGATTCGTCGGTGTTTCACGTGTGCTCCTTGTGCGGGACTTTGGTAATTGCCATTCTGAGAGCCTCGTCACATACAGTCCAATACTTGAAAAGCTCATTTGATATGCCTGGGAGGCATGATGGACCTTCGGCTGCTGAGGTACTTCCTCGCGATCGTGGACATGGGATCTGTCACCGCGGCATCAAAGGTTTTGTTCGTTGCGCAACCGGCGCTGTCGCGACAGCTGCGTCGTCTCGAGACCGATCTGAACCTGACACTGTTCAGCCGGATCGATAGACGGCTCGCGCTCACCGCGGCTGGGCGTGAGTTCGTGCCGATCGCCCGCGATCTGGTGGCTCGGGCAGCACAGGCAGAGACGATGGCCGGCGCCATCGCGACGGGCACCGACCCAGACCTCGTCGTGGCTGCTCCGGCGACGACGATCAACGACATCGTCGCGCCGTTCATCGCATCCGGAGGCCATGTCTCGGTCGCAGACGTTGTCGAGAGCGCACCGGCAGACGTCTACGACGCGGTCATGCGCGGCGACGCCGACTTCGGCCTTGGTAGCTCGGTGCCAACACACCGGCTCCACGCCGACGTCTTGATCGAGGTCGACGTCTGGGCACAGGTGCCGGCCGGACATGAACTCTTTGACGAGTCCGCGATCGACATCGTCGATCTGGTCGAGATGCCCCTGGTCCACCTGCACGTGGGGCACGCGGTCCGTCGTACCTTCGACGCCGCAGCCGCGCGGCTCGGCCTGAGCTATGACGCGGTCTCCCAGACCCACAACCCACGGCTTGGCCAAGCGCTGGCCGCGGCCGGGCGGGGCGTATGCGTGACCTCGGACGACCCACGTTACGGTCTGTCCGGAGCCCAGGTTCTGGTCAACGGCGATCCGCTGACCGTCACCCTGTATGCCGTGTGGGATCAGGACCACTACGCCGCCAGCGAGATCGACGCGACCGTCCGCTCCCTTCGGCAGTTCGCTGCCCGCCGGTACGGACGGGACTCGGATGAGGACCGAGCCCCGTCCTCGGGCTAGTCGGCCATGGGCGCCAGCTTGCTGGATTCCTTCACGGCCGCGCTCCACGCGAACTCGTTGTCGTCGCTGAAGTAGTAGTACGTCCCGCCGTTCGGCATCATCGCGACGGTGATGCCGCCGAACCCGGACATGAACGGCACGTAGAACGGCGAGAGGTAGCTCGGGTCGTCCGAGGCGGTGAATTGCTTGGCCCAGACGTTGTTGTTGTACATGAGTCCGGTCCCGGTCGGGAGCCCACGATCCGAAGATTTCTGTTGCATGCTTGCGGCCAGGACCGACGGCGCCAGCAGCTGAGTACCGGCCGGCGACTTTCCGCCGTCGTTGTTGAGCAGACGCGCGACCTTGGCGATGTTGTCCTGTGTCCAGAACATCCCGTATCCGCCGAACGCTTGACCAGTCGCAGAGTTGTCCGTTCGGACGCTTGTCCAGGTCTCCGGCGAGGTCTTGATCGGCTTGAGGACGTGGTCGCGGACCATGTTGAAGATGTCGGCCGTCCCTCCATCCTGAGCCTTCAGGTACTGCTGCTGCGCGCGCCCGAGCAGGAAGGTGTCAGACGTGTGGTAGACCCACTTGGTCCCCGGCGTGATCTTGCGCGGGTATCCGTTCGCGGCGATGTCCATCTTCTCGGAATACGGCTCGGCGGCGAAGAAGTCCGCCATGGTCGCGCTGCCCTCGTCGAGCTCGTAGCCGGCCCGGGTGTAGTTGCCGGTCGCCATGTCTGCGGCATTGTCGAACGTGACACCGCTCCAGGACTTCCCTGCTGCTTCCGCGACGTGGCTCGAGATCCTCTCGTTCGGGACTCCGGTTCCATAGCGCTGTGCGAGCCGCGCCATCGCCACTGTCCCGAGCATCGTCTTCGCGGTCGAGTACGACGGCAGAACCATCTGACCGCAGAACGGATACGTACCTTTTCTAGTGCCACAGGATGCGACGTAGTTGGTGCCACCGAAGTAGAACCCGTACGTGCTCATGTGCGCCGGAGTGACGCCTGAGCCGAACTTGCCGACATCGATGCCGGCGCCCGGGTAGTCCGTCGCGAGCGCGGCGATCGGCTTGACCGGGATGCGGTCGCCGACCTCGGACACGTAACGGCCGGCGATGCCAGCCGCGTCAGCGACCGGCGTACGGTTGTAGGTTGCGCCCACCTGACCCCACATGTCGAACTTGAAGTACTCGCAGGTCTCCTGCGTGATCTGATAGCGGACCTGCGAGTTCGACGAGCCGTCGAAGAGGAACGTCATCACCCCGTTGTGCACACAGTTCGCGTTCCGCTCCACCAGGGCGAACGGGAACGCGGCCCGGGTCTTACCACCGTCACCATCCTCGTCCCAGGCCCGGCCAGGACTCACGATGTAGTTCCAGCTCGGATTGCCGGTTATCTGGAGGCCGCGCTTCGCCGGGATCAGATGACTGCCGTTCTGGACGAAGGGCAGCGTCATCTCAGGCAGGTGCCGCACAGTCGCGATCGACCTGTAGCGGTACGGGTCGCGGATCACCGAGATGCCACCAGCGGTGGCCAGGCCCTTGAGCGTCAGCGCTCCTTGGAACTCGTGAGACGGAGGCGCCGCGTTCGCGGGGAGTGCGAAGGCGCTGTCGGCCACGGTTGCCGTCGGCGTCGCAGAGGCGAGATCGCGGGCGGTCAGTACGGCGCGCACCACCGCGCCGTCGCCGGTCAAGGGGTCGCCGGGCACGGCCGTTCCCGCCGCGGCGGCCGGCGAGTTCGACGGTACGAACGTGATGCAGGCCGCAACGACGGCCGCGCACAAGCCTGCTGCGATGAATCGGGTAGACATCATGGAACTCCTCCAGAGCGCCGCAGGCCGTCCAACGCGGCCTGATTGCCGTCCACCCTGATGCCCGTTGCGCTGCGACGTCCAAGACCAGACCCGCATAGGGTTTATGCGCTGCGGGCACGCGGAACTGCTCGGCGCTGGCCGATCCTCTGCCGGCTGCCCGGCAGCTTCGGATCAGCCGAGGTCGCCGCGCGCTTGGAGCACGCGGAGAGCAAGGTGGATCTCGAGACGACGGGGGGAGGCGTCCCAGCCGGCACCGAGCAGGGTCGTGATCCGCTCGAGTCGT
Organism: Nocardioides sp. NPDC004968; assembly: GCF_040608935.1. Taxonomy (NCBI): domain Bacteria; kingdom Bacillati; phylum Actinomycetota; class Actinomycetes; order Propionibacteriales; family Nocardioidaceae; genus Nocardioides; species Nocardioides sp. NPDC004968. The sequence goes on from NZ_JBEXJF010000038.1 coordinate 24,726, forward strand.
TGGCGGATGGTGTTCCGATGCACATGGAGTAGTTGAGAGGTGCGGGCGATGTTGCCGTCGGTCTCGAGGTAGTGGAATGCCGTGTGAGCCAGGTCGGTGCCTCGGGCGGCGTCGTAGTCGAGGAGTGGATCGATGATGGCTGTGAGGCCACGTGGCAGGTGACCGCGGCGATCGAGGTCGAGGAGAGCTCCGAGCATTCCGAGCTCTGACCCGTCGATCACGCCCTCGCGTCCCAGGGTCGTCAGTGAGCTGAGGGCGAGCTCGGCTGAGCGGTGGGCATCGGCGATCGCGCGGACGTCGGTGCTCGGCCCACCGAAGCCGGCGCGCAATGGCCAGTTTCGCTCCGTGTACAGGCGGGTCAGGCTCGAACGCCAGCGTGGGTCGGAGGTCAGGATGCAGACGTGGTCGCGATGGACGATCATCGCGCCGCGTACGCCTGCGGTCCTCATCGTCTGCAGTCGGCGCCGGGCCTCGCCCATCGGAGCCTCGATCGCGACGGTGAAGAGACCGTCTGTGGGGCGCAGACCCCAGTGGTGCATGCGACGTTCGATGCGCTCGCGTGCCGCGACGCGTCCTTCCAGCAGGTCGTCGAGCAGCTCCGACTGCAGGCGCAGCTCGGTGTCCTCCTGCGCTCGGGCGAAGAGCATCGCGAGCGTGACGTGGACAGCGACCCGTTCGAGAAGGGTGACGTCGTGATCTGAGAGGACCACCGGCGCGACGATGCTGCCCAGATGCTCGGCTGCGGCGGTGACGGGGACGACCGTGGCCGATGGCAACGGTGGGATGTTCTCGGCAGCGGTGCTGTCTTCGGTGGCAGTGACGACGACTCTGCCCTCGGGATCGAGCAGTTGGAGGTCGCAACCCAGCGCGGACCGACCCATTCTCAGGATCCGATGTACTTCGGGGGCCACCATCACGGCATCCATGAGTCGACGGTCGAGGTCGAGCACGTCGGTGATCACGGCGAGCTCCTCGGCGCTGCGCTCCTGCTGACGCCCCAGGTCCTCAGCGAGCCGCTCGGTCGCCTCGAACCGCATCGAGTTGTCGAGCGCGACCGCGGCGTGGGTGCCGATCGAGTCCACGATGTCGACCTCTTCGGCGCTGAAGCTCCGAGGGCGGCGCTCGGCGACGACGAGGGCCCCGATCACGCGGCCGACCACGGTCAGCGGAACCCCCATGATCGCGTACACACCTTCGGCCCGGACCACCTCGTCGACCTCGGGCAGGTGCTTGATGGTGTCGTCGGTGAGGTAGTCAGCCGTCTGGTACGGCGCAAGCCCGGTGGCCACCTGGCCCAGCACCCCGGTGCCAAGCGGCATCCGGATCGTCCGGTACGCAGCGGTGGCCACACCCTCGGATGCGCGAATGTAGGTCTCCCGCCGTCCGGCGTCGTTCAGGCTCACGTACGCCATGTCCGAACCGACGATCGCGCGAGTCCGGCGAACGATCGCCTGGAGCACTGCCTCGACGTCTCGAAGCGCGGTGAGGTCGGCAGCGGTGTCCAGAAGAACCCTGAGCAGGTCCTCTCGGGAGCGCGATGACATGGCATCCATGCACATAAGCCTCCCATGCACATGGATCCGTGCCCATAGGTCCGGTGGTTGGTGCGGGCATAGCGTGACCGGCATCACCCAAAGAAGCCGAGGAGGCCAACGTGCGGATCACCGGAGCCGTTCTGGAAGAGCTTGGGCGTCAGCGCCCCTATGCGCAGTCGCGCCCGATCACCATCACCGACCTCGACCTCGCACCTCCGGGCCCCTCCGAAGTGCTGGTCCGGATCGAGGCCGCGGGCGTCTGTCATTCCGACCTCTCTGTTGTCGATGGAAATCGCCCACGGCCGGTCCCCATGCTGCTCGGTCACGAGGCAGCCGGACGTGTCGAGGCGGTCGGTGCCGACGTCGGGGACCTCCGCATCGGTCAGCGGGTCGTGATGGTGTTCCTGCCGCGCTGCCAGGAGTGCTCTACCTGCGACACGAATGGCCGGATGCCCTGCGAACGTGGCTCGGCCACCAACGCCGCCGGCACTCTCCTGTCCGGCGCCCAGCGGCTCACCCGGGACGGCGACGTGGTGCACCACCACCTCGGCGTCTCGGCCTTCGCCACCCATGCCGTCGTCGACCGTGCCTCGGTGGTGCCGGTGGATGACGACGTGCCTCCCGACGTGGCCGCGATCCTCGGCTGTGCCGTGCTGACCGGCGGCGGCGCGCTTCTCAACGCCGTTCAGCCGGCCGCGGGCGACAGCGTCATGATCGTCGGCCTCGGCGGTGTCGGCATGGCAGCACTGCTGGCGGCAGCGGCGCAGGGCGCGGGCGAAGTGATCGCAGTGGACAACAACCTCGACAAGCTGCAGCTCGCCCGCGAGCTGGGGGCCGACGCTGTCTACACCGCTACGGAAGTGGCCAAGCTCGGCATCACGGCTTCCCATGTCCTCGAGTGCGCTGGTGACGCCCGTGCCTTCGAAACCGCCTACGCCGCCACCGCTCCGGGCGGCCGCACCGTCACTGTCGGGCTTCCCCGAGCTGAGGCGCGCAGCGAGATCTCACCGCTCACGCTGACCATGGAGTCGCGCACAGTCCTCGGCTGCTACCTCGGCTGGGCTGTTCCCTCACGGGACATCCCGCGCTTCGTCCAGTGGTGGCGGAGCGGACGGCTGCCTGTCGAGAAATTGATCAGTCGGATCCGGCTCGATGACATCAATGCCGCCATGGACGCACTCGCGAACGGCGACGCCGTACGCCAGGTGATCGTCCTCGATGAGCCGTGAGCGACCCACGCATTCACCGACCTACTCCCACCCGCCCTCGAAGAGAGAGTCACATGTCCAACCTCAACACCCCTGACGTGAGTTCGCCCCCGATGAGCAAGCGACCGGTCAGCGTCGTCAGAGTCGTCTTCGCCTCCCTGGTCGGCACCGCCGTCGAGTGGTACGACTTCTTCCTCTACGGCTCCGCGGCCGCGCTCGTGTTCGGCAAGCTGTTCTTCCCCGAGTCCGAGCCGGTCACGGCAACCCTGCTCGCCTTCGGCACCTACGCGCTGGGCTTCGTCGCCCGGCCGCTCGGCGGCATCGTCTTCGGCCACTTCGGCGACAAGGTCGGCCGAAAGAAGATGCTCGTCTTCTCGCTGATGATGATGGGCCTGTCCACCATCGCGATCGGGCTGCTGCCGACGTACGCCACCATCGGGCTGGCTGCGCCTCTGCTCCTGCTGGCGTGCCGACTCCTGCAGGGGTTTGCCGTTGGTGGCGAGTGGGGTGGCGCGGTGCTGATGGTCGCCGAGCATGGCAAGGACACCCACCGCGGGTTCTGGTCGTCCTGGGTCCAGGCGGGCGTACCGCTGGGCAACCTGCTCGCCACCGGGGTGCTGTGGCTGCTGGCCATGATGCAGTCCGACGACGCGTTCAACGCCTGGGGCTGGCGGATTCCGTTCCTCCTCAGCGCCGTACTCGTCGGCGTCGGACTGTGGGTGCGGCTGCAGATCGAGGAGTCTCCGGTCTATGCGGAAGCGCGGGCCGAGATGAGCCACAAGAAGGCTGAGGCGAACCACATGCCGCTGCTCGAGGTGATCCGCAAGTACCCGCGTGAGGTGCTGGTGGCGATGGGCATGCGGCTGGCCGAGAACATCTCCTACTACATCTTCACGATCATCTCGATCACCTACCTGGTCGACTACGCCGGCGGGGAGAAGGGCCCCATCCTCCAGGCGCTGCTGCTCGCCTCTGTCGTCCACTTCGTCGCGATCCCGATCATCGGAGCACTCTCCGACAGGGTCGGTCGGCGCCCGCTCTACATCATCGGCGCGATCGGCGTCGCCGCATGGTCCTGGGTGTTCTTCGACCTGATCGGCAGCAAGGACGACACCAAGATCATCCTTGCCGTGGTCGTGGGTCTGCTGCTGCACGCACTGATGTACGCACCGCAGGCGGCGTTCTTCTCCGAGCTGTTCGGCACCTCGGTGCGCTACACCGGGGCCTCGGTCGGCTACCAGCTGGCCTCGATCTTCGCCGGAGCACTCGCGCCGATCATCGCCCTGAAGCTTCTCGGCGACGTCGAGACCCCCAACACGACCGCCGTTGCCGTCTACGTGACGATCGCCGCCGTGCTCACTCTGGCGGCAGTGCTCACCGCAAAGGAGACGGCGCGGTCCTCGCTTCGCCACGACCGGGTGCTCGACGAGGCCTGACATCACCCGACCATCTCGCGACGAAAGGCACTCATCGTGAACCCCGCACTGTTGACCAACTACCTGGACAAGCACCGCCCCAGCCGTCGTGACGCCCTTCGAATGGCGGGTGCCGTCGGCGCGGCCGCAGCCCTCGGCACCCACGCTGACGCGGGCGCGGCAGCGGCGACGCCGTCGGCCCGGGCGAGGCGACCCTCGACGACGCAGGACTTCGACGACATCCCGTTCGACTACGCCGATCCCTCGAAGCTGTCCCACTGGGCACCTGGACCGTACGGCCCTGAGGACCAGCGAGGCAGCTTCAACGAGGTCACCGACCTGAAGACCGCTGCCACGGTCGGCCTGCTGAAGCGACACCGACCGGTCAAGACGTACAACCTGGGCGAGCTCATGTGGAACGGGTTCCCGGCCTTCAAGACCAACCCGCCCCGCAACTACGAACAGCGGCTCACCATCGCCGGCTACGAGCCGCCGCCCGGGTTCATCGACGACGGAGGCGTCCTCGTCGGGGTCGACCCACTCGGCGAGAACAAGCTCAGCATTCACGAGGAGCGATTCCAGGGGTTCGCCTCCAACAAGCACCCCGCGCCGCTTGCAACGACCTATCAGATCGGTTCCCAGCTGGACAACCTCAACCACATCGGGGCAGGGGAGTACTTCTACAACGGACACCGCGGGCCCGAGATCGCGAAGAGCCACGGCACGACCAAGCTCGGGTCAGAACACATGGGGCCGATCGCAACCCGGGGCGTGCTGCTCGACATTCTCGGGGTCAAGCTGGCGCAGAACGCCACCTCCGACCTCGCCGAACCCGCAGCCAACAACAAGCCGCTGCTCCGCGAGGGTTACCGAATCACGGTCGAAGACATCGAGCAGGCGATGGAGTTCGGCGGGATCTCCCAGATCGAGCCCGGAGATGCCCTCCTCTTCCACACCGGATGGAACGAGCTCCTCAAGACCCGAGACGAGGCCGACATCCGCCGGTGGGAAGGCGCCTCCGGCCTGCCTGGAATCTACCTGCGCGAAGCACGCTGGCTCGCACAGTTCAGACCTGCAATGGTCGGCAGCGACACCTGGGCACTCGAGGTTCTGGGGAACTCCGTCAACAATGACTGGACGGCCTTCCCGGCCCACCAAGAACTACTCATGCGCAACGGAATCCGAATCGGCGAGTCCTACGTCTCCGAGGAGCTCTCCAACGACCACGTGTACGAGTTCGTCTTCGTGGTCACGCCGCAGTACGCCGAGGGCGCCACGGCTGGCAATACGCCACCCATGGCTCTCGGCCAGCCCAAGCGGTAGGCGCGCTGCCCGCCGTCGTCGGAAGTCCTGCCGACCGAGCGAGACTCGATCGTGGGCTGCCCGGGGAGTCGGACTGATGGAACAATACCTCGATTCGAGGTATTGTTCCGCCGTGTGAGCATCGTCGACGTCATGGTCCTCGGCTTCCTGGCCGATGGGCCCCAGCACGGCTACGAGCTGCGACGGAAGATCGAGCAGCTGTACGGCCACACTCGCCGCGTCAGCGATGGCACGCTCTATCCTGCGATCGACCGGCTCGAGCGCAACGGCCATGTGGTCAAGAAGTTGGCGTCGGGGCGTGGTCGGGCCGGTCGGCACACGCTCACTCTCACCGATGCCGGGCGGGCTCATCTGCTCGAAGCGATTCGCACCGCCGACGGCCACGACATCACCGACGCGAGCCGGTTCTTCGTCGTGCTCACCTTCTTGTCGCTGCTGCCGGACCGTGCCGATCGGCATGCGGTCCTGCGCCGGCGACTGGAGTTCCTGGAGACGCCGGCGAGCTTCTTCTACGACGGTGACCGCCCGGTCCGGGCCGAAGAGGTCGGCGACCCCTACCGTCGCGGGCTGCTGCTGACCGCCCGTGCCACCAGTGCCGCCGAGAGGGCCTGGATCAGAGAGGAGATCGACTCATGAGCTCGAGCGAGACCATGCGAGCTGTTGTGCTGGAGGCGCCCGGACCGGTGGAGGCCCTGCAGGTCCGGGACGTGCCTGTCCCGGAGCCTGAGCCGGGCTGGGTGCGGATCCGGGTCAAGGCGTTCGGGCTCAACCGCTCGGAGCTGCACACCCGACTGGGGCTCGCGGGGGACTCGGTGACGTACCCGCGCGTGCTGGGCATCGAAGCCACCGGCGTCGTGGATCTCGCGCCGAGCGGTGAGTTCGAGCCCGGGCAGCAGGTGATGACGATGATGGGTGGGATGGGACGTACGTTCGACGGCGGCTACGCCGAATACACCTGCGTCCCCGCCGCACAGGTCATCCCGTTCCACTCCGACCTCGACTGGGCGACGTTGGGGGCCGTGCCGGAGATGCTGCAGACGGCGTACGGCTCCCTGACCGTCGGAGTCGACATCGAGCCTGGTCAGAGCCTTCTCATCCGAGGCGGCACCTCCTCGGTCGGGATGGCGGCAGCTGTGCTCGCCAAGCGGGGTGGTCTTCGCGTCCTCGCCACGACCCGGAGCGCGGCCAAGGCCGAGGCCCTCGAGGCGATCGGGGTCGATGACGTACTGGTCGACGACGGCGACGTCGCGGCCCAGGTGCGGCGCCTGCTTCCTGAAGGGGTCGACGGCGCGATCGAGCTGATCGGAACGCCGACGCTCCCCGACACGCTACGGTCCACCCGCGTCCACGGCACGGTCTGTTTCACCGGGATGCTCTCGAACGTATGGACCGTCCAGGAGTTCTACCCGATCGACTATCTCCCCACAGGTGTTCGGCTCACCGCGTACGCCGGGGAGGCCGACGATCTCCCGGCCCACGTTCTTCAGGGATTCCTCGACGACGTGGCGGCCGGTCGTGCGGTGGTGCCGATCGACACGACCTACGACCTCGACGGGATCCGCGAGGCCCACCGGCGGATGGAGGAGGGCATGGCCAGCGGGAAGCTCGTCGTGGTCCTCTGAAGCCGGTAGCGGCGTCTATTCGGCTGCGGGTGGGCGGCTCGCGGGCTAGTGTTTGAGCGTTCGCGCGCCGGTGAGATTGGGGAGCCAGATGGCAGCGTGGTTGCTGATCGCGGCCGGAGTAGTGGCACTCGTCGTAGTCGTCGTGGTGGCAGCTGTCGTGGCGCTGGTCGCGGCGCTGTCCGGTCGAACCGAGCGAACCAACATTCAGCACAACGTCGGGGACATCGACCCCGGCATCTGATCCCCTAAGGTTGATCGACGTGGCAGACGAGATGGCGCGCAAGGACATCGAGGCAGGGCTGGAGACCCGCCATGAGCTGGGCGATGCGTTCGACGCGGAGCTGGTAGCCGGCTTCGCCGACCGCATCGAGAAGACCGTCCAGGAGCGGGTGGGCACCACCGCCGCCGCCCGTACTCTCGCCGAGCGCAACGAGTCGCGCACCTCGGTCTTCCAGTTCGTCCTGGGCGCCGGCTCGGCCGTCGCCGGCATCCCGATCAGCATCACCCTCGGCGTCACCGACAACCTCGGTGCCCTGGTGATCTCCTGGGTCGGCCTCGTCGGCGTCAACGTCGCCCACGCGCTGCGTACGCGTAAGCGCTGAGGCGCTGGGTGTTCCTCCGTCAAGGTATGCAGACGAAAGAACACATCCCGTGCGGAGTTCCGCTGGGGATGTGCGCCTTTACCTGCATACCTTGACGAAGGAACACGACGTGCGCCTGTGCCACCGGCCGTCCAAACTCCGGTTCGATCGGGAGTTATCCACAGGGCGAGGGAATTGGGCTTTCCCGCCTCGAACCGCCGCGTGAGGGTTGCGGCCATGGATGCACTTCACTACTTCATCGAGCGAGACGGCTTCTTCACCACCCAGATGGCGCTGGAGGTGGGATACGCGAAGCGGGACATCACTCGTATGGCACGTTCGGGCGAGTGGCACCGGATTCGCCGCGGTGCGTACGCGCCGGGCGCCATGTGGCTCGAGCTCGACCCGGTGGCACAGCATCAGGTCAGGGCTCGGGCGGTGATGCGCTCGCTCGGCGACTCTGCTGCGCTGAGCCATGCCTCAGGCGTGGTCGCCCACGGCATCGACGTCTGGAACCTGCCGCTCGACCGGGTTCACGTCACCCGTCTCGACGGCGGCGCCGGCAGGATCGAAGGTGACGTCGTCCATCACGAAGGCTTCAGCCTGGGCCATGAGGTGGTGGAGGCCGACCGGATGAAGGCGGTGCTTCCGGAGCGATGCGTGCTCGAAGCGGCATCTCGCGTCGACACGGAGACCGCGTGGTGCCTGCTCGACGCCGGGCTGCGGAGCGGAACGTTCGATCGAGACCGCCTGGATGCGGCGTACGAGATCATGCAGCACTGGCCGTTCATGCACCGAGTGAGAGGTCTGGTTCCGTTCGCGGACGGAAGGTCGGGCTCGATCGGAGAGTCGCGCGGCAAGCATCTGTTCCGTTCCTTCGGCCTACCGCAGCCGGAGCTTCAATACGAGGTGCGTCGAGCCGACGGCTCGATCGCGGGAGTGACCGACTGGGCCTGGCCCGAGTACGGGCTGCTGGGCGAGTTCGACGGACGGATCAAGTACGGTCGCCTGCTCGAGCCGGGCCAGGATCCCGGCGACGTCGTCTTCGCAGAGAAGCGGCGCGAGGACGAGCTGCGCGAGATCACTGGCTTCTCGATGATCCGCCTGATCTGGAGCGACTTCGCCGACGCCGCGATGACCGCCGCACGCGTACGCCGCGCGCTGAACCTGTCGAAAGGTATGCAGACGAAGTAACACATCCCGGGCGGAGCTCCGCCGGGGATGTGAGCCTTGACCTGCATACCTTTACGAAGGAACGGCACGCCCGACCGAGAGATACCCCCACGGCCGCGAGAGTGACGGGCCGGGGAGGTAGGACTGCTCCAGACGGTCGAGGGTGAAGCCGGCGGCCTCGACGAGCCGCGGGATGTCGCGGGCGAGGTGGCAGCCGCCGAAGAGGCGCTGCTGGAGGCCGTCGAGGCGGTGCTGCCAGCGGGCGACGCCGGGATCGGGGGAGAGGCCGTGCTCGAGGAAGCCGAGGGTGCCGCCGGGGCGCAGGACGCGGCGCAGCTCGGCCAGGGCGCCGGCGACGTCGGGGATGGTGCACAGCGAGAAGGTGACCAGCCCCGTGTCGACCGAGGCGTCGGCGAGCGGGAGTTGGGCGCCGTCGAGGCCGACGCGGCTCACCGGGACCGATGATCCCGAACGGCGCGTGGCCGAGAGCTGCCAGGCGACGTCGGAGGGTTCCACGGCGATGATCTCGGTGACCGACGGTGGATAGAGGCCGATGTTGCTCCCGCTGCCGAAGCCGATCTCGACGACTTGGCCGCGGAGGCCGTCACAGGCCTGCTCGCGCAGTGGCTCGAGCTGCGCGATGCCGCAGGTGCGGTCCACGATGTGTGGCACCACCCGCGCTTCCCAGAGGCCCATGGGAGATCACTCTTCCATCTCGCCGGTCCATTGGACACCGAGCAGCATCGAATCCTCGCCCTCGACGAGCGTGGTGAAGCCGATGCGCCGGTAGAACCCGATCGCGCGGGTGTTGCCGGCGGCGACGCCGAGGTGCGCGCCGCGTACGCCGGCGACGTGGAAGGCGCCGAGCATCATCCCGATCAGCTCCTTGCCGACGCCTTGGCCCTGGGCGCGGGGGAGCAGGTTGATGTGCAGGTGTGCCGGGAACTCGCTGAGGATCTCACCCAGCATCCGCGGCGGGCGGTGGATCTGGGAGCGGAGCCGGGCGTTCCAGTCGTTCCGGTCGTGATCAGGCCCCGGATCGGGGTTGACCACGCGGAGCGCGGGCCACCAGTCCTCCTCGCACTCCTTCTCGAAGGCGCGGGTGAACGGGGTGCCGACGACGTAGCCCACCACGCCCTCGGAGTCGACCGCCACGAACCCGAGCCCGAGACGCAGCACGATGTAGGGAGCGGCGTAGATGTTCCCCAGCAGTCGGGGGTCGTCGTAGAACTCGGTGGCGTCCTCGCCCGATGCCCCGGTGAGCAGGCAGATCGAGAAGATGTCGTCGAGGTCGTCGGCGGTGGCCCGCCGGATCTCAGGAGTTCCCATGGCCCAACCTCACCATGACCCGCTTCCGCCGACGACATACCCCCGGACATGGCGTTTCACTAGCGGTCTCCTCCTGGTGCCGCCCAGCCGAACAACCTCGGGCAAACCTCAGCGTGGCGTGTGGATGCTCACGTGCCTTCGTGCACGTGGCCGGTAGCCTTGCAGGCATGAGCGTACGACGGGTGATGGGCACGGAGGTCGAATACGGAATTTCCGTGGCCGGACAGCCCCAGGCCAACCCGATGGTGGCCTCGAGCCAGGTCGTCAATGCGTACGCATCCTCGACATTGAAGGCGAGGAGAGCGCGCTGGGACTTCGAGGAGGAGTCGCCGCTGCGCGACGCGCGCGGCTTCGACATGTCGCGGCAGGTGGCCGATCCCAGCCAGCTCACCGACGAGGATCTGGGGCTGGCCAACGTCATCCTCACCAACGGTGCGCGGCTCTACGTCGACCACGCCCACCCGGAGTTCTCCTGCCCCGAGGTGACCAACCCGCTGGACGCGGTGCGCTGGGACAAGGCGGGTGAGCAGGTGATGCTCGACGCCTCCCGCGCGGCCGCGCGGCTACCGGGCAACCCGCAGATCCACCTCTACAAGAACAACACCGACAACAAGGGTGTCTCCTACGGTGCGCACGAGAACTTCCTCATGCGCCGCTCGACCGCGTTCGCCGACATCGTCAAGCATCTGACCCCGTTCTTCGTCTCCCGGCAGGTCTTCGCCGGCGCCGGGCGGGTCGGGATCGGCCAGGAGCGCCCCAAGCACGGCTTCCAGATCTCCCAGCGCGCCGACTTCTTCGAGGTCGAGGTCGGGCTGGAGACCACGCTCAAGCGGCCGATCATCAACACCCGCGACGAGCCCCACGCCGACCCGGAGAAGTACCGCCGCCTCCACGTGATCCTCGGCGACGCCAACCTCGCGGAGATCTCGACGTACCTCAAGCTCGGGAGTACGTCGCTGGTGCTCGCCATGATCGAGGACGGCTACATCACCCGCGACCTCAGCGTCGACGGCCCGGTCTCGGCGCTGCGCGCGGTCTCCCACGACCCGTCGCTGAAGACGCTGATCACGCTCAAGGACGGTCGCAAGCTGACCGGTGTCCAGCTGCAGATGGAGTACCTGGACCTGGCCAAGAAGTTCGTCGAGGAGCGCTACGGCTCCGACGCCGACTACCAGACCAAGGACGTCCTGGAGCGCTGGGAGTCGGTGCTCGACCGCCTCGAGCGCGACCCGATGGAGTGCGCCACCGAGCTCGACTGGGTGGCCAAGTACAAGCTGCTCCTTGGCTACCGCGACCGCGACGGTCTGGAGTGGGACGACCCCAAGCTCCACCTGATCGACCTGCAGTACGCCGACATCCGGCCCGAGAAGGGCCTCTACCAGCGTCTCGTCCGTGCCGGGCGGATCCAGCGCCTGCTGACCGACGACCTGGTGGAGAAGGCGATGCACGAGCCGCCGACCGACACCCGGGCCTACTTCCGCGGCCGCTGCCTGGAGAAGTACTCCGAGAACGTCGCCGCGGCCAGCTGGGACTCGGTCATCTTCGACCTGCCCGGGCGCGAGTCGCTGCAGCGGGTGCCGACCATCGACCCGCTGCGCGGCACGAAGAAGCACGTCGGTGGCCTGCTCGACTCCTCCGAGACCGCCGTCGACCTCTTCAACCGGCTGACCGGTTCCTGAGCTCGATCGCGACTCGTGCCACATCTCGGCCCAACGTTCGACTTCTGCTTCCTCCCGTAGCGAAATCGGGCATTGTTTCCTCAGGTTTGTCGGTGCTAGTGGATAGGTTGAAGACATGGCACAGGAGCAGAAGCAGCCGAAGAAGTCCTCCGAGACGGAGGAGTCCGTCGAGACCGCGCCCGAGACCGATGTGAACGAGCGCAAGGAAGCGCTTGACTCCGACGTCGACGACATCCTGGACGAGATCGACGACGTCCTGGAGACCAATGCCGAGGACTTCGTGAAGTCCTTCATCCAGAAGGGCGGGCAGTAGTAGATGTCCGAATCCCGTATCCCGGCTGCCTACATGACGCCGGGCACCTCGTCCTTTGCCGATTTTCTGACGGCCCAGTCCCCGGAGCTGCTCCCGCGACGCGACGCCGTTCCGGGCAATCTGAGCGACATCGCCCCGCACGGCACCACGATCGTCGCGGCCACCTTCCCCGGTGGCGTGATCATCGCGGGTGACCGGCGGGCGACCCAGGGCAACCTGATCGCCGAGCGCGACATGCGCAAGGTCTTCCCGTCCGACGAATACTCCGCGGTCGGCATCGCCGGTTCCGCGGGGCTCGCGGTCGAGCTGGTCAAGCTCTTCCAGACCGAGCTGGAGCACTACGAGAAGATCGAGGGCACCACGCTCTCGATCGAGGGCAAGGCCAGCCGGCTCTCCGCCCTCGTCCGGGGCAACCTCCCGATGGCCATGCAGGGCCTGGTCGTGGTGCCTCTCTTCGTCGGGTTCGACCCCGAGGCCGGCGAAGGAAGGATCTATGGGTACGACCCGACCGGCGGCCGCTACGAGCAGACCGGATACTCCGGCGTCGGCTCCGGCTCGCTGTTCGCCAAGGGCGCCCTCAAGAAGCTCTACCGGGCCGACCTCGACGAGGCCACGCTGGTCGCGGTCCTGGTCCAGGCGCTCTACGACGCGGCCGACGACGACTCGGCCACCGGCGGCCCGGACCTGTCCCGCAAGCTGTTCCCGCTGGTCCACGTGATCACCGCCGACGGTGGGCGCACTCTGCCCGACGCCGACGTCGCGGCGGTTGCCGAGGCCGTCATCACCGGGAGGCTGCAGCGGCCCGACGGTCCCATCGCCGAGCTGGAGGGTGGCCGATGAGCACTCCTTTTTATGTCTCTCCCGAACAGCTGATGCGCGACCGCGCGGACTTCGCGCGCAAGGGCATCTCCCGGGGTCGGGCGCTGGTCTCGCTGCAGTACGCCGACGGCATCGTGTTCGCCTCCGAGAACCCCTCGGCGGCGCTGCACAAGGTGAGCGAGATCTATGACCGGATCGCCTTCGCGGCGGTCGGGCGCTACAACGAGTTCGAGAACCTTCGCATCGCCGGGGTGCGGCTGGCCGACATGCGCGGCTATGCCTACGACCGGCGCGACGTCACCGGCCGTGGCCTGGCCAACGCCTACGCCCAGACCCTCGGCACGATCTTCTCCTCGGGTGGGGAGAAGCCCTACGAGGTCGAGCTGTTCGTCGGTGAGATCGGTGACTCCGCCGAGGACGACCAACTCTACCGGCTCACCTACGACGGCCAGGTCGTCGACGAGCACGGCTTCGCCGCCATCGGTGGCGCCGCCGAGGCTGTGGGTGGCTACCTCAAGGAGCGTTACACCGAGGGTGCCTCGCTCGAAGACGCCATCAAGCTGGCGGTGGCGGCGCTCGGCCACACCGACACCGACGACCGCGAGATCGCCGCCAAGGACCTCGAGGTCGCGGTCCTCGACCGCAACCGCACCCAGCCGCGCAAGTTCCGCAGGATCCGGCCGGCGACGCTGCTCGAGATCCTCGGCGCTGCCGTCGCGACCCCGGAGGTCGAGCCGGCCGCCGTCGAGCCGCCCGCCGACAAGCCGACGGAGAAGCCCGCGGAGAAGCCGGTCAGCGACGCGCCGTTGGCCCCGCCGGCCGACGACGACGGCGAGCCGCCGATCGCCCCGCCGATCGACTGAGTCCAGAGACCTGGGAGTGCTGAGGTCACCAGGTGACCGCAGCACTCCCACGTCGCATCTCAGGTGTCAGCCGATCTGGTCCGAGAGCGAGACGACGATGCCCTCGGGCCCGCGCACGTACGCCATTCGCACGACGTCCTCGTAGACGCCGACTCCGCCGACCAGCCCGTAGCCCTTCTCCGCCATGGCCGCGAGGACCACGTCGAGGTCGTCGACCTGGAAGCAGACGTTGCGCAGGCCCAGCATGTTGGCCATCGCCTCAGGCGCGCCGGGCACGTGGTCGGGACGTACGAACCGGGCGAGCTCGAGGGTGGTGTCGCCACCCGGCGGACGCAGCATCACGACCTCGCAGCGTGCCCCGGGGATCCCACAGACGGTGTCGATGAACTCGCCCTCGACGAACGTACGTCCCTCGATCTCCAGGCCCAGGCCGACGAAGAACTCCGTGACCAGGTCGATGTCGGCGACGGTGATGCCGACGTGGTCGAACTTCAACAGGTGTGTCATGACTGCCATCCTCGTACTGTGCTCGTCGTTGTGGCGGGTGCCTTCGACGAGGGAACGAGGCTGGCGCGCCGATCTCTACATCGTCGGCGACACGAGTTCTGCGCGCGGAGGTCAGTGACCGCTGAGCTGACCGGTCAGCCGCTCGTGCCGGTCGGCGCTGGAGGCGTTGAGGCCGACGATGCGTACTGACTTGTTCTTGGCTTCGTACTTGTGGGTGATCGCGTCGAGGGTCGCGACCGTGGAGGCGTCCCAGATGTGGGAGTCGGAGAGGTCGATGACGATCTCGTCGGGGTCGTCGGCGTACTCGAACTGGGTGTAGAGGTCGTTGCTGGAGGCGAAGAAGAGCTCGCCGGTGACCCGGTAGACGGCCCTCATGCTGCCGTCGGCGTCCTCGACGAGCTCCCGGTGCGTGTGGGTCAGATGGGCGACGCGGCGCGCGAAGAGGGTCATCGCCACCAGGACCCCGACGATGACGCCGATCGCGAGGTTGCGGGTCGCGACGGTGACCGCAACGGTCGTGAGCATCACCACCGTCTCCGAGAGCGGCATCCGCCGCAGGGTGGCGGGCCGGACCGAGTGCCAGTCGAAGGCGCTGACCGAGACCATGATCATCACCGCGACCAAGGCGGCCATCGGGATCAGCGCCACGGTGTCGCCGAAGCCGACGACCAGGATGAGCAGGAAGACGCCGGCGAGGAAGGTGGACAGCCGCGTACGGGCGCCGGAGACCTTCACGTTGATCATCGTCTGACCGACCACCGCGCAGCCGCCCATGCCGCCGAAGAAGCCGGTGATCAGGTTCGCCAGACCCTGGGCGCCGGCCTCGCGGGTCTTGTCGGAGTGGGTGTCGGTGATGTCGTCGACGAGCTTGGCGGTCAGCAGCGACTCGAGCAGGCCGACCAGCGCCATGCCGAGGGCGTAGGGGGCGATGATCTGAAGGGTGTCGAGGGTGAGAGGTACGTCGGGGAGGAACCAGGTCGGCAGGCTGTCGGGCAGCTTGCCCTGGTCGCCGACGTTCGGCACGTCGACCGCGCCGATGACGGTGAAGGCGGTGAGCGCGACGATCGCTACCAACGGGGCCGGGATCACCTTGTTGATCCGCGGGAATCCGACGATGACGGCGATGCCGACGGCGATCATCGGGTAGACCGCCCAGGGCACGCCGACCATGTGGACGATCTGCGCCTCGAAGACGAGGATCGCGAGCGCGTTGACGAAGCCGACCATCACCGAGCGGGGGAGGAAGCGCATCAGCCGGGCCACCCCGGCCAGCGCCAGCCCGATCTGGATCAGGCCGCCCAGGAGCACCGTCGCGATCAGGTAGTCATAGCCGTGGTCCCGCATCACCGGCGCGATCACCAGCGCGACCGCGCCGGTGGCCGCCGAGATCATCGCCGGCCTCCCGCCGAGGAAGGAGATGGCCACCGCCATCGTGAACGAGGCGAACAGCCCGACCCGTGGGTCGACCCCGGCGATGATCGAGAACGAGATCGCCTCGGGGATCAGCGCGAGCGCGACGACGAGACCCGCCAGCACCTCCGTACGCAGCAGCCGCGGCGAACGCAGCGCCGCGAGGACGCCCGGCTGGTTGCCGGTGGAGGACGAAGACAGCGGTGAGGGCACGAGCCGCAATCCTAGGGCTGGCCGCCCCCGTCGCCGGCTTCGTGAGCGATGTGAGATTCGACCCGTCCGGCGCCGGCTCGCGGTCGCCGTGCCGGTGGACGGCGCGCCCCGCCGTGTCGTACCTCTGAACGCCTCCGGAGTGACCGCCGACCGTCTAGGGTTTCAGGTATGGACAGGCGCATCTTCGGCATCGAGAACGAGTACGGCGTGACCTGCACGTTCCGCGGCCAGCGGCGGCTGAGCCCGGACGAGGTGGCCCGCTATCTCTTCCGCAAGGTCGTGAGCTGGGGCCGCAGCTCGAACGTGTTCCTCAGGAACGGCGCGAGGCTCTACCTCGACGTCGGCTCCCACCCCGAGTACGCCACGCCCGAGTGCGACGACGTGATCTCGGTCGTCACCCACGACAAGGCGGGGGAGCGGATCCTGGAGGGGCTGCTCCTCGACGCCGAGCAGCGGCTGCACGACGAAGGCATCGCCGGCGACATCTACCTGTTCAAGAACAACACCGACTCGGCCGGCAACTCCTACGGCTGCCACGAGAACTACATGGTCAGCCGCGCCGGGGAGTTCTCCAAGCTCGCCGACGTGCTCATCCCGTTCCTGGTCACCCGCCAGCTCATCGTCGGCGCCGGCAAGGTCACCCACACCCCGCGGGGTGCCGGGTTCGCGGTCTCGCAGCGTGCCGAGCACATCTGGGAGGGCGTGTCGTCTGCGACGACACGGTCCCGGCCGATCATCAACACCCGCGACGAGCCGCACGCGGACGCCGAGAAGTACCGGCGCCTGCACGTGATCGTCGGTGACTCGAACATGTCCGAGACCACCACGATGCTCAAGATCGCGAGCTGCCACCTGGTGCTGCGGATGATCGAGGAGGGCGTCGTCCTGCGCGACATGACGATGGAGAACCCGATTCGCGCCATCCGCGAGATCGCCCATGACCTGACCGGCCGCCGCAAGGTGCGGCTGGCCAACGGCCGCGAGGCCAGTGCCCTCGACATCCAGAACGAATACCTGTCCAAGGCGCGCGAGTTCGTCGACCGCCGCGAGATCACCGACCCGACCATGCTCGCCGCCCTCGACCTGTGGGAGCGCGGCCTGAAGGCGATCGAGTCCGACGACCTCTCCCTGGTCGACCGCGAGATCGACTGGGTGATCAAGTGGAAGCTGATCGACCGCTACCGCGCCAAGCACGGCATTCCGCTGGGCCACGCGCGCGTCGCGCAGCTCGACCTCGCCTACCACGACATCCACCGCAACCGCGGCCTCTACTACCTGCTGGAGAAGAAGGGCGCGGTCAAGCGCGCGACCACCGACCTGAAGATCTTCGAGGCCAAGTCGGTGCCGCCGCAGACCACCCGTGCCCGGCTCCGCGGCGAGTTCATCAAGAAGGCGCAGGAGCGCCGCCGCGACTTCACCGTCGACTGGGTCCACCTCAAGCTCAACGACCAGGCGCAGCGCACCGTGCTGTGCAAGGACCCGCTGAAGGCGTACGACGAGCGCGTCCAGCGGCTGATCGACGGCATGTGACACCCCTGCCGGGGTGGCTTCGCTGCGGGGTAACCACCGGGCGGATATGGTGTGCTCCGCTGTCGTCTATCTCTATTTCACGAAGGTTTGCACTGTGCCCACTGCTCCTCGGCCTCGTCTGCGCCACGCGCTGAGCGCGCTGGCCGTCACCCTGCTCATTCCGGCTCTGGTCGCCTGCGGCGGCGAGGAGAAGACGGGGTACGGCGACGAGACCGTCTCCGGCTTCGACGGCGTCACGGTCTCGGCCGCGGTCGACAAGGCGCCCACGCTGAAGTGGGAGTCCGCGATCGCCTACCCCAAGGACCCCAAGGTCAAGACGCTGACCGAGGGCGAGGGTGAGGAGATCCCGGAGGGTCGCGGCGTGTTCGCCAAGATCTACATCGGCAACGCCACCACTCTGGACAAGGACTGGGCCTACGAGAGCCAGGCGCCCGAGGGTGAGGAGCTCCCGGCGGAGAAGCCGTGGAGCACCATCCTGAAGGGCGCCAAGGTCGGCGACCGGATCGAGGCCATCGTCGGCTCGGCCGACCTGCTCGGCGAGGGCGGCAACCCGCAGATGGGCATCGGCAACCACGACACGCTGCTGGTCGTCGTCGACGTGGTGAAGCCCGCCGCCGACAAGACGCCGCAGGACGTCGACGCCTCCGAGCTCCCGAAGGTCGTCGAGAAGAACGGCAAGCCGACCGGGTTCGACTTCACCGGCATCGCCAAGCCGAAGGCCGACGAGGGGCTCAAGCGGGCCATCGTCACCGAGGGCGACGGCGAGGAGATCACCACCGACCAGACGGTCACCGCCAACTACCTCGGCATGACCTACGGCGCCAAGAAGCCCTTTGACGAGAGCTTCAGCAAGGAGGCCGTGCCGTTCGCTCTCAACCAGGTGGTCGCGGGCTGGACCAACGGCCTGGAGGGCGTCAAGGTCGGCAGTCGTGTTCTGCTGCAGATCCCGCCGGAGCTGGGCTACGGTGCAGAGGAGAAGCCGGGCCAGGGCGGCACGCCGGGGATCCCGGCCAACAGCACGCTCTACTTCGTCATCGACGTCGTCAAGGCCGAAGCCACCCCGGCTCCGCAGTAGAAGAGTCTCTAGGGGGAGAACACACCGTGGCGGCGGGTAAGACCGAGCGGTTGATGAACCTGCTCATCATGTTGCTCGTGCAGCGTGACAATGTGTCGAAGGAGCGGATCCGCGAGGTCCTCTACCCGTCGTCCCACGGTGAGGCGTTCGAGAAGATGTTCGAGCGCGACAAGGAGGAGCTGCGCAGCCTCGGCGTGCCGATCGAGACCGGGGTGATCGACTCCTTCTTCGAGGACGAGATCGGTTACCGGGTCAGCCCCGAGCAGTTCGCGCTGCCGCCGATCACCCTCGAGGCCGACGAGCTCGCCGTGGTCGCACTGGCCACCAAGGTCTGGGAGAACGCCTCGATGGCGGAGGCGACCACGGAGGCCGTACGCAAGCTCAACGCCGCCGGGCTCGAGACCGACGTCTCGGCGCTGGAGATCGTGCAGCCGCGGCTGGCCGCGGAGGAGGGCTCCTTCGACGTCTTCGTGGCCGCGACGCAGGACCGGCAGATCGTCGAGTTCGACTACCGCGGGTCGCGGGCGGCCGAGCCCTCACATCGGCGACTGCAGCCGTGGGGCGTGGTGCGCTACTCGGGCCGTTGGTACGCCGTCGGCCACGACGTCGACCGCGACGACACCCGCATCTTCCGGCTCTCCCGCGTCCTGGGGGAGGCTCGGGCAGTCGGTGAGTTCGACGCCTTTGAGGTGCCGGCCGAGGTGGACGTACGCGATATCGCACGGACCCTGGCGCCGGCCCCGCCCACGGGCAAGGCCGTCCTGCTGCTGCGGCAGGGGAGCGGCTACACCCTGCGACGGGCCGCTGACTCCACCGAGTCCGGGGTGACCGGACCCGACGGCAGCGACGACTGGGACCGTGTGGTGCTCACCCGGGTGCCCGCCGACCTGGTCGGGGCGGTGCTGGGGCATGGCCCCGACGCCTACGTCGAGGAGCCCGAGAACCTGCGCCGCGAGGTCGGCACGCGGCTGGAGCAGCTGGTGGCGCGCCTGGACGGAGCCGCACGATGAGTGCGACGGGTGCGAGCGGTGCCAAGGGCCAGGTCGGGCGTCTGCTGACGCTGGTGCCCTACCTCTACTCCCAAGAGGACGACGTACGCCTCGACAAGGCCGTCGCCGACCTCGGCGTCGAGGAGAAGCAGCTGGTCAAGGACCTGCAGGTGCTCTTCATGTGCGGCCTGCCCGGCGGCTACCCCGACGACCTGATCGACGTCGACATCGACTCGCTGACCGAGCCCGACGGCGACCGGGTCATCCGGATCTCCAACGCCGACTACCTCGACCGTCAGCTGCGGCTGACCCCGATCGAGGCCACCGCCGTGATCGTCGCGCTGCGTGCGCTGCGGGGCGGAGCGGTGGCTGCTGCGACCAAGGAGGTCGTCGACCGTACGCTGGCCAAGCTCGAACAGGCGGCGGCCGAGGGCGCCGCGGCGCGTGTCGACCCCGGCGAGGAACTGGTCGACACCTCGCTCGTCCAGATCCATGCCGCGATCGCGACCGCGATCGACCAGGGTCGCCAGGTACGCATCGACTACTGGGTCCCGGCGCGCGACGAGGAGTCATCGCGGGTCATCGATCCGCGCGCGCTGGTCTCGATCCGCGACATCGAGTATCTCGACGCCTGGTGCCACACCGCAGAGGCGCCGCGCAGCTTCCGCCTCGACCGGATCAGGGGCGCCGAGGTGCTCGCGACTCCGGTGGCCACCGACCCGGAGGACGGCGCGAGCGCCGAGGACGCGGCCGGGTTGCTGGAGCGTACGGACTACGGCACGGTCGTCCGGGTGCGGCTGGCTCCCGAGGCCCGCTGGGTCGGTGAGTACTACTCGGTGATCGACCCGGTCGAGCTGCCCGGCGGCGGGCTCGAGGTGGGACTGCGGGTCTACGACCAGCGCTGGCTCACCCGCTTCCTGCTCCGGCTCGCGCCCTACGCTGAGCTCGTGGCCGAGGACGCCCGAAGCGTGGATGCCGACGCCCGAAGGGCGCAAATGAGCACAGAGTTCACCGAATCGTTTGCCGCGTCTGCGCGGCAGGCACTCAGCCTGTACCGTACGGGCGCGTAGACTTCTGGCGTTCCCCCTAGACGTAGATGAGGTAGTTCATGTTCACTCCATTGATCGGTATGCCGCAGGGAGCCGAGTGGCTCATCATCTTGGCGATCGTCATCCTCGTCTTCGGTGCCGCCAAGCTTCCTGAGCTCGCTCGCGGCACCGGTCAGGCGCTGCGCATCTTCAAGACCGAGACCAAGGGTCTTCGCGACGAGGACGAGAAGGAGAAGGGCGACAAGGCCGAGAAGCCGGCCGAGCTGACCGCCTCCGAGCAGGAGCGGATCGCCGAGCTCGAGCGTCGTGAGGCCGAGATCAAGGCCGAGCGCGAGCGCCTCTCCGGCAACTGAGGCCGACCTTGTCCATCGCCGGTGTTGTCGCGATCTTCAGCGGCACCCCCAAGCACGCCATCGGCGACGACGGCCGGATGGCGCTCTCCGACCACCTGCGTGAACTACGCGCGCGGGTGATCAAGGCTGCCCTGGCTCTGGTCGTCGGTTTCATCGTCTCGCTGTTCTTCTTCGAACAGCTCTTCGATCTGGTCATGGACCCGTACCTCCAGGCCGTCAAGATGATGGACCAGGAGGGCGGCGCTGCCTCGCTGAGCTCCGTCAACGGCGCCGCGGGCGGCTTCATGCTCTACCTGAAGCTGTGCGGCCTGGCCGCGTTCATCGGCACCGCGCCGATCTGGCTCTACCAGATCTGGGCGTTCCTGATGCCGGGCCTGCACGCCCACGAGAAGAAGATGTCGAGGATCTTCGTGGCCGTCGCCGGCCCGCTCTTCCTCCTCGGTGTCCTGCTCGGGTACGTCACCTTGCCCAAGGGCCTGGAGATCCTGTTCGCCTTCGTCCCTGACGGCCTGACGAACATCGTCGAGTTCAGCGAATACCTCAGCTTCCTGAGCCGTACGCTGCTGGTCTTCGGCATCGCCTTCGAGATCCCGGTCTTCGTGATCCTGCTCAACCGGATCGGGGTCCTGCCCGGTGCCGCCCTGGGCAAGTACCGCGCTTGGATCATCGTCGGGTCCTTCGTCTTCGCCGCCGTCGCGACGCCGTCGGGTGACCCGTTCACGATGACGATCATGGCCGGCCCGATGGTCGTCCTCTTCGGGATCTCCGAGGTCATCGCCCGGGCTCATGACAGGCGGAAGGCCAGCAAGCGCAAGGACATGATCGGGGATCCTGACGTCCCGTCGGTGATCTGACCACTAGTCTTCACCGGGTGACGCGCCAGATCGCCCTGCTCGCCAACCCCACCGCCGGCCGTGGCCACGCCGACCAGATCCTCGATGCGGTCACCGCGAGGCTGGCGGCCTCGGGGGCCGTCGTCGAGCACCTGATCGGTGACGACGCCGAGCATGCTCTCGAGCTGGCCCGGAAGGCGGCTGCCGACGGGGTCGACACGGTCGTGACCCTCGGCGGTGACGGCATGGTCCACGTCGCGGTCCAGGCACTGGCCGAGACCGAGGTCAGCCTCGGAGTCGTCCCGCTCGGGACCGGCAACGACTTCGCGCGTGCGCTCGGGATCCCGACGGTCGATCCGCTCGCCGCCGCTGACGTGGTCGTAGGCAACCACACCCGTCGCATCGACCTCGGCCGCAGCGATGACACCTGGTTCGCCACGGTCTTGGCCGCCGGGTTCGACGCAGCGGTCAACGAGCGGGCCAACGCGATGAGGTGGCCCCACGGCGATCTTCGCTACACGCTCGCCGCGCTGTCGGTGATCCGTAGCTGGAAGCCGGTGCCCTACCGGCTGGAGATCGAGGACTCGACCGGCGCGACCACGGTTCGCGAGCAGGAGGCGATGCTGCTGGCGATCGCCAACACCGAGTCGTACGGAGGAGGCCTGCGGATCGCGGCGGACTGCGACCCCGCCGACGGCCTGCTGGACGCCATCCTCATCAAGCCGGTCTCGCGGCTGGAGTTCCTGCGCGTCTTCCCCGGCGTACGCCAGGCCAAGCACCTCACCCATCCGGCCTTCGAGCGCATCCACGCCCGCCGGATCAAGGCCTCCGCCCCCGGTGTGATCGCCTACAGCGACGGAGAGCGCCTCGGCCCCCTGCCGCTCGATGTCGAGTGCGTGCCGTCCGCTCTCGGCGTACTCGTGCCACCGCGCGCCTGACTGTCGGCCTCGGTCGATAGGCTCGGGACCATGGACGCCTCGCCAGCGGAGAAGTACGCCGCTTTCAAGCGTGACAAGGACTACCCCGTCTTCCGGGACTTTGCCTCGCTCTACGACTTCGGGCTCGACGACTTCCAGATCGAGGCGTGCAAGGAGATCGAGCAAGGCAAGGGCGTTCTGGTCGCCGCGCCGACCGGGTCGGGCAAGACGATCGTCGGCGAGTTCGCCATCCACCTGGCGCTCGCGACCGGTCGCAAGGCGTTCTACACGACCCCGATCAAGGCGCTCTCCAACCAGAAGTACAACGACCTGGTCAAGCGCTACGGCCCCGACCAGGTCGGCCTGCTGACCGGCGACAACGTCGTCAACGGCGAGGCGCCGGTCGTGGTGATGACCACCGAGGTGCTGCGCAACATGCTCTACGCGGGCTCGCAGACCCTGATGGGCCTCGGGTTCGTGGTCATGGACGAGGTCCACTACCTCGCCGACCGCTCCCGCGGCGCGGTCTGGGAGGAGGTCATCATCCACCTGCCCGAGTCGGTCTCGGTCGTCTCGCTGAGCGCGACCGTCTCCAACGCCGAGGAGTTCGGCGAGTGGCTGACCACGGTGCGTGGTGAGACCACCACGATCATCGAGGAGAAGCGGCCGGTGCCGCTCTACCAGCACGTGATGGCCGGCCGGCGGATCATGGACCTGTTCGCCTCCTCCGACGTCGACGCGGCGGCCGGGTTCGTCAAGGAGGGCGCCCCGGTCAACGGCGAGCTGATGAGGCTGGCGCGCGACGACTGGGCGGCCGGACGGATGACCGACCGGCGTACGCCCAAGGACAAGCGCAAGGGCAACGGGAACCGGCGCGTGGGCAACGGGAGGCGGGTCTGGATCCCGTCGCGCGTGGAGGTCATCACCGCCCTGCAGCGCGACAACCTGCTCCCCGCGATCAACTTCGTCTTCTCCCGGGTCGGTTGCGACGCCGCGGTCGGCCAGTGCATCCAGGCCAACCTGCGGCTGACCACGCCCGACGAGCGCGACGAGATCTTCGCCTACGTCGAGGAGGCCTGCGCCGACCTGCCCGACGAGGACCGCCACGTCCTCGGCTACCACGACTGGATCGACGGCCTCTCCCGCGGCGTCGCCGCCCACCACGCCGGGCTGCTGCCGGCGTTCAAGCAGGTCGTGGAGGAGCTGTTCCTGCGCGGCCTGGTGAAGGCAGTCTTCGCCACCGAGACGCTCGCGCTGGGCATCAACATGCCTGCCCGCACGGTGGTCATCGAGAAGCTCTCGAAGTGGAACGGCGAGGCCCACGTCAACCTCTCGCCGGGGGAGTACACCCAGCTCGTCGGCCGCGCCGGCCGACGTGGCCTCGATGTCGAGGGCCACGGCGTCGTGCTCTGGCAGCAGGGGCTCAACCCGCGCGAGCTCGCCGGCCTCGCCTCGACACGCACCTATCCGCTGCGGTCGAGCTTCAGGCCGTCCTACAACATGGCGGTCAACCTGGTGCACCAGTTCGGCCGGGCGCGCTCGCGCGAGCTGCTGGAGCAGTCGTTCGCGCAGTTCCAGGCCGACAAGGCGGTCGTCGGGCTGGCCCGTCAGGTGCGCAAGGCGGAGGACGCGCTCGAGGGCTACCAGGAGGCGGTGACGTGCGACCGCGGCGACTTCATGGCGTACGCCGCGATCCGCCGCAAGATCTCCGACGTCGAGAAGTCCTCTTCCCGCGAGCGGCGTTCGGACCGACGCGACGAGATCATCGATTCGCTCTCGAAGCTGAAGATCGGTGACGTGATCGACGTGCCGACGGGCAAGTTCGCCGGATATGCCGTCGTCCTCGACCCGGGATTCGACCCCGAAGGGCCGCGTCCCTACGTGATCACCCAGGACCGGCAGGCGCGGCGCCTGGCGATGATGGACTTCAACGTGCCGATCGTCGCCCAGACCCGGCTGCGGGTGCCGAAGTCGTTCAACGGCCGCAACCCGCAGATGCGGCGCGACATGGCCTCCCGGCTTCGGGAGAAGACCCGCGACCTGCGACCGGTGCCCTACGAGGGGTCGCCGACCGCCCGCAAGGAGCGCAAGAGCTCGGCGGAGACCCAGATCTCCGAGCTGCGGCGCGAGCTGAAGATGCATCCCTGCCACGACTGCCCCGACCGCGAGGACCACGCCCGCTGGGCCGAGCGCTGGTTCAAGCTGTCACGCGACACCGACACGCTGCGCCGCCGGGTGGAGGCGCGTACGAACACCGTCGCGCGCACCTTCGACCGGGTCTGCGAAGTCCTGGTCGCCCTCGACTACCTCGAGGGCGAGACGGTCACCGAGCGCGGCACCCACCTGATGCGGCTCTACTCCGAGATGGACCTGGTCGCCGCCGAGGCGCTCCGCGAGGGCCTCTGGGACGACCTGACCCCCTCCGAGCTCGCCGCCGCCCTCTCGGTGCTGGTCTACGAGGCCCGTCGCGCCGACGACGCCACCCCGCCCCGCCTCCCCGGCGGCCGGGTCAAGGACGTCATCGCCGAGACGGTCCGGCTGTGGGGCCAGCTCGACGCCCTCGAGCGCGACCACAAGCTCGACTTCCTCCGCCAGCCCGACCTCGGCTTCGCCTGGGCCGCCTACCGCTGGGCCGAGGGCGACGAGCTCGACGACGTCCTCAGCGAGGTCGAGCTCGCCGCCGGCGACTTCGTCCGCTGGGTCAAGCAGCTCATCGACCTCTGCGGCCAGGTCGCCGACGCCGCCGGCGACGTCCCGCTGCGCCGCACGGCCCGGCAGACCATGGACCTCCTCAAGCGCGGCGTCGTCGCCTACTCCTCGGTGGTGGAGTAGCGCCGCTGGTCGAGCCGCCGGAGCCTTTAGGCGGAGGCGTGTCGAGACCAACACAGTCCCATCGAGCGCGACATGGACTGTGT